>CAYQKA010000119.1:0-2500 GCA_964418055.1 uncultured Planctomycetia bacterium | reverse complement strand
ATGTGGTACTAATTGTGAGGAGTTAACAAAAGCGGAATTAACGCTCAAGGAGGAAAGCAATGGCAGAAAGAATACTTAATTTAGTATGTCCAAATTGTAAGAACGGAATTAAGCACGATACATTAACTGGGAATACAACATCAATACCAATAGAAGAATATCCCAAACTAGAGGATACTGGTCGTTGTTGGTGCAAAACTTGTCAGCATGGCACATATCCTGACGAAGATGGGTTATGTATTACTTGTAAAGACAAAGGCAAGCTAACACGCATACAACCTAAACCAACAAAAGAAACAGTTGCAATAGTCAAAGAATTAGAGTTACCATACAAAGAGCCCAAACAAGACGATAGTATGGTAACTAATAAAAAACTAAAAGAAGTTGAAGTAGAAGAAAACGTTGTGAAAGTCACAACTAAAAATAAAAAGAGTTCTCCAAGCTCTAAAAAAATGGTGTAAGTTTCTGGGAACTTTTGATAAACCCTGCAAAGGAGGCTGTAATGGCTGAAGAAATAAAGACTGATGAAACTACTGAAGCTCCAAAACCTTCAGAAAAAGTTATGAACGCTGAAGTCAGAGATATGATTGAAAGCGATGTAACTGCTGAAGATGCCGAGCCAGTAGAAGAAGACGAGGAATCATCCGAACCTCTTTCAGATTCATCAACTGAAGAAACTGAGGACGATATACAAAAAGAATCTTCTGACGAGTTAGAAGATATAGCTGACGAAGAAGCTGAAGAATCAAAACCACTAGAAGATGATATTGAAGGTTTACTAACTAATGAATCCGAGGACGAAGAGTCTAAGAGAACTGGTGTAGATAAACGTATAGATAAGTTAACTAAACGGTTATATGATTTGGAAAAAGAGAATAAGGAATTAAAGAATCAACCTGAGAAGGAACTAGACAAACCAAAGTATACTAGAGACCAACTTGTTAAAGCTTTGGATAAGGCTAGGAACGAAGGTAACACCGCTTTAGAATTAGAAATAATGGAACACATATCTAACGCTAAGGCAGTTGAAGTTGAAGCCAAATATAAAGCTAAAGAAGAACAGCAACTAGAGGCACAACGCAAAGCACAGGTTGAATGGACGACTATCGTTTCAATGAACGAACATCTGACAGACCAAGATATAGAGTTCTATCCAGATTCTAACAAAGACCTAAATCTTACTGACGGTGACAGTTTACTCTATAGACTAGCAAAAGAATTATACACCAATCATGGGTATAGAGAAAAAGAGAACGGTATGAGTCTAGCAGTAGCAGATGCTCTTAAACGTATTCTTGCTAAGAAGAAGAAATCAGCTAAATCTAAAAAATCTCCAAAAGAGAAAACGCTCGAAACGAAGGTAAAAAAACTTAAGAGAAAAACCTCATCACCTTCAGGCGGTAAGACTATCAAGTCCGACCCCGTTAAAAAGGATGCTGGACTTAAAAAAGATTCAGATAAGGTGAGGGATGCTATTTCTGAACGTAAAGACATCAACGCTTGGAAATATGTTTAAGAACTAGGAGATAATTATGGCACAGCAATTATGGGTAACTGATTCTCTTGGTGGATATATGGGTTCTGATGAACTCAGTAAAAAAGTAAGACACGCTGCTCAAACCATGCAGAGATTTCGTCAGTTTACTGACATTGAAGCTGCACATGGTAAGAACAGTGGCGATACAGTTTTGTTTGATAAAATCTCAAACATATCAACAGCTGGTGGAACATTGTCTGAAACATCTACTATCCCCAAGACGAATTATACGATAACACAGGGTTCTTTAGTGGTTAATGAATATGGTAATAGTATTCCTTATACACTAAAAGCCAAAACACTTGCAGAAGTAAGTGTACCTGATGCAGTAACGACTGTTTTGAGAAATGATATGGCTGTAGTCTTAGACTCAGCTGTAGCTACACATTTCCAGACTTCAGATTACAAAGTAACTTGTGTTAATACTGCAACAACTTCATTTGCGTCAGCAGGAACGGCTCCAGCAGCAGCGGTAGCTAATATGTCTGATAAGAATGTAAGAGACATTGTTGATAGAATGAAAACTCTCAACATACCTAAAGTTAATGGCGAATATATTTGTGTTGCCGCTACAAACTCCATTCGTGGATTGTACGACTTTTTTGAAGCGAAAGCTCAAAACACAACTATGGAACCTTTGGCGATGGGTGAAGTTGGTAAGTATTACGGTGCAAGATTTATAGAAGAGACTAATGTCCTTTCAAATGTACTTGCAACATATTATGGTGAAGCTGTTTTCTTTGGTGCAGATGCTGTTCGTGAAGGCATTGTAGTACCTGAAGAAATCAGAATTGACATACCTAAAGATTTTGGTCGTGACCAGGCAACTGCTTGGTATGCACTACTTGGGTTTGTTAAGACTTGGGACTACTCTGGCGACGGAGAGACAAGAATTTTACATGTTACATCAACCTAAAAGGAGGATTGATTATTATGGCACGTTCATATAGCGACCCTTCATAT
>CAYQKA010000118.1:0-2525 GCA_964418055.1 uncultured Planctomycetia bacterium | reverse complement strand
GGATTGCTGATAATTGTTTTGATACTAGAAATCTCAATTTCTTTACTCAAAAAAAATTGATTTAATTTGGTATAATAACGATCAGTTTGAAAGACTTAGAAAAAATAATTAATGCAAACCTCCAGTCAAAAACTCTCCAGGAAACAACAACAAAAGATTACTCAACAATTTGTGACTTTATTATCAGACTTACGTCGCCCTGATGAATGTCGAACCTTTTTAAAATCTTTTTTAACTAAAACTGAACAGAGTGTTTTTGCTAAACGCTTAGGAATTATCTGGATGTTAGATCAAAATAAATCTTATAAAGAAATTAAAATGAAGCTTAAAGTCTCAAGCGCAACTATTTCCTCTGTGGCTGGACACATGGATGGAGAAGGATCTCAATTGATAGTTGATAAATTACGGGTGGATGATTGGGCGGAAAGATGGGCTAAAAAAATTACTAGCTGGTTATCTCCTCGACGAAAGCGTAACTAAAAGCCTTTGATAGAAGTGCCAGTCCAACAGAAATCCAAGTAAAGCCATTTGTTAATAAAATCATGACTGATCCTGGTGAATAAACATCCGGATCTATCAACTTATTAAAAATTATAATTGCCAAAATTGTGACTAATAGAGTGATGAAATGTTTCAGAAGACCTCGCTTGTGACGCATTAAATTATCTGCTAATAAAATAAATGCTGCCTGCAAAATCAAAAGTATCCAAGGCAAATTATATTTAAGCCAAGATGTGGTGTCGCTAATTCCCTGCACTTTACCCTCTGGTTGAACTATTTCTCCTCCGAATTCAGTCTCTTCTGTGGCTGCGCCTTGGACCTCACCGGCTGGAATAAAACCTTCGGCTGGACCACCTGGCGTTGCTCCCGGAACTCCTGCAATAACGCCGGTATTAACCTCATTAGAGTTGCCACTTTGATTGTCTGCTGCATCTTTAGCTCTGACGATGAAGTAGTAGTTACCTGCTCCCAATCCCTGGACGGTGTAACTAGTGACATTACCCACATTTGCTCCATAGATATAATCACCGCTGGTTATGCCGTAGAAAATTAAGTATTCTTCGGCATCATCAACTGCATTCCAGCTTAAATTGGCAGTGCCTACGTCGGTGCTATCTAAAGTAAGAACTGGAGAGTTGGGGGCTGTCCTGTCTACCATTAGCGTGACGCTGCCTTCTTTGCTGTTACCTACGCCGTCATAAGCTTTGACTTTAATGTTCCATTTACCCTCTGTTAATTGATCAATTTCCGTCTCAAAAGTAGTTGAGTTGACTGTTTTACTATGTTGAGTGCTAGTGCCATCTAGCTGCCAGATAATTTCATATCTATCGATTGTTATTCCGTCGCTAGCAGCATCCCAAGAGACTGTGGCAGTAGTGCCACTGGTAGGATTGGGACTAACTGAAATATTTTGTGGACCTTCATTGAGGGTGGTCTCATCCCAACTAAGGGTTTTGATACCGATATCTGTAGGAGCTTCATTGCCTGCCTTATCTATAGCTCGATAATAAAGTCTGTGTGTACCTTCGCTAGGAATTTGTGTGGGATGGGTAGAACTGGTAATTTTAATCCAAGGCTCATTATTCCAATAATATTCTAAATAATCATAATTAGTATCTGTCACTGTTAAAGTCACGGTAGGTCTAGTTTTATACCAACTATTAGCTCCATCGGCGGGATCAGGATCAACAGTTAAACTGACTTCCGGAATAGTGCGATCGACGATAATGGTTAATTGAGAGGTATTCTCTACATTTCCCGCATTATCTTCTGCGTGAGAAGTCACTAGATAAGAATCCTCTGAGATATCACCACCGTCATCTTCTCCATTATCAATCAAAGCTTGCAAGAAATTATAAGTCCAGTCGTAATTGCTATTTGCATTTCCATCATAAGTGGTTTCAAAAGTGATTTCCATAGCCTGCCAGCTAGTTCCATTCCAATAATCGCCGGTGCCGTTGTCTCTTTGAATAGAGAGCCAGACTTTAGCTACGCCACTATTCTCATCGTCACTAGTCCCACTCACTATTCCATCCCAGTCGTTTAAATAAACTGTGTTGGAAATGCCACCGTCTGGATTAGTAATTTCGCTCGTGGGAGATGTTGTGTCATATGTTACCTCAAATGAAGTTGAGTATACTGAACAGTTACCCGCAGCATCACAGGCGCTAAAAGCAAAGTGGTGTACTCCCTCACCTTGGGAGAAATGATCGTTGTAGACACCAAGTGAACTCGAATATCCTGCGAGGTTAGTTGGGTTCCATGGAGTACCTATTTTGTAAGATGAACCTGTAATGTCATTCCAGTATCTTAATTGGTAGCGAGTTGTGTCGGAGGAAGATGATAAATCGAAGGTGAAGGTATTGGAATTGGTATAGCCATTGTTTGGGACGGTAACGCTGTTGGCAGTTAGTATGGCCGCTGGTACGGAGGGGATAGTGTTGTCGACATTCAATTTCCACGCATCGCTCCATAGACTTTCGTTACCCGCCAAGTCTACAGCTTTTACTCTCCACCAAAAATTG
>CAYQKA010000117.1:0-2526 GCA_964418055.1 uncultured Planctomycetia bacterium | reverse complement strand
ATTATGGGCAGAATAGTAAAATTGTGCGGATAATGTAAAAATTTAGAACCAAAAAACTCTATTACTGGAGGCCCTAATATTTTTTTAAAAGGATAATACGGCGATATATATATAAGACAAAGAACCCCAAGGCTTACGAGGGCTCTAAGTGTTAGAGGTATGAAAATTCGAGGGTAATCTTTTAAAAGCTTAAGATCTATTTTAATAACATTGAGAAATAAAAAAAAGGCATTTTTTATCATAAAATCTACTTAGTTTTTTCCGGCATCCAAAAAACCTGAATTTTTTATCCATCTAAAAGTAACCAAGCTCACCATCACAAGTGCAATAATCATATATATGCCTTTAATATCTTTGAGGCTTAAAGCAATAAGCCCAAAAAAGAAAGTTACGGAATAAAGCGTTAAAACAACTCTAACGTGAGACTTATCCTTTATTAAAAGCCGATGGTGTATATGATTTTTGTCAGCTTTAAACAATGGTTTTTTCTTAATCAAACGCCTCAACACAGACAGCAAGGTATCTATCAATGGAACAGCCATCACTATAATCGGCGCTAAGATTGCAATAAAAGTTGTACTCTTTTGATAGCTTTCTATAGCTAGTAATGATAATATAAACCCTAAAAACATGCTACCAGTATCCCCCATAAAAATACTTGCGGGATGAAAATTATACGGCAAAAATCCAAGACAACTGCCAGCCAATATAGACGTGAATATTAACAACCAGTAATTTTGGTTAGCTATTGATATCATAAATAAAAATAAAGCAACAATGCAACATATACCACAAGCAAGACCATCTAGCCCATCCAGCAAATTGATTGCATTGATAATTCCAACTATCCAAAATATTGTTACCAAGAAGGAACTAATCTCTAGAAAAACTGTGTTTACCTCAAACCCAAAAAATTCCTCTATTCTAAAACCACAAAAATAAGCAATAGAAGCAACTAACACCTGTCCGCCAAGTTTAATTACAGCTGGCATATCTTTGAGATCATCATAAATACCCATACCAATTAAAATAATACACCCAATAAAAAGTCCTATTATTTTTGGGCTAATTATGAGGTTTGCCATTTTTATAAATAGCACAACAGCCAATAGGAAAGACGCAAAAATTGCCAACCCACCCAAACTGGGTATTTCTTTTCTATGAACCTTTCTTTTATTAGGCTTATCAACAAACCCTTTTCTTAGTGACATATGACGAAAAAAAGGAGTAAGGATTAGTGAAAAAATACAACTAACAATAAAAGCCAAAAAATAAATTAGTTTCATATTGGTTACCTCGTAGAACTAGCTTTTTCCCAAGTTATATATTTTATATTAAATAAAAAACTGAACAATCCTATTAAAGCGGCTGCATTTAATAAACAAAAGTATGCTATTACTTTTATTAATTTTATTTTAATTCTATCTCCTTTAAATATGCCAACAAGTGCTAACATATAAAATATAACCTGCAAATAAAACAAATATCTGTAAAATGACTGGTTCAATAAAAATATGTTGGACATAAAAATAAGAATCATAAAAACTGGCACTAACCAACGCAATACCTTATGACATAAAAATTCATACACAAAAAGTGGCCCGGCTTGAATTATTTCTTTACCATTCTTAATAGTTGCTCTATATCCTTGATTTATTATTCTAACTCTTCTGCCAAATTCTTCTATTTGCTTTTCGGGAAGTTTTTCATAAGCTTCAGCTTTTTTTTCAAATATAAGTTTTTTTCTAGCCTTCGCAATTCTTATGGGAATAACAAAATCATCAGCTAAATCCTCATCAATTGATTCGTAATATTCTCGCCTTATAGCATATATAGATCCATTAGCTGCCACAAGAGTATTTGCAGTTGACTCCAATTCTTTAATTTTATTCTCATACTTCCAGTATACCGTCTCCACATCAGAAGAAACTTCAGATGTGCCATCATTATATGTTAAACATCCACAGACACCAGCTATTTTAGGGTTGTTAAATGCTCTAACCATCCTCTTTACAGCATCTTTTTTATAGAAAGCGTTAGCGTCCGTAAATAATAAAATGCTTCCGCTTGAATTTGGCACCGCGTGATTTAGGGCAGCTACCTTTCCTACTTTTTCTTTGAAGTTTATAACCTTTAGTCTACTATCTACAAAAGATGAAGCAATTTCTTCTGTTTTATCAGTACAGCCATTGGTTAATACCAATATTTCAAAACTATCAAAAGGATATTCTAATTTTAAACAATTGTTAATTTTGTCCGCTATAACATTTTCTTCATTATAAGCCGGTATGAAGATCGAGACCTTTGGCGTAATTTCTTTATAGTTTCTTTTTTCTTTTTTCATAAAATTCATTCTATAAAGACTAAGCGGGTATCCAAAATAGATAAATAATATTAGGCAAATTGATATAATTAATACTATTGTCATTTTTTATTCTATTCTTTCTTGCAATGTTTTCTATATAATACCACAAAACAGTATGTGGCTAATAAGAAAAAAAGTGGCACTATAGGGGTGCTATATCT
>CAYQKA010000116.1:0-2542 GCA_964418055.1 uncultured Planctomycetia bacterium | reverse complement strand
TGTCTTGGACCGCTATACAGGCGGTTGGGCGCAGATAATGGCTCAAGCATATTATAACAGATACAACATTGCCCCGACTTCTGTGGTTATCAAGGCGGAATATCTTCCTTCGATAGAACTCTCCAATAGGGTGTCTATTACAGAACCATCCAGCTCATCTCCTATTATGGGGCAAATAACTTCGATCAATCTAAACCCGTCCGGCTTCACCAGTGATATTACAATCATTCCTTTTACTCTGTCTCATACTTGGGCGGGGAAGGATGATTGGGACGACTTTGATGCTGAAGACGGGGGGGTGTATGTTCCTCACAATATGGAAGTTCTTCAAACAAAATTACTTGGCTTGACCGGTTATAGGGAGTACATATTTGATTCAGGTTCAGCGGATACGAGATGGTTAAGTTCAACATCTGCTTCCGATCTGGATAGTAAGATGTTCTTCCTTGACCATTGTGACTACACTTGGATAGGAAGGTACACGTTTACAACTATTGAAAGTTTTCTTAATCTCGGAGGATATGCTTATGACTCGGCAAATCATCAAATGGTGTTTAGTGCCTCTGCGGATGATACAAGTATATTCGCCACTGTTGATGGGTTGATGGATGAAGCCGCCGGTGGACATTATAACGACTACACTATTCTTACCGATTGGAAAATGACAGGAATAGTGGGAAATCCTCCGGTTGTCTATGATAAAAATACCTGGACTGACCAGCAGAAAGGTCATTATTTTGGACAAACCATGAGACGTGTAGATAATCTCAATTATCTCTTGGGATTTGTGAAGTGTTTGGGAGGATGGTCATCGCCTCGACTCGCCATTTTTCTTGGGGGAGCTATACCCACAGGTGGCTATCTAAACCAGTCTTATTATGATGCAGGAGGACAATATGCCTATTTACAACTCAATAAATGGTATACTCAAACTCTTGGATTTTATGGGACCACTGGACATCAGGTAATTCCAGGAAATATAGATCAGGGAGAATTTCCTTTAACCAGCACACTTCCAACTGGACCAACTCAAGCTGGCGCAGGATTTTCAAGGTGTAGCGGAAAAATTAACAAAAATCAAATGTGGTCTTATCTTGCCCCTGACGCCAATGCTCCTGTTATTGAATTCTCAACAAGGGCTGATCCGGCTGACCCGTGGACTCCAGCCACAACCACTACTGATATCACTACCTGTGCAGCAGGGAGATACTTAAAAATGAAGGTGACTCTATCTCGTGGAACAAAATATGGCACTATTCCATTTTTAAATTCTATTACAGTGGGATATTCAGCATGAAATTTGATCCACGAGGAAATCAGAATGGTTATCACCGTCGTAAAGAACACCGTCGCTGGCACTTCGATTATGGTGTTATCAGAAGAGAAGATATCAAGCCCTTTCAGATTCTTGCGTCTCGGGAAAAATCAATTATCTCGGCTGTGATAGTGGCGGCTTCAGGATATGATGGTCACTATGCTTGGTTGTCCCACGTTGCACAAGTCATGGCTGATGGAAGAACCGTTAGTGAAGCAGTCTATCCTGAACATAAATATACTCCAATCAGCGGGTATCTCAATAAATATATCGCCGGAGATGCAAGAGTTACTATCTTGAAGCTCAGGGATGGGTTGTTTCCCAACGACGAAATAAGGCGTACAGCAGAACGGAAGTGTCAGTTGTATCACGAGAGTTTGGCTGGAACCAAATATGATTTTCCGGTACTCATTCCTATGTTGATAACCAGTGTAATGAGGAACTCGATTCCTTTCCTGAAGAATGGTCCTTGGTATTCGATTCCGGAAGAAAAACAAAAAAAGATTTTGATTTGTTCTGCTGAAGTGGATGATGGCTGGGGGTGGCTCCAACGTGAGATTCATCACGATATTTTTCCAAGCACTTTGAGTTTAAAGGTTCCGAGTCCGCAGGATGTGTGGGACTCACCCGACACTAATTTTGTTGCCGGAACTAGAAAGATATATAATATTAAATAAGGAGTGACGAGATGAGTTTAAAATCAGAAGATTACGCTAAACTTTGGGTGCCGGTGGTGGCTCACGTTGTCAAGTTATTATTGGACTTGATATTCGGAACAAAGAACAAAAAAGCCGATGGTATAAAGAAGGTTGTAGAAATCGGCGAAGGAGAGTTAAAGTGGAAATTCTAACGTATATAATTGAAAATCTTGAGGAGATGGCCGCTGGTGCTGTCATGGTTTTGACCGGTCTTGCTATTATAGCCCGGCTGACTCCTAACCCACAGGATGATAAGTGGGTGGCTAAGTTCTTGGAGTTTTTTCGCCTTTGGCCGAAAAAGAAGGAATAGGTCTCTTGGGTCGTTTGATCTCGTCGTAAAAGGTGAGCGTCACATTGAGCCTCGGTCTATTGCTGTAAAATTCCCTCGATCTCCCGTCGAATATCTGACGATCGTCTCTGTAGGCGATCTCATTGAGGGCGTCGGCAACAACCTTTGAAACATTGTCATAGTCGGGACACTTGACAAACGGAACTTCGTTGTGTTCACACATTTCCTTGAACCACTTAG
>CAYQKA010000115.1:0-2563 GCA_964418055.1 uncultured Planctomycetia bacterium | reverse complement strand
TCAAGTCGTCTATGACTCTTAATAGCATCATTTATTTCACTAAACGAATGAAAATTCCGCCGGAAGAGTGGGGTCTTGGAAAGATAGAGACCGCTATGATAGAGAAGGGAATAGGCTGGAAGATGTTATCTGTTGAGACTAACATATGTTCTGGTGTGCTAAAAGAAACAGCACAGATGGTTGACGACTCAGACTTCCGCGTGAAGAGAGATTTTCTCTACAGAATTTGTGCTGCTCTCGGACTTGCAAAGGGATGTGACTTCCGAAATTTATATCCCGAGGGTTCCTATAAAGAGAGATTTGGAGAAGAAACTCCTAAAGAGAGAAAGGAAAGATTCAAAGGAAGTTTTATAACAGGAAAAATAGGGAGTCTTCCTTCATTGAGAGGAAACAAAAAGGAGTTGCTGATAAAGAAAGCCGAAGATGAGTGTTCTTTTGCAGCGAAGGAGCCCGGGTTCAACATACAAGAATTTATTAACCGGCAGGCTGACCGAATGAAGAGTGGGAAATGATATCATCTCAAATTATTAACCAAGTTTGGTCAAGTGGTGTGACCTCTGGGGCTGCTGGTGATGCTATGACACGAGCCTTCAGGACTACGGCTAATGTGACTCCATCAGATTTTGATATGTCAACTCCAAGATTCGCAGGAGGTCCGGCTAATATAACAGGGGGGATAAAGGGGGGTCAATCGGGGGAGCAAGGGGGGGAGTTTATGGGGCGACTTTTTCCATATTTGGGGGATATTGAATGGCAAGAAGGTTATGCAAGCGTGTGGTGTCCTAAGTGTGATAAGATGGTATTAGTTGGACTAATTAAAATAGATGGTGTGAAATGGACTATTTGCAAAGAGTGCCTATTGGTTTTGTATAAGGACGGATTACACAGCTCGGTTTATTAATGAAAAAGGAAGAATATAATATACCTTCGTGGGATGAAATTCATCGGTTTACCAATAAAATAGGCGCTAAGATGAGAAAGGATATGGACCGTAAAATCTATGAAAGCCTGTTCCCAGAAACACGCTCGGAAAAAATTCCAGACTTTCTATTTCCCTATTTTGGGGATATTAAATGGAGTGAAGAGTTGCCGAGGATGTGTAGTCTTTGTCGAGAAATAGTCTCACCAGCAACATTGATTGTTGATTCTTGGCTTTATTTATTTTGTCCAGACTGTCATTATTGTTTTAGGTCATATAAAATTACAGGGGAATCGGTTCCAGTTTCCTCCGAATTATAACGAAAAAAACGAGAGGTGTAAAAAAAGGTGTTTTAGATTAAATCAAGGACCTTAGCTAGCCCCTTGCAAGGTGCTAAGGACTAGGAATAAGAATAAGATAAATAATAAGACAAAGAAAGAGGGTATAAAAAACACTTGTTTTATAGTTACTATTTTGATAGAGTGGTTCAAACTAAAGCCGGAGGTGAATAATGCAATTAGCAAAAGGAACAAAAAGAAAACTTTTGGAAGAAGTAAATGGAAGATGTTTTTATTGTGGATGTAAACTCGTCGATTTAATAATAACTTGGGACCATATTATTCCGAGGTCGAAAGGGGGGAATGGAACGAAGCGAAATATGTGCGCCTGTTGTCGGGGTTGTAACCATATTAAGTGGGATAGGAGCCTTGAGTTGTTCAGAGAAATTATGCAAGACTCACAAGAGGTTGAATATTATGAGTTTTATTTTGAAAAGGTTGGGTTAGATAAATACGGAGAATCATATCCCCCGGTCGCGAACAGAGATTTAACTTGATTTTTCTTTACGGCTATGATAGGATGGTTCCACAATAAAAACCGGAGGTGAAGAAAATGATTGGAGATGTAATAACAGACAGGAATGGCGGGAGTGCTTTCCCGTGGAGCGATAAAGGCGATTGGGTTGAATCAGGGATGAGTCTCAGGGATCATTTTGCTGGGAGAATAATAGATGGGATGATAGAGAGGGGACTGGTTGGCCCTGACTTGAATGCAGCAGCCGTGACAGCTTATAATTTAGCACAGGAGCTAGTGGACGAAGGAATAAAGAGAGACGAGGAGGATGAATGAGGAGGCAAATATGAAACCGCCAAGTTTTATCTGGGTGTTATGGTGGAAATATTATGATGGCTCCGGCGTGGGCATAGAGAGGGCTTATGGCGACGAAGTGAGGGCGAAAGAAGATCGCGAATTAGTTGGAGAACAGGACTCGAAGGAATGGTTCTTGACGAAACTGCAAAAATTCTAAAACAAATGGAGAAAATATGAAACGAAGGGTCTGGGTCACAAGAGATAACACCAAGCACGGGGCTGATTTCGACTGCTATTCAATTTGGAATTGGAGAGAGAAACCGGTTTTTGTGTGTGACGGCGAGTTTATAGGTGGGTGGGTTGGGAATGAAACAATCCCAGAAGAAAGCCGATTTAATGGACTGATCGCCGGAGACCTCTGTCCTGAAGATTTTCGTAAGTGGACCGGTTACTCTCTCAAGGCCGGAGAGATCAAGCCAATAATGTTGTCAATCGACTGCATCACAATCAAGGAGAAGAAGAAATGCCAGACGAAAAAATCGCAAAAGTAATTGA
>CAYQKA010000114.1:1219-2563 GCA_964418055.1 uncultured Planctomycetia bacterium | reverse complement strand
GGTGTATCCGTATTTGGGTATGATCTTGTAAAGGGGTTGAAAAAATGATGGAGATATTGAAACTGTTAGGGGGTAATATCGCATGGGTTCTCGGTGGTATCATCGCCATACTTTCACTTCTTTTGGGAATTAGCAAGAAACAGGTAAAGAAGCAGAAAAAGAAAGTAAAGGAAAAAGAGGCTGTAATCGCTCACCAAGATGACCAAGCTGAGATTATACAGGCTGGTACTGATAACGCCTCAGCGGTACAGGAAACCATCAAAGAGAGCGAAAAAGAGAAGGAGGCTGTAATTGAAAAAGTCAAAGAAGCTAAAACCCCGGAAGAAGTCATTAAGGTTGCTAATGATCTTGTTGATTCTATTAACTCTGACATTAAGTAGTTGTGCGACACCGATAAATACTACGTTCAATGTCCCTAAGTTCACTGAGATTCTTCCTATCCCTCAGACAAAACCTTTGCAGAAAGTACCGGAAGATATCCAGGAAGCATTGAAGGTGTTGGTGATAAACTTGGGCATATTGAAGGAAGGGTATGATAATCGTGGTACGTATATAGAATCCTATGACAAGTACTTAGAATCATCTATGAAAATCATAAATTCCAAATAAAAAGACAAAAAAATAAGCCCCGGTGAAGGGGCTATAAAGTGTAACCTTATTTGATGCGCTACTTCTAACAGTGGCGTATCCCTTTTTCTGATAACAACTTGTTTATCTTTCTCCTAAGATTGTTGTTCAGGTTATTGTACTCGGCATCTGTCATTTTGTGGGTTACTATCTCCCTATCTTCCGGTGAGAGTTCCAGCAGTAAATCTGGATTATCCCTAGCTAACGCCATCTTCTCCAACCTCTCTACCCGTTCAATCCCTATCCTGTTGATAAGATTGAAGCGATACATCACATGGTTTCCCTCTAGTGGGCCGTTACAGTGCTTGCATTGGGGCCATATATTATCTGGCTCTAATTCAGTAGCCCTGTTAGCCCTACCAATATAATGCCCGCCTTGTGCATCTTTCCAAGGGATCATAGGAGCATTAGGAGGGCAAGAAATACATTTTACATATCCGTTATCATCAGCCTCTTGTATTCTGCGTAATTTTTGTAATGCTTGAAGGCATTTCTGGCGTGAGTTCATATCTTCTTACCTCCTATACATTGGTACATAAAATCGTTGAGTTGTTTTTCTATCACCTCTCCACCGTTTTCACCCCATTCGATATTCAATATATCTTTCTGGCCTTCTGTTAATTCTAATTGATCTGCATCATACCAAAGAATTCTGTCAATCTTCTTGAGAGGTGCAAACGTATTCAACGCCCTACTGTAAATCTCATTTCTGAATCT
>CAYQKA010000114.1:0-1119 GCA_964418055.1 uncultured Planctomycetia bacterium | reverse complement strand
GAACATATTTATTTGTTTAGGCATTGTTCTTCCTTCATTCTCCTAGCTTTGGCAATCATCATCACCCCAAAATTCATGACATCACCAGTTTCTCTTTCAATTTCATCCAGATTACCAAGGCCCAATGCGTCATACAGCTCTTCAGTTTCCTCTATCATAAGGACATAGAGTTCCTTAAGAGTAAGGTATCCGTAGTATCCCTTGTGTGAATTCTCATTGAGTTTCACCCACTGTACCTCTTGTGCTAGAACCATATCCTTTTTGATCTGTTCCTTATTTCTTTCAAGCATTGCTATACTCTTCCTTTGCTTTTGCTAAAGCTTTCTCAAACTCTTCGTTGATCTTTCCCATCGTAGCCCGATTCCCTACGAAACCGTTAAGGTGCTCAAGCCTCTTTGCTAGAATATCCCATGCCCTATGCTCAATACTTTTACTATTTACTCGGTTATCTTCCTCCTTATAATAGTCTTCCATAACCCTTTTGTAGGCTTCATCACTGATTTCATTAGATTGATCTTTTTCTCTCATATCACAACTCCTTTATTACTTGGGCGATCACTTCATCTTCTACTCCAGCACCCCTAAGAATCTTCCCAACTCGAAATTCAAGCACAATAGAAGAATACGGGGTGAATAGGGAAGGTATCTTTACCTTAGTCAGGTCAATCGGTATTTCTTCCATATCTTCATCATAGAAAAGGGCATTTATGGCGGTGTTGGTGTTAGGTTCATATTCTTTATGTATAAGCTTAGGCTTATCTTCATAGAGAAATATTCCCTTCCTATCAATTCCTAAATACATCCCGAAAAAATCCGCTACTTCTTGCATTTTCACCTTATTCATTTTAAATCTCCTTAATAATTCTCTATTTCAGCCCAATTATTATCAAACTGTTCTTCAGTCATATCAGTTTTTTCGATTGATATTTTACCACCAATCTCTAGTTTCTGAATTTCTTTTTCAAGTACTCCTGCAAGGTCATGTTCTCTTACATAAGACTTGAACCCATCACCGTCTACAATCTCTAATAGTAACATTTGTTCGCTCATTCCCTTACCTCCTCAAACTCGAACTTTGAGCAATCGTGCCTCCCTGTCATTTGGTACAATGCATTTTTC
>CAYQKA010000113.1:1172-2577 GCA_964418055.1 uncultured Planctomycetia bacterium | reverse complement strand
TCCCAAATTGAACGATAATTTGATTCATATGCATAACGAAATTCTACATGATCATTAAATTCAATCACATCAAAGCCTTTTTCCCGCAACGCAAATGCCAACTTTTCTTCTGAAAGCAAAGCATCTGGATCGGCAACTAAGGTAAGTTTTGATACCCCCTTAACAAATTCGTTTAATATTGCATTTCTCCAACTCATAACACTTACAATCCTTTAGTATTTATCTGATATGCAGAAATTAATTGCAACTCCGGCAAAAGATGCTGCGTGCTATCCATCTTTTTTCTCCAAGACTCTTTTTCTGCAATGAGTTTCTTTAATTTCGATTCTCGAATATTTTCTATACCAATTTTATTAATCGCTCTTTGCTTAGATTTAAACATATGTTCCTTTTTGTCACATGCCGCTTTGTGCTCACTCGAACAAAGCTCCATCATCTCATGATAAATTCCTTCAAATGTTTTTTCTGCGATTGGAAACAATCTATCGATTATGCTTGTATCTTGCGTTGATTTTTCGACAGAAAATTCATTTGTGATCAACGCATCCCATACTGCCTTTGCTGTAGATGGAAAAACCTTGCCATTGTCATGTACAAATAATGGAAGTATTCGAGTTTTCATTTTTCCCGAAGTGCTTATACGAAATCGCCAAAGAGACCAAATTCCTACTACCGTCTCGGGAAGACCATTAATCCTTAAAAAATCAATTTGCAAGTTGTATGAATGCCGGTTCAAGTCATCTAAAGCAGCTTGCACTTTTTTGTCCCCGATAGAAAGGAATTTCGCATAGGGGAATCTTTCGCTTTCATCAGCAGTAAAAACAACAGCCTGGTATTTTACACCATCTGGCCATGTTAAAGTCCAGCCATCTAAACGTTTCTCTGCTTTCCCTCCCATGTTACAAATGTGACCAATAACCATTTGCTCAACCCAAAAGGGGAAAGGATGCCTAATATAATCACTTACACCACCATCTGCTACCTGTTCTACCGGCAAATATAATTTCTCATATTCACAAACAGTTTTTAGCTTGCTCCGCAGTTCATTAAATGCAGAATCCATCCGAGAAACATCTTCCTTTTTTATTGATTCGACATAAATACCCTCAAACATTTTTCCAATATCTGCAGAATCAAGGATGTCTCCTATCTTATTTACTCCGAGCTCTGAACAAATAATTGCCAGTTTTGTTTCAATAACTTCTCTGACTCTACATTCAACCGTATCGGAGATCATCATGTTTATCGCAAGCACCTCTTTTTTTTGTCCAATACGATCAATTCTTCCGATTCTCTGCTCAATACGCATAGGATTCCAAGGCATATCATAATTAACAACAACATGACAAAATTGCAAATTAAGACCTTCACCACCAGCCTCCGTAGAAATCAAAATTTGTACATC
>CAYQKA010000113.1:0-1072 GCA_964418055.1 uncultured Planctomycetia bacterium | reverse complement strand
AACCGTTATCGTTCTTGTCTTTCGTGGTTTAAATATCAGTTTTCCATTACCATCCACAACACTTCTTTTTTCATTTCTAATAAAGTATGGCCTTATATTTTTGTGTGTAACATCGCTCTCCTCAGGAAAAGCATCTTGATCTAATATTGTAAAAAGACGATGAAAGGCATCACCTTTACCTTGATGCGGAGTTGCAGATAAGAGCAAAAGATGCGGTGCTGCCTGCCCCAAACCCCAACCAAGTTTAAATCTAGCTACGGATGGATCAGTCCCAGCAACTCTATGAGCTTCATCAATTATTATTAAATCCCAACCCGCATTAATAACGTTAAAAAATCTTTCTGCATTATATTTTTCCACATCCTTTGCAGTCCAACCTTTACGCTTACTAATAGGCTTAATCGCATCCATAGGACAAATAACATTATTGCTTAATGTCCAGGGATTAAATTCTGACGACTCATCAAATTCGTCATCCATCACTAATTGATCTTTAGTTGCCTGAAAATATCTACTGAATTCTTCTAATTCGCGAGGTATAAAAAGATGGAATTTTTCATTAAAATGCACTTTCATTTCCGAAATCCACTGATTAATCAATCCAGTTGGAGATACCACCAAAACCCTTTCAACAAGTCCGCGTAACTTCATTTCACGTAGAACCAAGCCTGCTTCAATTGTTTTACCAAGTCCCACCTCATCAGCTAACAAAAACCGAGAAGGATTAGCATTTATAACCCTTTCTAAAACTTTCAACTGATGCGGCAATGGAGTCACCGCCGATTCCAGAGGTGCCAATAAAACACCATCAGCCATAGAACTGCCACAAGTTTCTATTGCATCAAAAACACGACCAGCCGCGGCAAGACTCGCTATCCTAGAATTCGGGCTGTTATAATTTCTTTTTGAAGAAGAGCTGCCTACATCAACCACTGTAAGATCAGATGCTGGAACCTGAACAACTTCATCTTTACCTACCAGCCAAATTCGACACACAGTCTGTCCCCACAATGTCTTTTCTTCAATAATCTTGCAGTTGCAGTTGTGAATTTTACTATATCGCCACATGTTG
>CAYQKA010000112.1:0-2594 GCA_964418055.1 uncultured Planctomycetia bacterium | reverse complement strand
GAGAGTGACATCGCTGGCGTTACTCAAATAGAAGGGTAAGGAGGATATTGTGAAGAGAGAACTGAAGGTTAAAGGAAAAACTCCTGATGATAAGATTAAGAATATAGAAGTAATTCTCCAGAGAATGAGTAGGAAGATGAGTACGAAAATGGTCGCTGTAGTATCACCTACCCCCTTTTTCAGTTACGTCGAATCTCCTGATGCTGATGATGTAGTAACAAGGATGATGTTTCCTGCGTCAGGGAAAATTACTAGCCTTTGCTATCACTTTGAGCAGACGAGTAAGTCAGTAGATATACTATTGAATATTAAGAATGGTATTACCGGAGCGTCACTTCAGACAACTCAGAAAGTGAAGAAGAGTTCTGATATAATCTACCCTGACTTCACTGTAAACCCAGGAGATATGTTTACTATAAAAGTAACTCCTCAGGAAGACGTACAGGTGCTTGGTGTATGGATAGGGATACTATATGAGATGTCATCAAAGGATATGATTAAGAAAGATTTCCTGCTCAGTGAGTTTACTAAATTAACTGATGAGGAAGTGAAGGGGTTATAAAATGAGAGGCTTTCAATACACTTTTCAAGAAGGATTAACTGGTGGTCTGAGACGATATTCTTCTAACCCTCGTAACAAACAAAGTTTAGTTGAATGTCATAATGCTATGCCCTCTGATGATGGGTTGAGATTTCATATAGATGTTACCTCACTTGATGCAGATGATATTGATTGGGACTCTGTTCATGTGTCTGCGTCAGCTGTAGGTACAGCAAATATTACTATAAGCATAAAGGATTTTGTAACTGATGTTGATTTAGTAGGTGTGAGTGTTTATTTAGATGGTGCACTTAAGGGAACTACTGATGCGTTAGGTGATCTTGATATCGCGGCTGTGTCGATAGGAATACATTCTATTAGACTGACTTTAGCTGATTATGTGGATTCTAACTTAGACGATTTGTATAACGATTATATAGTGGTTACTGATTAAATGTCTACTATTAAGTTAAAGATATTAAATGAAGGTGATGTAGAAGTAAGTAGTGTTAAGACTTACAATTTGAAGTTAAGTGGTGTAAGTGCAGACTCTGTAGAAAATATATTTAACCTTGATGTTATAAAAACTATTGATTTTGAAGGTGATGTCGTGACTCAGAAATTTGAAGTTGATATGATTAAAGAGGATGATTGGATTATCAATCTGGATGATGTTATAGATGGTGTTGCATATGTGAGGATAGCTATTGCAGCGTTGGAGAATGGTAAGGTTCTCCTCTCTGAGGCAGTTGGTAGTCTTGACAATATAAGTAATGGTGCCTATGCTAAAGTTTTAGCTACCTCATTAAATGCGGGAGTTGTGTTATTATCAGCTGCTTCTGGTACTCTGGATAATATAGAAGATGGCGAGAATTATGGGAAGGTATTATTCTCTGATATAACTGGTGGGCATATAGTATTGGCCGAATGTATTGGAACATTAGATAATATAGTAGATGGTGAGACTTGGGGTAGAGTAAATATATTAGACATTAGTGCCGGACACATCTTGATGACCGCAGTGGTTGGAGACCTAGACGATATAGCAGATGGTATTTATGGGAAGGTTCTATCTACTGATATAAGTGCTGGCCATATTCTATTAACGGAGTCTGTTGGTACTTTAGATGATATTATGAACGGAACTTTGTATGGTAGAGTGGCTCTTACAGATATAAGTGCGGGACATATACTATTAACCGAATGTATAGGCTCGCTTGATAGTATTGAGGATGGAACTTATGGTAAGGTGTTAGTAACTGATATAAGCTCTGGACATATTACGTTGGCTACTTGTACTGGAACTATTGACAATATAGAAAATGGAATTTATGGTAAGGTGTTAGTTACTGACATATCTGCAGGGCATATTCTACTTGCAGAAGGTATTGGTGATTTAAGTGACATAGCTGATGGTGGTGGATATAGTAAAGTATTATCTACTGATATAAGTGCCGGACACATCGTTCTTGTAGAAGCGACTGGAGATTTAGATGACATAGATGATGGGACTGTAAGTGGCAAAGTTAATTTAACAGCTATTTCGGCAGGTAAGATACGTTTAACTTCTGCTGGAGTAACTGGGTTGCTTCCAGTTGGATACACCGTTGCTAAATGTACTGACGCTAGTGCTGACCAAACTGCTGCCAATACAGCATATGATACTGCAAGAGTTGCTGGTCTAGCTGCAGCTTCGGTAGCTGGGTGGTCAAGGACAGGAAATACTACTTACATTGATGGAGGTAAAATATACACTAGTACAATTGAGGCTGGGGCGATTAACGTAACAACTCTCTCAGCAATTGCAGCGAATTTAGGAACTGTTACATTAGATGCTAGTGGGTATTTACGAACCACTGGAAAAACGTCATATGTAAGTACAGTCGCTGGAGTATTCTTGGGATATTATAGTAGTAAGTATGTACTTAATATAGGTAATGCTACTGATTATATAAAGTGGGATGGTTCTAAGTTAACTTTCGGCTATCCATTTGCTGCTATGCAAATCTTTACATCGGGCGGGACTTATACAGTACCTTCTTGGGCCTCGGCA
>CAYQKA010000111.1:0-2598 GCA_964418055.1 uncultured Planctomycetia bacterium | reverse complement strand
GGCATGGAATATCATTTGATTTACTTTTTTAAGTACAATAAAAAGGGGTTCAGGAATGCATCGCTTGCTTTCCTTTTGACATGGATTTTGATGTTTTTTGAATATAAATTAGCGTTGCTTTTATTGGGATATAATGCATCATTTGCAGCTGTTTTTATTGTGTTTTCCCTTGTTGGTCTTGCTTACATAATTCCGGTTCCTGCTGCTCTTGGTGCTTTGGAGTTTGGGCAGTCATCTGCATCTGCCCTATTAGGGATAAGCAAGGGTGTAGGTCTTGCACTCAGCATTGTTATCAGGGGAAGGGATATGATATGGGTATTTTTAGGCTTGTCATACCTTGCATTGCATAAGATCAAGTTTAAGGATATAACCGGAAACAATAATAAAAATTAACTGTTTATTAGAATCATTACTAAAAGAAATAACGATAAGTAATAATCAAAAAAATGAAACCTATCTTACTGAAAAAAGGGCTTGGCATTTTTAATAGGTCAATTAGGGTTAGATTCAGAGGCATAAGAAAATATAATGGCAATGCAAAGCAGATATTGAGGCAGGTTGTTGATGATTGCTGGAACGGGAGTTATTTTCAGGCAAGTGCAGGGCATTTTTCCTGTTTTTACATAAGGGATTTTGGAATTAGTGTGCAGGCATTATTGAATCTTGGCTATAGGGAGAAGGTTGTTAAAACACTTAAATTTGCATTGGATAATTATTCAAGGAATAATAAAATAACTACCACAATTTATCAGGGTTATGCTCTTGACTTTCCATTTTATACACCGGAGTCACTTGCTTATCTTATGCATTCAATAAGATTGGCTGATGCAAAAGAGCTGCTGTTGAAGCATAAGTTTTTCTTAGAAAAGGAAATAAGAAAAGCTTTTTTTAATTCATTTGATGCTGATACAGGGCTGATTAAGAAAAATATTTATTTTTCCTCAATGAAGGATAATGCATTAAGGAGCTCTTCTGCTTATAATAACTCAATGATTGCAATGCTGAGCAATGACATTGATTATTTTAAGCTTTATAATCCATTTAAGGGTTATGACTTTAAGAAGATAATAAAAGATAATTTCTGGACAGGAAATTATTTTCTGGATGATCTTTCTGGTTTAGACTATGTATCTGGAGATGCAAATGTTTTTCCATACTGGACCGGATTGTTTGATTCAAAGAAAATGATTAAATTATCATTGGATGTAATACGTCAGGATGGTTTGGATAAACCTTTTCCTTTAAAATATACAAAAGAGAAGGTGGGAAAATATTTGTTATTGCATAGTATTTTAGTTCCTAATTATGAGGGCAATGCTATCTGGACAAATCTTGGACAGTGCTTTATTGATGTTGTTAAAAAGATTGATAAGGAAAAGTCAAGGGAGTATATTGGCCAGTACATTAAGAATGTTGAGAAGTATAAGAATTATCTTGAGGTCTTTAATCCTAATGGCACTCCCTATAAGACAATGTTTTATTATGCTGATGTGGCCATGCTCTGGTCTTCTAATCTCCTTGATTCAATTAAAAAGAATTAGAAATTTAATAAAGCATCTTTTTTGCAAAATTCCATAAATCTTTTAATTCATCAACAGATATATTAACAAAATCCTCATTTATATCATTGAGCAGTAATTTAATCTTTGTTACAAATTCCCTTGCATTATTTATTATAATATCAGTTTCTTTATATGTAGTAGCAATCCCATATTGCATTGTTTCCCTTGTTTTTTTTGTTTTCCACAAATAATCAATGTACTTTCCTTCTATTTTTATTGCTTCTAGCTTATCTTTCTTCTCTTTCAACTCGTTAAATCTGTTTAATAAGGATTTTTCTATTTTTTCACCAAAAAAGTATTCCAAAATAGCTACAGTTGTTGCGTGATCCTTGCTGTCTAATCCTATTTTTGACAGGACAGCCATGGCTGAATGATACATAGAGTAATAGGCAGTTATAACAACCCAATCAGAATGCCCTAACTTATTTAAATCAGTCATTACAATGAGATTATGGTCTGCTTTGTCAACATGGGATTTAACTAAATCTCTATTAGGAGTTATTATTTTTAATCCTCTTTCTAATTGGATTTCCCTCTTAAAAGCTTTGGTTATAATATCTTTAGGCTTCATTTTAAAACATTAGATTAATAAAATTCTCAAATCCTGTTAGGATTATATGATATTTAAGTATTTCCTTGATTATTGGCTTGTTTTTTTGGTTTGTTAGTTGTTTTTCCGTAATGATTAGAAGAGATACTTCTTTGCCGTATTTTGCATAGATATTTTTTACTAATTCTGCTGTATCAAAACTTTTTTTTGCTAAGATAAACAAATCTATGTCGCTTTCTTTTGTTTGGGTGTTTTTGGCATAAGAGCCAAATATAGCAGCAGATATAACTTTGTTTTTTATCTTACTTAGTATTTCATCTGTTATTAATTTTAATTCCTTGTTTTTGTTTAGAAATTCCTGTTTTTTGTTAACCTCATTTAAGCTTATTAATACTTTTGTTTTATCATTTTCTGTGTTCAATTTGCAGAGAAGAGAATGCCCTATTTTTTCTTTTAGTATTAAGTTTTCAGCTATCATTTTTGTTA
>CAYQKA010000110.1:0-2632 GCA_964418055.1 uncultured Planctomycetia bacterium | reverse complement strand
TGGTCGGGGTGACTGGATTTGAACCAGCGACCTCTTGAACCCCATTCAAGCGCGCTAGCCAAGCTGCGCCACACCCCGGTTTGCTAATCTTCCATTTTCTTCTCTCTCAGCATTAAATCACTAACTGCTTTAAGAGGAGATTTATTGTTATAGAGAACTTTGTAAATTTCAGTAGTTATCGGCATATTTATTTTATACTTCTTATTTAACTTATAGACACTTTTTGTGGTTTTAACACCTTCAGCTACCATGTCCATATGAGTTATAATATCTTTTAGTTTTTTACCCTCACCTATTTTTTGGCCTACAGAGTGATTCCGGCTATGGCCACTCATACAAGTAGTGACCAGATCACCCATACCACTTAAACCATTAAAAGTTTCTCTCTTGGCTCCAAGTGCGACCCCGAAACGTGCCATTTCCACCAAACCTCTAGTAACAATAGCTGCCTTGGCATTCATTCCAAATCCAAGTCCATCAGAAATACCGGCAGCAATGGCAATTATATTCTTTAATGAGCCTCCCAATTCCACCCCACAAAGATCATTACTGGTATAAGCTCTAAGCTTATCATTAGTAAATACTTTCTGCAAAGTTTTAGCCTGACTCATAGACTTAGAAGCAATTACACATGTTGCCGGATACCCTCTAGCTACTTCATAAGCGATATTAGGCCCAGAAAGAATACTTAAATTAATTTTACCAAGCACTTTATAAATAATTTCAGAAACTCTCTGGTGTGTTTTTTCTTCAATTCCCTTTGAAACACTTAAAAATAAGCTTTTTTTATAATTTGTTTTCTTTATTTTCAAAAGAACTTGTCTGATATAACACGACGGCACAGCCAAAACAATAATCTCAGAATTTTCCATAGCCTCTTTTATGTCAGAGGTAATGTTTATTGCTTTAGGTATATTGATGCCTGGTAAAAACTTACTATTTTTTCTGCTTCGACGAAGTATAGCCACATACGGCTTAAACGCAGACCAAAGCGTTACCTCATGTCCTTTTTTAGACAAATGAATAGCTAATGTTGTTCCCCACCCACCGTCACCTATAACAGATATTTTTTTCATCATCGCGTCGCCATTTTAACAGATATTTTTTTTATAATCAATATATTTTACTAAAGTTGAATCTTTTTCTCAGTATTAGTTAATAATCTATGTACATTTTGCCTATGACTGTAAATTACGATAAAAACCACCATAATGCCAAAAATTAAAGCTGGTAGACTTCTTATAAAAATACTTAATCCTATAGGCAAAACAATAGCTGCTACAATTGAACCAAGTGATACATATTTTGAAAAATAAACTACTAAAAACCAAGCGCATAAAGCCATTAATAATATAAGTCCAAATTTTACATCATAGGAACTGAGCCCAATTAAAACTCCGAGTGCGGTTGAAACTCCTTTACCACCTTTAAAAGATAAAAATATTGTCCATATATGGCCGCAGATGGCAGCTATCGCAATTATATAAACATAGGCCAGTTGATTGGATCCTGCAGCACCTTGATAAAATAACCTCCCAATTAGCATAACAGCTACCGTGCCTTTTAAGAGATCTAGAATCAAAACTGTCACACCAACCTTTTTACCCATAATCCTTAAAGCATTAGTTGCACCAATATTACCACTACCTTCTTTGCGAATATCAATCTTAGCCCCATATTTAGCAATAAGATAGCCAAAAGGAATAGCTCCTAGTAAATAAGCCAAAATTATACCCACTACTAATAAAATCATTCTCTCCCCCTGATAACCTTCTGAGTTTCAAACGCATAAACAATAGCTGAAATAATAGCAAAAAGAGCAGCAACTTGCCAAACAATAAAACTATATTTAAAAACAAGTAAAATAGAGATCACCATCACCATTTCTAATGCTATGCCTATTTTACCAAAAATATTCGGCTTAACATAAAACCCCTTTGTCTTGATGCCTAGCCAGACAACAGCAATTACACACAATAGATCACGCAGAAGAATAACTATTGCCACCCAATAAGGCAAGTGAAGTGGTAAATTTTTTAGAAAAGCTAAAACAATTACTGCACTAATAATTAGAAATTTATCAGCCGCTATATCTAAAATGCGCCCTAAAGACGATTCCTGATGAAGTTTCCTAGCTAAATAGCCATCCAAATAATCAGTTAAGGAGATAGTGATAAAAATACATAAAGCAATATACTTATAATGCCCCTCACCCGTAGAAGCACTTAAGCACACCATATAAATAAAAACTGGCGTTAAAGCAATTCTGAATAAAGTAATTATATTGGGAATTGTCATAATAGTAAAAAGGGCACAACTATTATGTTGCACCCTTTATTAATTTCACTATTTACTTTCTTTATTGTTTCCACTGAAGCTCTGTACCGTCATAAGGGCAAAACTCTACATCAGAAGGAAATGTTTTACCACATGTAGGACAGAATTTTTTATCCATCTGTTCACCGACTAAAGCACCCGTAAGACCACCGGCGGCAGCCCCTATCGCAGCACCTTCAACTGCATGACCAGATTGATGTCCGATTATAGCACCTAAGCCAGCACCACCTAAAACACCCACTCCTGCACCTTTTTGAGTAGTTGTACATCCGTAAAGGCCTACCATGCTTATAAG
>CAYQKA010000109.1:0-2642 GCA_964418055.1 uncultured Planctomycetia bacterium | reverse complement strand
CAGGTTCAACTGTTGCTGCTGGTATGTGTACTGAAATTACAAAGAAGAAATAAATTTATTCTTATATTTTTTATTATAGTTATGTTTTTAAATAAGATTTCTATTGAAAGATTAATATGGGAGACGTATATGATGTTTTTTATGAAGCAGTTTTATCTGGTAATTAAAAGATTATCACATTAAATGATTTTCTTGAAGTGTGTAGAACAATTCCTATGAGGACAGATGTTTATAAATATTACAGCGGACTTGAAGAAGCAGAGATAATAAGTCAAGAAGAACATATAACTCAACTTTCTAAGAGAAAAAGTTTTTTGGAAGCAGTATTAATTAAAAAATTAGCTGCCAAAACAAATTAAATCAATCTACTATTCGTAGAAGTAAAGAATGAATTTTAATCTCATATCCTTTATTATACTAATATTTTTAAACTTCTTTAGAATATATAAAATATGAATATCTCAAAGATTGCTCCAGGACATCATTATATGCGTGCTGAAATTAATTTAGAAGATGAAAATTTAAGTTCTGCTGAAATATATATTAAATATAAAAACTTTTTTGAAGACTCTTCTCAAAGAATACTTTCAGATCTTCCACATGTTGATTCAGACAATAGACAGAATAAAGAGGAAATTTATTTTCATAGAGTGAGTTTATATTTTTATGAAAATATGAATGTTATAATAGGTGCTTTAAAAACCTCAGAAGGTGAAAAAGGTGGAATTGAATTTTTATCTAGTGTGAATGTAGATATTAATAAAAAAGTTAAAAGTCTATTTAATAATGAACTTAAAGATATTAAACATCTTACCAAATTCAATTCTATAATTAAAGGGTAATCCTCATCCAAAATCCTTAAATAATTCATAGTCTTTATTTTAAGATGTTAACTAAAAATATGCTTAAAAACGAAGTGGATGAAGTTCTTTCTGATAAAGGAGATTTTGTAAAAATAGATTACCTAAACAAATATCTTAATTTAACGCCTCCAATTGAAATGCGTAAATTTGCATATCTTAAACTTGCTGAAATATATGGGGACCGTAGAATGTTTGATGATGCTGCAAAATCATATCGAAGTGCAGGTATGAATTCTATTATATTTAGAGAGAAAATAAAATATTTTGTTTTAGAGGCTAAGACTTATATTAAGAAGCTTAATTTTGCTGGAGCAGATAAAGCAATTAAAAGAGCTTTATCAGAAGCAACACTTGAACAAAGAAAAGAAATTGTAGAAGAAATAAAATCATTTTATAGAGAAATCGCAGGAGAATTAGAGAAAAATCTAAAGAGAAATCAAGCCTCTCAAATATATGAAAAGCTTTTGAAATTAAATATATCAGATGAAGAAAAAGAAGAAATTAAAGAAAAGTTAAAAGTATTATATGAAAAACTAGGAAAGATTAGAGAGATTAAATTATTGAAGAGTGATTAGAATTAAATATATTTTACAACATATAAATTATTATAAACAATTTTTTAATAATTGAATTATGCCCACCTCAATTGATACTTTTATGAAAATTGCAAGTTTTGACCAAAAAAAATTACTTTTTAAAATGGTGGAAGTTGGAGAAAAGGAAGCAAAAGCAACTAAAGTGCTTAATGAAAAATTGGCACCATTTGAGAAAATATATAACAATACAAATACCATGAAAGATGGACAATATTCTAAAATAATTAAAGAAGATACAGAGGATCACGCCCTTATTGCTACAAGAGAGGAAAGAGATTTCTTAAAAAACATTAGAAATCAAATGAAAGAGCTCTATATAAAAGCAGTTAAAATGGGCATGAAAGATTTGGGAATAATTCAAAGAAATTATGAGCATTATATTGGAAGCCCAATTCCCTCGCAAAATTCTACAAATTAGAAGGGAAATCCTTAAAAGCCACTAGTTCTTGAAATTTTTATAGAAAAAAAATATAATGTCTATGTAGGAGCATATGCTAACCAAATAGTTTCTGGAGAAAGATTTCAAGTTGCAGAGGCTAGTAAAAGCGAGGCACTTAATAGATTAGAAATACAACTCCTTAAAGACTATGAAGAACACGGTTTAAAAAAGGTCAAACAAAATTTGATAATGTGCAAAGGACTGATAAAAAAATTAGTGAAAAAAAGATTATCTTTTACGGATCTCAATAAGTCTACAAAAGTTTAAGCTACACTTAATTCAGTTGTTTTCTGCCCATAGATATTGGTCATTTTCTCTTTGAAAAGAGAAATTTTATGTTGTGCAGGAATATGTAAAGACCCTTCTGCATTTTTAAATATATAACTTATATCTGTAGTGCCCCCATCAAGATATCTTGTAAAATCTTTAACCTTAGCCTCTTCTATTTTTCCATTAGAAAAAATATATAATTTTCTTCTTGAATTATCTGATGTAAAACCCCCATTTTTATGAACACAAAAGAAAAGAGATCTTTCATTCTCCTCTATACTTTTTAAAGAATATTCTACCCTAAAATTCTCTGGCAAGATCTTATCTAATTCATCTTTAATGGTTTTCATCTTTCTATAAGTTATCCAATATTATTTATAAGCATTTATATAATTAAACTTAGACTTCCAATAATCCTACAAAACCTTTAAAAACCACATACACTCACAATTAATATTAGAAAGATATAATTAG
>CAYQKA010000108.1:0-2657 GCA_964418055.1 uncultured Planctomycetia bacterium | reverse complement strand
GATGCTGGTGCACCGGAAGAGATTAGGTATATGGCGCATCCTCATTTAGGAAGCGATAACCTTAAAAAACTTGTTTCCACACTTAGAGAAAATTTTTTAAGTATTGGTGGGAAAGTATTATTTGAAACATTACTAGAAGACTTAAAGATTAAAGATGGAACAGTTTCTGAGGCTATAACAACTTCAGGTACATTAGCAGCTGATGAGTTTATTATTGCTCCAGGACATTCCGCCTATGAAACATACCGGATGCTAATTGCAAAAGGAGTTGGATTTCGTATAAAGGATTTTTCTATAGGCTGTAGAATAGAACATCCTCAAGAAATTATTAATCAAGCTCAATGGGGACACAAAAGTTTACCAGGGATTAAAGGGGCTGAATATCGTCTGATATCTACAAGAGAAGGCGGTTTGCCGGTGTATACATTTTGCATGTGTCCTGGTGGACGAATTATCCCAGCTACAGCTTATAAGAACACAAATATAGTAAACGGAATGAGTTTGCATAGTAGAAGTGGTGAATTTGCAAATGCAGCGTGTGTAGCCGGAATTAACTTAAACAGTTTATACGATGTGGCAACTCCTCTAAAAGCTCTTGAATGGTTGGAGAACCTTGAGAAGCGTTTTTATAAATACTCAGACGGTTATAAAGCTCCAGCTTGTACTATCAGGAATTTTATTAGTAGAAAGGATGTTTCAACTATTACTGAAACGAGTTATCCTTTAGGATTAAAGAAGACGGCGTTGTGGGATTTACTGCCGTTTGAGGTAAGCAGAGCGCTTAAGCGAGGGCTCAAGGATTTTAGCAGAAAAGTAAAAGGATTTGAGTTAGGTGTTATTATGGGCCTTGAGAGTAAGAGCTCCTCTCCTATTCAGGTTATTAGAGAAGAAAACAGGCTCTCAGCTGGTTTTAATAATCTTTATATAGCTGGAGAAGGCAGTGGGCTGGCTGGTGGTATAATATCAAGTGGCGCGGACGGCATAAAGACGGCTCTGGCTATTATCGGCAAAGATTAGGATTTTCATTTACCAGAGGTATTCGATCTTAAAATATCATAGATGAATCCCTTGCAATAATAAATTGCAAGGGATTTTTATTTAAGTGTATAATAGTAGTTATGAAAGATAAAAATATTGTAGTTATGGGTGGTGGCCCTTCAGGGATGATGGCGGCTATTCGGGCATCAGAGCTTGGATGTAGAATTATTTTAATAGAGAAGAATGCGGAATTAGGCAAAAAACTTTTATTAACAGGTAAGGGACGCTGTAATTTAACTAATAATTCAGATTTAGAGAGTTTTATTGAGCGTTTCTCAGGTAATGGCCAGTTTTTAAGAGATGCCCTTAAGACTTTTTCTAAAGAGGATTTAATGGATTTTTTTGAGCATAGAGGTGTAAAGTTAAAGACAGAAAGACAGCAACGTGTTTTTCCTGAAAGTGATAAAGCTATAGATATACTTGATGCCTTAAGGCGAGAATTAACTAAAAATAAGGTTAAAATAATTTATAATTCGAAAGTTGATAATATTATTATTAGTAATAATAAAGTAACTAGTATTAAAGTTATAGGCAAGAAAGGTATTTTATGTGATGCGGTTATAATATGTACTGGTGGAGTCTCTTATGCAGCTACGGGTTCTTCGGGAGAAGGCCTAGAAATAGCTGAGGAATTAGGCCATAAGGTAGTTAGTTTGCGTCCTGGGTTAATCGGGTTGATGACTAAAGATAAATATCCTAAACTTTTACAAGGACTTCCTTTAAAAAATATTAGAATTACATTTTCAAATGGAAAGAAAAAGATGATTTCTGAAATTGGAGAACTTATGTTTACTGATTTTGGAATATCCGGTCCTCTAGTTTTAACTTTAAGTGGACAGGTGGTTGACTTACTCAAAGAAGGTAAAAAAGTCATGGCTTTTATTGATTTAAAGCCGGCTTTATCCAATGCCCAGATAGATGCTAAATTTTTAAGAGAATTTAAGGCAAATCCTAAAAAAGGTATTAAGTATTTTTTAAGGAGCATGTTGCCTCAACGTCTCATAGATGTCTTTCTGGAATTATCTGCTATAGAACCTGATAAAACTGTAAGTCAGATTACTTTACAGGAAAGAAAAAAGCTGTTAACTTTATTTAAAGCTTTGCCTGTTGAAATACTTAAACCCAGACCCATTAATATGGCTATGATTACCAAGGGGGGCATCTCATTAAAAGAGATAAATCCCAAGACAATGGAATCGCGTTTGGTTAAAGGGCTGTATTTTGCAGGAGAGATCATAGACGTTGATGCTGATACAGGTGGATTTAATTTACAATCTGCTTTTTCAACCGGGTATTTAGCCGGTGAGAGTGCAGTTAAATAAATTTCTTCCGTTGGTTTTGATAGTGTATAATGAGTTATAAAAATATGAACAATTAATGGAGGCTGCAAATAACATGAGTACTGTATATTTAACCCGCGAAGGTCATGAAAAATTAATAAAAGAGCTGCAATATCTGCAAACCGTCAAGCGCCGGGAGTTGTCTGTGGCTATAGGAAAAGCCAGAGATCACGGAGATATAAGTGAAAATGCTGAATATGATGCTGCTAAAGAAGAGCAAGGCCTTAATGAGCTTAGGATTTCAAAACTAGAGCAAAACTTAAGTCATGTGCGGATAAT
>CAYQKA010000107.1:0-2672 GCA_964418055.1 uncultured Planctomycetia bacterium | reverse complement strand
CACAAGCCGGTGAAGCACCCCCGGTAAAGGAAGCAGTAGAGCAAACATAAAGACTAACTGTGTCGGATCCAGAACTATCAGGATCTGAAGCGATTGTAGTCCAAGTTACCAAAGTATTTGGATTTGGAGTAGAATCATCAGTATTTGCTACTGTAAAAGCTGGAGCATGATTTGTTTCAAAAGGACTACCAGGATCTCCGGTTCCTTGATTTACAGTAGAACAAGCTGGTGAAAGAGCTGTGGCTAATTTATCACAAGCATAGGCAAACCAAGCATTAGATTCAGCATCGCCAATTAAAGTTGTATGAGTACATGAAGCTTCAGCGTCACTAGCAGTTGCCGTAGAAGTACACCAGGCATCACCAGTACAACTAGGAGCAGCATCATCTCCCGGAGAAGCACCAGTTGCATCACAAATTATCATATAATATTGATCACCATTAGAATCATTAGCTGTTCCTTGAAAAGTAACACCTAAGCCAACATCAGTCGGAGCAGCTTGAGTTGAAGCTACACTTTCCACTACATTACCAGTAATAGTTGGAGTTGAATTACCCACAGTCACCGAAGTATTAACAGTATCAGCAATAACATAGGACATTAGTAAATTGACACTAAATACAGCGACAACCACTAATAAACTTGCCAGAATTAGTTTTTGTATTGTTTTTTTTGTTTTAAGCATGGTTTTTATTTCTTATTTATTTTTAAATTTTATTTTAAAATTATTATAATTTTATTATACAAAAAACTAAATTTTATACAATAAAATTAATAATATTATGTATATATTATAGGATATTTTTCCATATTTAACAAATTAATATTCAATATAAAATTATCAATTTAAATTACCAATCCCCTGACTCACCAGTGATACCTGAAATTATACTTTGACCAGCATAATTACCAACTTTTGTACCATCAGGTACTCTCAGATACATATAAATATTCTCTGAACCATTACTCACTGAAGTTGCTTTGGGTACATTTACTTCTACCTCAGTAGCAGAAAAAGAAAATGCCGTTCCAGCAGTCCAACCTTGAGCTCCAGTTATATTATAAACCTGCTGAGCAGTATCAATAGTTAATCCAGCGCAAGTAGGATAATCAGCGACACACATACCATCTCCACCAACATTACCGCCAGACATTTCCATATCCAAACCAATATTTCCTCTACTTTCTAAAATTAAAGTTTGTTCACCACTATCATCATTAACATTTAATGATCCATAGGATATAGGTGTACCAGCTGTTAAAGCATAGGACATGAACATACCCATTTCTACACTGCCGGTATCATCAGTCAAAGATGAACTAGCCGTATCATCATCAGTAGCTGATACAGCCACTCGCCAAGTATCTGCTACTTGAGTTGAACCACTAACAGTTGGCTCAGCATTATAATTCAGAGGAAAAGTACATTTCCAACCCACGGTTAAATCAGATGTCCCAGTACAAGAATCAACCCCTGTATCTTGGACACATGATCCACCACTACCAGCCTGAGCATTAGCATAACAAGTATCAGTATCATCCTCACCATCATCATCACAGACAGCCTGAGCTAAACTCGAAAGACGAGCATGAATAACAGCAGAAGATATTTCATTACTATCACAACTATTTCCATCAGAAACAATAAAGGTAACATAAAAACCAGTGGTTAAACCATTGGAAACTGATAAAGTTAAATCACCACTTCCATCTGTATCATATAAACTAATATCTCCGGCAGTAATTGTTGGCGCAACATTATTTACTGTATAGGCCTGGTTAGTTCCCTGGGCAGTGCCAACAGACACAAAGCCATGATTATCTACTATATATCCATAGGCAGCATTGTCGCTAGAATCTGGGGTAGGATTAGGAATAGAATATCCACAGCTGGGATTAGAAGCTTGGCCAGTTTGATTACAAAGCTCGGTAGCTCCACAAGCTGGAGAAGTTCCTCCGGTAAAAGAAGCTGTGGAACAAACATAAAGACTTACTGTATCAGCTGTTCCACTAGAATCAGGATCTGAGGACACAGTGGTCCAGGTCACAATTTCTCCTGGATATAAACTGCTGGTGTGCTGGGAGTTATTCGTCCCGCAGCCCAACCTACACCAGTTGTTGCACCAATGGTAGCAACTAAATTATTACTAGTAGTTTCCACCCCCATCCAATAAGAACTAGCCCCAATACTTGTACCATTTCCATGATGTAAAGCACATTCATAAGTACCAATACCTCTATTTTCTTTTTTAATCCAAGCAGAAGTAGTTAGAGCTGTAGGACTAGTAATAACAGTATTTGCTATTTTATCGTAATCATTTGTTCCATCAAAACTCTGTGCCTGTGCTATTTTACCACTACTTATTTCAATTGGTTCATTTGCTAATCTCTTTGTTCCATCATTACTATTTGAAGTACTGTCTTCAGTGGTAGAAGTAGTCCAATCATTTAAATGATGAACCATTTTATGATTACTATCCCAAGTACCGACAACATCTTCTTGACTACCACAAGTAGAATTACCATAATACATATAAATAACTGTGTCAGTGGTAGAAGATACACTTGGTACCTCAACCCAGGCTTGTAATTCCCCGGTTGTGCTATTAAAATATTCTATTTCATGATCCAATTGTGTTGTTTCATTAGAAGCAATAAAAGCAATATCATCA
>CAYQKA010000106.1:0-2743 GCA_964418055.1 uncultured Planctomycetia bacterium | reverse complement strand
TATAAAAGTATTTATATCACTTATTTAAACAATCTTTAGCTTTAAAAATATCTAAAGGTCCTGGAGTAGCTCCTTTTACTAGTTCGTCGGTTCGGGCTGCTCCTAGTTTTTCAACAAAGCATTCTGCCATAGCCTGGCTAATCTCTGTTGGTAATTTACTGACATCAACTCCAATATCTTCCAAAGCTTTTTCTTGCTGATCATTTAATAAAGGATTATCTACCTCTTCGGTTTTTACTGAGCTGGCTGATTCATTAGAATCTAAAGGAGTATAATCATCCAGAGTATTTTCTAAAAAACTATTTACCCCTCTGCTAATTATTTTAGTTCTTAAATCACCAGGATTAAAAACGAAGATAACCACTAGAGCTATAACGCTAAGCAAGATGATTATTAATAAAATTTGAATTGTTTTTTTAAGCATATTTTTAAAATTAATTATACTTTAATTTTACCCCATTTATTAGGAAACTAAAAACCCTTGAATCAAAGAAATAAGGGTTTTATATTTTAGAGTTTATTAGCGACGTAGAGCGAGTGAAATGGGAAAGTGGAGTAAAGCGAAATTTTACCATTTCCGAGCCGAGGAACTAACATAGATTACCGTAGGTAATCTTTACAATACAAAGAAACTAACATAGCCAAGAATAGCACCAAAAATAGTTACAAATAAACCAATAAACATTAGGTTCTCTTTTCTCTTAGTAAATATCTTAGTGAAGCTCATGAGAAATTCTGGAGCCAAGAAAAAGAGAATGCTTTTAATAATTCCTAACCATCCAAAGATAGGTAGAAGTATTAACCAGCCATTTGTATCTCCTTTAAAAGTAATTAAAAGATATCCAATAACCAAGCCCATAGAGCCATAAAGATAAACATTAGATTTATTATCATTTAAATCCTCAAAAGCTTTTCTATGGTATTTTGGATTAATTAACATTCCCAATCCTAACAGTAAGAAGATAATACTAATAATTTGTAAAATTTGTATTCCAGTCATAATTTTTAATTTATTTTTTAAATTATATAAAGCTATTTAATCACTATCTTTATTATACCTCTCTGTTCATTTTAAAACTAGCTAGCAGTATGTTTTTAATATATATGAATATATACCCAATACTAGTTTAAAACTATTGATATAAAGCTTAAAATGTTATAATGTAAAAGGACATTATTAAGGGCTTGTAAGTTTTGTTTTAGTTAAAATTATAGTGGGTAGTCAACGGATTAATTCTTATAAGGGCTCGTGGTGTAGTTTCCGCCAGAGGCAGATCTGAGGTTACCTGCCTGCCACGTAAGACGTGGTTTGCCGGTAGATAGGGAGTGCAAAGAATATATAATTTAAATTAATAAAATAAAATATATGAAAATACCTAAATATATTCAAAAGGTAATTAATGAACAGGGACTATATGTATTGGGGACATCTTCAAAAGATAAGATGCCAAATTTAATTTATGTTAAATTTTTAAAAATATATAATGATAGCCAAATTTTAATTGCTGATAATAAATTTTTTAAAACTGAAAAAAATTTGAAAGATAATTCTCAGATTTCCTTTATTATTTTAGATAAAGATAATGGAAAATCTTATCAATTAAAGGGTAATGTAGAGGTTTACAAGAATGGTCCTATTTTTGAAGAAACAGTTAAATGGGTAGAAGAATTAAGATCTGGGTCCACAATACAGGCTAAAGCAGCTATTATTTTGAATATTGAAGAGATTTATTCTGGGGCTAATAAAATTTTAAATTAATAATTATAAAATATTATGGATAAAAAAAATGTAATAATTTTAGGATCAGGACCTGCTGGTTTAACAGCTGGACTATATTTAGCTCGTGCTGGATTTAAACCTTTATTGATAGAAGGTCCTCAACCAGGAGGTTGGTTAACTACAACTACTATTGTAGAAAACTATCCTGGATTTCCAGATGGAGTTGATGGTTTTGAATTGATAATGAAAATGAGGCAACAGGCTGAAAAATATGGTTGTAGGATAGTAAGCGACGTCGCTAAAGAAGTTAATATCAAGGACGGAGAGATCGAGATAACTGGTCAGAATGATAGCTATTTATCAAAAGCATTGATTATTTCTACTGGTACTAATCCTCGAAAATTAGGGGTAGAAGGGGAAGAAAAGTTCTGGGGAAAGGGCGTCGCAGTTTGTGCAACTTGTGACGGCGCATTTTTTAAAGACAAAAAAGTAATGGTAGTTGGTTCTGGTAATACTGCCTTAGTTGATGCTTTCTTTTTAACTAAATTCACTTCTGATATTAAGGTTATAAATAGAAAAAATTCTTTTGGTGCCGAAGAGGTAAGAGTTAAAGAATTAAGAGAACATAAAGATATAGAAATATTAGAATTTACTGAGATTAATAAATTTCTAGGAAGTAGTAAATTAGAGAGAGTGGAATTGTTTAATAGTAAAACTAATAAAACAGAAGAAGTTGAAGTTGATGGCGTATTTTTAGCTATTGGGCATCTTCCTAATACAGAGCTTTTCAAAGATAGTTTAGAATTAACTGAAAAGGGCTATATTAAAGTAGCTTCAGGAAGTACTAAAACTTCTCAAAACGGAGTATTTGCTTGTGGAGATGTTGCAGATGATAAATATCAACAAGCTGTTGTTTCTGCAGGAACAGGCTGTATGGCTGCTTTAGACGTCCAAAATTACTTAGATTCATTAAAATAAGATTATATTACAAATTGTTCCACGTGGAACAATTTGGGTACTTCA
>CAYQKA010000105.1:0-2767 GCA_964418055.1 uncultured Planctomycetia bacterium | reverse complement strand
GAACGTAATAAAATATACACTTCCTTAAATAATAACAAAGCGGTGATAAGGATACTGTAGATTTAGTTTTGGTGGGATTTTTACTTTTCCCACTTGACTATAACTTGTAGTTGTGCTACTCTTTGTATTGAGAGTAACCACTGTAAGCGGAGAAAATAAATGAAAAAAGTGTTAGAAACAATTAAAGTAAATGAAAAATTTGTTAATATTGATACGAAACCTTTAGATACAAAAAAAAGAATAAGCTTAGGTGAAAAAATTCTAAAGGCAATGGGATCACCTGATATTAATGAATTCCAGGTTTATTTAGGAACTCAGGGAGATATCCTACTAAAACCCATGGTTTCAATTTTAGCTAAAGAAGCCTGGATTTACAAGACACCCGAAGTGCTAAATAAGATAAAAAAGGGCCTTAAAGAAGCCCGCGATGGTAAAACTAAAAAAGTTAATAATCTAGACAGCTTCCTTAAAGCATTATGAAATTTACACTAAACTTTACTGAATCTGCAATACTTACCTTAAAGAATCTAAAAAAGGACACAAGCTCACAAAGGCAATATAAAGCAGTCACAAAAGCGCTCAAATACCTAGAAAACAACCCTAAACATCCTAGCCTACAAGCTCATCCATATTATTCACTAAAAGGGCCTAATGGCGAAAAGGTATTTGAAGCTTATGCCCAGCAAAATACTCCCGGTGCTTATAGAATATTTTTCTTTTATTCAAGCAATAAGGACGAAATCACTATTACATCTGTCGTTAAACATCCCGGCAGTTAATATGTAAAATTGAGGTTATTTATGAAGCACAATAAAGGATACTCAACGGTAAAATACGAAGTTGATCCCTATAATCAATTAGTAATCAGCGAAACCTGCAAAACATCTAATCTCCCTAAGTTCAGACAAATTCTTGAAGGCCGCTTTAAACTTGATAAAAAGAATAACCTTACCTATATAGTAAGGAAACCACTTAACAATAATACTCCGCATCAGGTTAAATTAAAAGGTAACTGGTCACTAGATAAAAATAATGACTTGGTCTTAACCCTTGATAAAACTAAAAGAGAGTCATTAGGTAATAAGGTAACCTTAAAAGGCCAATTACTAAAAGCTACAAAAGACTCACTAGATTTTTCACTTACCACTAAAACTAAAAATAAACTATCTAGCTATGTTATTAAGCTTAATGGTAAATGGCAGGCAGATAAATGCAACCAATTAACATTTAATGTAAAAAAAGAACACAGTAAACATGATATTTTAACCCTTAAAGGCGGCTGGAAATTAAATAATAATCAAATCACCTACACCTATAAGAAATCCCAGCTAATTAGAAAACAAATGAAAGCTTATGCCTTAACTTTTAAAGGACATTGGGATATTAAGGGTAAAAAGCAAATAACTTACTACTTGGATAAAAACAGCGCATCAGGATTCGATTTAAGGGCTTATTATTCTCAGTTTCAAAGCAATTACATCAAATATAAGATAGGAATTATTACTAATATAAAGCCCAAGCCTAAAGATAATGTTATTACGTTATTTGGACAATGGAAACTCACAAAGGCCTTAGGGCTAAGCTTTGAGGTTAAAAATAAGCAAGGTAAGCCTTATTCTGTTAAATTTAAAGCTGAAGCTAAACTAACTAAGAAAGATACTATTAACTTCAAGCTAAAAGATACCAATAATAAGGATATTCAAGCACAAATAGAGCTTAATCATAAAATACTCAAAGGGGCAGGGGAGGGTTTTATCCGCCTGCTTAAAGATAAAAAAGGAAAGTCTGTGGTAATTGGAGCTGGATTTGGATTTTAGTTGATTTGAAGGGTTGACTAAAAGCCTTATAAATAGTAAAATACTCTTATGGATGGAATAATTAACGGAATAAACGGTACACCAGATTGGCTATATTCACTAATATTAACCAGTGCTTCTATAGTAGTTGGTTTAATATCATACTTGATTATAGCCTTTTTAATTAACCGCTCAAGCAAACTTCCCATATTAGGCGGTGTTGACGTAAAGTCAAAATGGCTTAAAGGACCGCTTCTTTTACTTATTCCTGCAATCTGCTTTTCAGCAGTAAAGCCATTTCTTAGGATTCCGGATGAATACCAGGGAAACCTTACTCACGCGTTGAGTTTATTTATATTATTTTTAGCAACTTGGCTCTTAATAAGAATTATCCATATAAGCAGAGATGTTATCTTAGGCAGATATGATATAAGCGCCAAAGATAATCTAAAAGCCAGGAGAATCTATACCCAGATAAAGGTTATAGAGCGTATTATTGTTATTGTTGTACTTATACTGGCCGTTGCTGCTGCACTTATGTCTTTTCCTAGAATAAAACAATTGGGCGTTAGCTTGCTGGCCTCAGCCGGTATCTTTGGTATTATACTGGGCTTTGCAGCTCAAAAGACCTTAGGAAACCTTATAGCAGGCATTCAGATAGCTATGGCCCAGCCCGTAAGACTTGATGATGTAGTTATTGTTGAAAATGAATGGGGCCGCATTGAAGAAATTAATCTTATATATGTCGTAGTTAAAATTTGGGATCAAAGGCGCCTGGTCATTCCCATATCATACTTTATCGAACATCCATTTCAAAATTGGACCCGCACATCAGCAGATATCCTCGGTACGGTTTATATTTATGCAGATTATACAGTTCCAGTTGGAGAGGTTCGCAAGGCATTAACCGGCATTCTCAATGAAAGTGAATACTGGGATAAAAAAGTTGATGTCCTGCAGGTCACCAATGC
>CAYQKA010000104.1:0-2775 GCA_964418055.1 uncultured Planctomycetia bacterium | reverse complement strand
CGTCTTCAAATGATAAACCGGCATCATAACAAGATTTTGATTTAACCGCCGAAGCCTTCCAAACAATCTTGGCGTAATATTCTTTATTCGCAAGCCGCTTTTTTGAAAATTTCAGCTTAATCCTGATCCCTAAAGTAAGGTCACGATTCAAAGGTTCATCCATACTCTCTTTTAGCTTGCAATCGCGGTTAAATATCCAACCCACACAATTATTGCAAGTTTCACAATTCCAGCCGCTGGGCCATTTCAGACGAGCTCCACCCCTGGAGATATCACTTGTCTTTAACTTTATTGGCTGAGTTAAGGGAGTTTTGTAATTACGCTTAACAAGCTGGGCTTCAACTAATAATTCCGTTTCAATTCTTTTGCTGCTTCTCTTTTCGTACATTATTTTTCCTTAGTATGTATAATATAAATGCAAAAAAATACCAATTTATAGTGCTTAGCAAATAGATTAGCACCTATATTTTGTTATGTCAATAGTAATATATTGTCTTTATATGGTAAAAATACCTATTGAGAACTTATTTGCGGGGCTTGGTTGATTCTCTGAGGATAAGCTCAGTCTTAAGAGTTACATGCTTAGTTCTGTATCTCTTTTCAGCAGATTGTTTTAGAACAAGCCGGGCGGCTTCCCTGCCGATTTCAACTAAAGGTTGCCTAACTGTGGTTAGGCGAGGAGTGACATAGTTAGCTTCCAGTGAATCATCAAAGCTGACTAATGATAAATCATCGGGGATTGTAAAACCTTTGGTCTTAATTACTCTCATAAAACCAATTGCCAAATTATCACTTGACGAAAATACTGCTGTAGGCCTCTTTTTGGCATTTAAAAACTGCAAAGCAGCTTTTTCACCTGAATCAAAACTGAAATAGCCTCCTTCATAAACATATTTAGGATTAAATTTCAGTTTATACTCCTTTAATATCTTCTTAAAAGCATCAAATCTTTCCATGCCATCAGGTGCCTTTAGGTCACCTGCAATTAAACCGATTTCCGTATGACCCAAATCAATAAGATGCTTCAAGGCCTGATGAACACCGCTAAAGTTATCTACATTTATATAACTAACATCTTCATCACCAAGATATTTATTTATTAAAACAAAGGATATATTATTCTTCTTAAGTACCTTTATATCCTGATCCATATCCTTGGTGTAGTCAATATTCATTATGATTAAATTTTTACTAAGCCATTTCCTTGACACCTGATAATATGACTCACCTTGAGTCTGATCTAGATTAAATATCATCAGGGCATTATCAGTGTCTTTACAGACATCCTGAATGCCGCTTATAATTTGAATAAAATATGTAATTGTAAAAAATGAGGGATTTTCCGGAAAAATTGCAGCTATAACCGGAAATGTTTGATTAATTAGACCGCGGGCAATTAAGTTAGGTTCATAGCCCATGGTTTTAGCAGTCTTCATAACCTTCATTTTTAGGCTGTCACTTACATAACCCTTATTATTCATAACTAATGAAACAGTTGAATGAGCCACACCAGCTTTTTTTGCTATATCTTTGATTGTAATATTCTTTTTACTTTTAGCCACATTACTCTCCTATTGATATACTGCAATTAGCACAAGTAATATTACCCTTATCATCCTTGATGAACTAATAAACCCTATAAACACCTGGATACTGAGGTACACTTACCTGGGCCATCCCGGAAGAAATATTATCAATTTTTACTATTTCTATAAACTCATTACTCTCAAGACGATAAAATTTAATGGCTGCTTTAAACATAAAATCAGACAACTGAAAAATCACAATACCTGCCATTTTTTAAATGCAGCTCATCAGCGTGAGCTAAAATTGATAATGAAATTATAAGAAATAAAGATCTGGATATAAATAGTAATACTTTTTTCATTATAAACACGTTTTTTTAGATATTTTACAATATCATATTAATTTAAAAAAGTCAAACATTTAGGTTTTAATAGTATATAATAGATATAGCACTTGAGGAAGCGTTGGTAATAGTTATAATCAACCCTAATTACTTAAAGGAGTTAATTAATGGACCTTGAAGAGCTTTGGCAAAAAGCCCTTAAAAAAACAGAAATACACAGAGCCCGCTTAAATAAGCTGCACACCTTTAAAACCACAGAGCTACCCTATATACTCTTGGCCGAATCCTCAGTTAATGAAGGTGACACAGTAGTCAGAAAAGGAACTATTAAGGTAGATAAGCCGCTTATTGTCATGCCGGAACATTATCCGGTATTTGATGGATTTGATTTTAAAGAAGATTTGGATATTAGTGATGATAGCCTAAGGTCTTTTCTTTTAATGCGCGGCATAAGCCTGCCTTCTTTAAAATATTACAACAACACCTATGCTATAGAGGTTTACGAAGGGTCTTTAAACAAAGCTATTGATCATTATAAGAATTTACTGCAGAAACAAGAAGACGTCCGCCTGGGTTTAGTCATCGGCCCGGATGAAGCATGGAAGTTCTCACTTCTTATTTACGTGGCCTCTATGGTTTCAAGATCAGCTCAAAGTGACATTAAGTCCTTCATAGAAAAACTCAAAAAAGATAATCTGGATAATTTAGATAATTCTTAATCTTTGCTCATCTCTCAAGTATAGCCAAAGTCTCCACATGCCTTGTATGCGGAAACATATCCACAGGCTGAACCACTTTTAACTTATATCCGGCTTCAATAAATAATCTAATATTATCGAATAAACTCTCAGGATTACATGAAATATATAACACTTTTGGTATCTTTAGGGCAACAACCCGCTCAA
>CAYQKA010000103.1:0-2779 GCA_964418055.1 uncultured Planctomycetia bacterium | reverse complement strand
CCAAGAACCGTAGCTTTTAGATTTGCTATTTTTTACATTCCAAGAACCGTAGGATTTCTTGGAACTTCCTTCGCTTTCTTCTTTACCAAACCACTTAAAGGGAGCCGTAACTAATCTCTTAACTGTATCATACGGCAGACCCCACTTGAATTTAAAAAGAGTAGAGAGGTTTTTATCAATGGCTCTCTTGGCTGTGGTTTTCCATTTCAGTTCACCTTTCTTATCACCACTTTTATACTTTTCTTCACTCATAGCTCGTCGGATAGCTGTTACTGTTTCTGCAATACCATCAATTCCTCTATCTATACTTGAGATTAAAACGTCTGAAACATCATATCCTGCATAGGTTCCGCGCTCTACCTTACTTCGTAACGATCTAAACGCGTTGCCCACAAAATAAACACTGCCTAAGTTGTATTCGAGGAAGTTCATAATAGTTGCCCATGCCTTACTTTTAGGAGCCTTCTCTTTCCTACCATAGACCTTCCTGCGTGCTGCGTCTATCCCCCATAGCATAGCCGGCATTACAATCGCCAATATAGACAGCTTAGACATCATCTTTTTCTTGTCCTTACCTGTTTTCCCGCTACGGTTGTATTCCTCTACAGTGCGCCTTACCATCATATAGTTCTTGTTTCTCTGAGAACTATATTTTGTGAGCAGCCGGACAAAGGGCCTTTTGGATCTACCGATAGCCGACCTATCTTTAGGCAAAAAAGTAGGCTGTGTTTTTCTTACTATCTCTTCTGTCCTACCTGCTATGCGTTGCATCCTCTCTTCATCTTTCAGTAAGGGGCAACAATCGTTAGTTTCAAGCTCCGCAGCCGTCCATATCCTGCCGATGGCCTGGTAATCAAAACTTGATATTCCTTTCATAACTTTCTGGCTTAGAGGCGTAAGCCCTGTAAAGAACTTCCTAACTTCCCCTATCTGACCTATTTCGCCTAACTCTCTTGTGACATTACCACTAAACCTATCTCTTAACTGAGGAGAATATTTACTCATAATATCTTTTGAGGCTGGCTTTAGAGCGCGTCTTAAATAGCTTATATCTATCTCTGTGGCTGCGGCTGCTAACGAAACAGGCTGTTTAGCCATAACCCAGGGGTTTAACCCTAATACAGCAGTATCTAATTTATTGATTAAATCAAGTGTAAGTTTTTCTACATTAGTAGTGTCGTGAGATGTATCTTCCATATCCTTTAAGTACTGCTTTAGGTTTCTGACATAATGAGAACCGTATGTAGAAGCAAGTTTGATTTGAAAGTATTTGTCGTTTAAGAGCATCTTGGCATTCCTGAGGTGTTTAGCGAGTCCGTAATAAGCAGAAGCCTCTTTTAATGTCTTATAAGTAGCAGAAAAAACATCCTCTAATATGATAGCGTTTGAGGCGTTGGTTCTTTCTTTTAATATCCCCATCCCCTCTAATGTTCTTTGGGAAAAGTTCTTTTGGAGTTTTAGGTCATCTCTTTTAACATCTAGGGCGTTAGTCCTGATAGGGAAGTAATCAGGTTCAGTTGCTATTTCCCATCCATTAAGTTGCATAGATCGTTCGTTTAATTTGGCTTTCTGGATATTGTTAAAATAGTGATGTACTATATCCGCAAGTTTTTTCTCTTCTGGTGTTATATCATCCAGCATAGCTTGTAAATCATCAGAGTCTATCTTATGTATTTTATATTTATCTCGTACAAACGAGAACCCACCATTCAACAGATGTTTCAAGTTTTTTTCATTTCTTGCGTGTAGAGATAATGCAATTCTTTCAGCTTTAGTCATAGTTACTTTTTTACCGGAAGGCAGGGTCATTTTCTGGTAATCTACTTTGCCTTTAGGCTTGGCGAAGAAGGTTTCGCTCCAATTAGTAATATCAAAATCTATTTTACCTTTAAAATAATCCTCTGCATCTTGCCTGAATTTTAATAAATCTGTATTGCCTTTGTTTATCCCACCATATAATACTTTCTTTATTACACCGCTTGCCTCTTTGTCAATAATCTCTGTTATGAGTTCAGTGTTATAGCTTTCTGTAGTAAATATTTCTTTGCCTCTACCAACTTCTACTTTAAGTTGTTCCCTGGTGTCTATTGTGTCTTTGTCCCTGCGCTGTGTTTCTCTTCTGTCAAGATTGCTTTTTGCCTCGTTTATTACCTCTTTAGCTTCCTTATGTACTCTACCGAATATCATCTTGTTTTTAAGGTCATGGAGTTTCATAAGATGTTTGATACTGTTATTGAGCAACTTTATATCATCCGAAGTAAGCGACCCTATTTTAGTTTTGGTCAACAGTTCTAATCTTTGTAGTTTTTCAGGCGGGATATTATTATCAGGGTGCGTTTCGATGTACTGTTTCATTCCCGTAAGACTTTGAAGCGTTTTATCTTTACGATTCACAAGGTCTAAATCCTGTGTTAGGTTAGATATTTCTCTTTGGTATTCTGGTCTAATCTTCTTGATATCTATATCTTTTATAGTTTTCTTTAGCGATGAAACTGCTATATTCCGGTCTCTTTTCTCTTCTATCTGTTCTATGCGTGCAAGTGCTTTGGCGAGGTTCTTCTTCGTCTTAGAGTTTGCTACCCATGATAAAAGTTTTCCTCTATCTTGAGCTTCTAATCGCTCATTGGCATAGTTTACAATAGACCTTTTAACATCAGCTATATCGGCTTTAGTGGATTTTAACTTCATCAAGATTTCTTGGCGAGCTTCCTTGCGACCTACTTTTACGCCAAACTTAAACCCTCTTTTTTCGTGCCTTATCTGTTCTTTTACTTTTTTT
>CAYQKA010000102.1:0-2785 GCA_964418055.1 uncultured Planctomycetia bacterium | reverse complement strand
AGCACGCCCCAACCAACCATTAATCGGTATAATTCTCAAATCTTAACACTTCTGGTCTAAACGTTACTTTAATATCTCCGCGCCTGCCATCTCGATTTTTCTCTACCAGTAAGTAATTGTTTACTACCTCAATGCCACTTGGGAGTTTTTCATCTTTGTTGTAAATCATTACAGCTACATCGGCATCACGTTCAATCTGTGTTGAGTCCGAAAAGTCTGATATAGTGGGTCTTTTCCCTTCGGCATCTCTTCTTAATTGCGCAGCTACTACCACCGGAATTTCTAGCCTTCTCGCAAGCGCTTTCATTGATTTTGACATTTCGGCAACTTGTTCATGTCTGGCAAGTTTTGCGTTTCCGGTCATACATTGCAGATAATCAACAAACAGGATTTTGATGTCAAATCTTCGTTTCATTTCACGCGCCTTAATTATCGCAGTTTCAAGGTTCATATTCTCTTCATCGTACACATATATATTTCTATTGCTGTATTCTTGCGCGGTATCAGTAATCTTTGAAAAGTCACTAGTGTGCATTTTTCCGGTTGCAATTCTCTGTGTGTCGGCTCTACCATTTATAGAAAAAATCCGGTTCAAAAGTTCTTTACTTGCTGATTCTGCTGATAATATACCACAATCAACTTTGCAATTGTCAACAAAATTTAGGAGAATTGCTGTCTTTCCCTGAGAGGGTCGCGCACCAAACACATAGTATTTTCTTGGTTCAAATCCCATGATATAATCATCAAGGTTTTTTAGTCCGGTAGTAATTCCAGGAAGTTTACCTTTTGCGTTATATCGTTCTTCGAGCTTATTTATGGCTTCGGGAACAAGATCCTTCATATTGTGTATTTTATACTCTTCGTTGGTGTTTAATCCTTCAATTTCTGCTAAGATTATCCGTACAGCCTCATCGTTATCCAGTGTTTCTTTTATCACATCAGCAAGATTGAGTAATTTGCGCCTTGCAGATTGCTTCTTAATTCTTACCTCAACCTGTTTCCATGTCGCACAGAGAACGCTTGTGGTTAGTTTCGCTAAAGTATACGCGTCAATGTCTTTGCACTCGGTGGCAACGGTTGTAATATCCGCAATATCTCCACGCTTGAAGATTGCCTTGATAGCAGTAAAAATAATCATATCGGTTTTGTGTTCAATATCAGCTTCAGTTATTTTCGTTTTGTAGAGAATAGTGTTATCAAGTAAAAGCTGACCAAGAAAGTATTTTGTATCAGTCACTTAATCCCCCAAATTTAAGATTGTTGTCAACATGGACATCAGAAGGTTTTACGTTTTCTGTAAGTGCTTTCCATACCCATGTATTCATAGCAGCATAATCTGATTTATAATTCTTTCCAGAAGAGGCTTTAAAGGAAGATAGTTTTTCAATTGCTTTATTGGTAATAATTAGTGTGTGAATATCTATACACTTTTTAAATTCATCTTTAGATAAGTGTACGTTTTTAAATTCTCCATAGTTATCTTTACTTACCTTTATTACCTTACCTTTACTTACCTTACCTTTATTGCTTTCGGTTTGGTTCACAATAGGTTTGCCATTGCTAACCGCTTGGTTAACCGCTTGGTTTTCTTTTGCTTTAGGCCTGCCACCCTTCTTTCCATTTTCACGATATGTTTGTCTAATACTATCAAGGTGATCTTTATCTACTATCATTCTGTTTGACCAAAAATAATCACCATTTGAAGCATATAAACCATACATATTTATACAATCATCAATAAACTTATGCACATTTTCAAAATTTTCATTCAGCGAAAATGCAATGTTTTTTATTTCAGATATTTTTACCTTGCAACCTGTCTGGCTTCTTAAATATTCATTCACTAGCCAGAACAAACCATACCCGAAAGTGCCATAATCAACACGCATTGAAACGATAGCGTTGTCTTGTGAAGTATTTATGTCATGCTTCATATAGAAGGTATCTTTCATTTTAATTTCTTCGCTTTGGCTAATTTTGCGATAAACCGGCTCGCTTCTCTTTGTGCAGTTGTTCCATGTTCGGCTTCATGGCAAGAATGACATAATACTTGCAAATCTTCCATTTCTTCATGGTAAATATTTTTGTAGGTTTTGTGATGAACATTAAGATCTCGTTTTGTTCCGCAAAGTTCACATTTTGATTGGTAAAATAGTTTCCAAGCTCTAGTAACATTCCAATGTGCAGACTTTAAATACTCTGCATATTCTAATTTGTCCATAAGATAATCCTTCGACAAAGAAAGCATATTACTGAATAATGGTAATCACTCCATTCCGTCCAACAAGGCTGACGGTTCAATAATATGCTTCCTCTGCCCTTGTTGTTTTTTTCCGGGCGATTAAATCCGATAAGTAAGTATAACATTTAAACCTCTTGATCGTCAAGGTAAGCAGATAATAGAACATTGCAAGTATCTAGCGTTGTGCAAATGTACCTAAACTCAGTGTATGTTAATACTGTAACTTTTCCATTATCACGAGTCTCTGCAAACTTCTTTTCTAATATAGAAATAGCTTTGTCAATCTTTTCCATCATTCCCCTCCGTCAATTTTCTTAAATAGATTCCGCATGCCTTGAAAATAATTAATCGCATCAGAATCCTTTTCGAACAGCTCAACTTGTTCAGGTTCCGCCTCGGGTACAGCCTCTTGTTTTTCCATTTCCGCGATCTCATCCCGCGCCCGCTGTTCTGCTTCGGCTCGCGGCTGGTTGTTGTCGTATTCGTACTTGGCTGATAGTTCTTTGAATAGGTCGGTCATAAATTCTGTTGATTTCATAATGG
>CAYQKA010000101.1:0-2838 GCA_964418055.1 uncultured Planctomycetia bacterium | reverse complement strand
CTTTTAAAGCATCACCAGTTGAAGGACTTACAGGAAGTGTTAAAGTGATTGCCGAACCTCCCGTAAGGACATATATATAATCTTTTACCGCATTTGTGTCAGCTGTGATTACAGAGACAATCATTCCTCCTCCGCTTACAGGAGCCCACGTACCATCTGCTCTAAGAAAATTAGTTGTACCTTCGCCTAATTTAGGTAAAAATCCATGTTTAGATGTAGTGGCATTTAAAATTGTTATGTCAGTACTTGAATGATAAGTAGCTGAATTCATTGCATGTTGTGTCGGAGTCCTACTGTTTGATAATCTTGAATCATTACCTTGTGTTATCTTACCTGCTGTAGTACCAAAATTAGATGCCCAGTTTCCCCATCCATAAGCTGTGTTCCAGTTAGCAGAATTATTCACTATTGATGCACCCCAATCTGTACCGGTCGATAATGCTATGCCTGCACCTGGATAAGTCATGGCTGCATTAGAAACCCATGACCTTACTCCCAATGCAGTAAAAGATAATATATATCCATCAACTCCAGGATTACCTAAAACTGGTTCATATGCTGTATGAGTATGTCCAGGATCTGCCCCAGTTGTTACATTTATCCCAGTTACTGTTGTTGCAGCACAAGTTCCTGTTATTCCTAAATTAGTACCATCAAAAACAAGGTTTGCTGAATAAAGAAAATCATCCCCTGCAACATTTACATAAGGTATTTGAGTAGTGGTTCCAATATTTATTATATCACTACCTGTAGGAACAGTCCAATTTCCAGACCCATCTAAGTAATAAGTTGCACCAACACTATTTGATCCTTGTACAAACCCATAATTAGTATTAACAGTACCAAATAATCCTATAGTTGCATCAGTACCATCAGAACTAGTAACGATTCCTGTTGCAGCTGTATATCCTAAGTTTGTGGTTACATTAGTTTCTTTAAGACTGTTAGCAACAATCTCATCCCATTTATCAGCACCTAATAGTCCTGCATTAGTAGTATTTGCTTCTGGTAATATCACATCGTTTGCGCTACCATCAGATGTAATACCAAATGTTGTAGCTGTTACTGTTCCTATAGAAAGAGCAGTAGATACATTTTCTACATGTCCCAGATCATCATTAAAATTACTAAGACCATATCCGGAAGGAGCAATAAATTCCAAAGCATTAGGAATGGAATTAACCATTACCATGTATTCTGCAGTACCAACGTAACTTGCCGGACTATCTCCAAGATTAAGAAATGTATATGGCGGAATATTTTTATTAACAACTGTCCAATCTGTTAATAATGTCGGATCCGTTATTTCAGCAATCAAAAAATCACCTGCTTGTACTGCCTCTGTAAAAAATGTTCCATCAACAGTTACCGTGTACATATCCCCAATAAATATCCCGGAAGGAGAAACATCAAGATCAGGTACATTAGTCGATGCATTATACTCTCCTTTATAATGAGTTCCACCTGTTATTTGATCGAAAACTGCTCCGGAAGTAGGTATACGTGTATCATTATTCGTGAGAGTGGTTTCAATCGTATCGACAGTAGCACCGGTAAGAAGGGCTATTCCACCATCTTTAAGTAATACTTGTTCTATTATTACACCGGCATTAAGAGTCTCTTCATCAATACTATCAATAGCAAGTGTATCTCCGTTATTTATTGGACTTATTACAATTCCATTTCTCTCCCATAATCCTCCAATTTCGGCATAAGTAACATTGTGTGGATTACCGGAAGTAACAAGGCTATGAGAATGTGCTATATCCCAATCATTGGAACTATAACTGGTAGGCATATCAACATCTAGTAGAGTTCTAAAAGTTGGTATTGCAGCACCACCTGAAGATGGTCCGGCTAAAATTCGGTTAGCTATTTGATTTTTCCATACTAGGGATAATGTTTTTTGACCGGTGGCCATCCCAAAAGTTTCTATAATTGTACCGTCACCGGAAATTGCCAGATCATCAGCTCCATTGGCATCCAAATTCAGGGTACCTGTATTGGCTATAACGCGTTTATATGTATTTTGAATGATGGATATCCCCGAGAGAAAATTAACCCGGGAAATCTTCCTGTATTGCTGTTCATGATCTATCGGGGAAACTGAATCATCCCAAATCACGAGTTCGTCAGCATCCCCTGCTGTTATAACCGTGTTTAACCGGTTATGAAAGTCATTATCATCGCTTATTAATGATCTATTGGAAGAGGTAATTCCCCTGGTAACTCTTGATGTAGGTTCATGTGTAATGCTATTAAACCAAATATCACCTTCATTTGGAGAGGAAGGATCAGAAGAATGCATATGTAGCCGATGGTTTATTATTTGTAAACCATGCATATCAATTGGTACAAAAAATTCTTTTTCGAATGCCATTAATTTATATATATTGTTCCGGTAAAATCAAGTTCTGATTGAATTCTTACATTATTATTATCCGTGTGACTGTAATGTACCTCTGCAGGATCCCCGGCAGTTGTAAATGCCTGTACTGAAGGAAACTTTTCAAGTGCATGATTAATATTAAAATCTGTAGAAGCTATTAACTGAACATGAGCTGAATGCTTATCCGACTTCATAGCAGCAACTGATACTGTAATCCCATCTTCTGCTTCGTTCACAACCAGGAATTTTCCACCATGATCCACGTAGGTGTTGAAAGTATCAAGAAGTTCTAAAAATGTTTGTGGCAAATTTGAATCAAACTTAAGTATAGGTTTGCTTGACGGCTCACTTCTTGGCGGGTAGTCATGTTCCAGATCAAATTGTTTGCTTCCACCCATTATATTGGACAATTTTCAACAACTATTGTTGCAAGTTCATGCAAATACCAT
>CAYQKA010000100.1:0-2841 GCA_964418055.1 uncultured Planctomycetia bacterium | reverse complement strand
ATAAAGGAGAAAAAGTTTCACGAGGACAAACTATTATGGCCATGGGATCTACTGGTTGGTCAACCGGACCACATCTTCATTTTGAAGTTAGAGTTAATGGATATAAACAAAATCCTTTAAGTTATATTAAATAATATAAAAAAATAATAAAAATCAGGAGGTCTGATGTGAATTACAAAAATGAAAAAGACATCTTTAGAATTCTTTGTGGGGCATATAACTCTAAAAAACAAATAACAACTCAAGAGGCGTGGAAGCTAGGCACACAAGAAAAAAATACTCATATTTGGATAATAATTGTTAATTTAGGATTTTCATCAAAATTCATCATGGATATAATTCGTGAGACAAATAATTGGACAATTGCTTTGTCTGCTATAAAGACAGAAAAACTTTCCAAAGCTCAACTAATGGAAATTATAGAATTACAAGGAAATTCAAGCTTGATTTTCATTGAAGTTACTAAAAGAATCTTTGATAAAAATTATAAAAAACGGAACTAAAATATGTTCCGTTTTTTTTAATACTTAATATAAATTAATCTTCAGTACTATACTTTAATTTTATTTTTTTATACAATAAATTAACATTACTCTCCTTTTAAATATTAATTAATTTTGTAAACAAAAAAATACCCTCTTTCGAAGATATTCTTTTAATATACTGTAAAAGTGACATACTCGAGACTAACTCGAAGCACTAAAGTCACTCGAACTTTTTATAGAATGGTACGCCGTGCAGGATTTGAACCTGCGACCGTCTGCTTAAGAGGCAGCTGCTCTACCAACTGAGCTAACGGCGCATATTTGTTTGTATTAACTTTAAATTATCAAATAACTACTAAAGATTCAATCGCTATTCACGAAGTTGGAAACCAACTGTTGAAGTGAAACGGAAATCCTCCGTAGCGTAGCGAAGGGGGAAGCTAACGGCGCATATTTATTTTTTATTAATCATTACGCAGAAGTTTTAACGAAGGCGAATGGTACACCCGGTAGGACTCGAACCTACAACCTTCTGGTCCGAAGCCAGACACTCTATCCAGTTGAGCTACGGGTGCATAATTTATATAATCAAACATTAATTGTCGTCTAATTCTACTATTAATAAAATCTATTGTCAATCTAATCAATATAATTTTCTTTCTTCAAAATAATTTCAATTTCCTGAATCGCTTCTTCCAATTTATCTTGTTTATTAAAAACTATGTGATCATAAAATCTTTCTTCTCGGTCAATTTCATCTTGAGCATTTTTTAATCTTTGACCTAATTCTTTTTCAGTTATTTCTGAATTTCTAATCTGTAATCTCTCTTTAATGGTATTTAAAGATTCTGGTTTAATAAAAATTGAAATCGCTCCATAATTTTCTTTATAAAATTTTAAACCAATATGATCAACATTAACTATTACATAGCCCTTGACCAGTTTCTCATTTAGATCCGGAAGATAAGTTCCATAGTATACCTTTCTATTCTCAATATAAGTATATTCTAAAATATTTCCTTGTTCTTGTTGATTTTTAAATTCTTTTTCAGTAAAAAAATGATAATCCACTTTGTCTTTTTCATTACCTCGTGGTTTTCTAGTGGTAGAAGTAACTAATCTTTGAAATATTGGATACTTTTCTATTATTTTATTAGTAACTGTGCTTTCTCCAGAACCAGTTGGTCCAGAAATCACTAAAATTTTATTTTTCATAATTCTTTAATTACATTTTGTAAAACTTCTGGCAGATCAATTTCAAAAATTTGAGTTTCACCATTTAAATCTTGAAATTCTAAATGATAAGCATGTAAAAAAATTCTCTTTAAATCAAATTTATCTTTATAAGATTTAATATTATATAAATCATCGCCAACAACTGGATGATGAACCGCTTGCATGTGAGCTCTAATCTGATGATTCCGACCAGTCTTAATTTGTACATCTAATAAAGTATAGTGAGCAAATTTTTCCTTAGTCTCCCATAAAGTCAAAGCTTCTTTTTCGTCAAAATGTTTAGGCTTAGCCACCATTTTACCACTTCTCTTAGAACGTTCAATAGGAAAATCAATTTGCCCAACTTCATCCTCCATTTGATCATGAACCAGAGCTAAATATTTTTTGACTATAGTTCTATCCTTGAATTGGGCTTTCAAATTCTGAAAAGAATCCTGATTCAAAGCTACTACCATTAGTCCAGAGACCTTTTTATCTAAACGATGAACTATGCCTGGTCGAAATTCAGGATCATCACCTACTTTTTTAATTTGAGGATATTTTTTAACTAAAAAATCCACCAAAGAATATTCCCGAATTTCTTTGGTTCCATGAACAATAAGTCCAGATGGCTTTTCTATTATTACATAGTCCTTAGCTTTTTTAATTATCTTTATATCTTTCTTTAGGAACAATGCCTTCCTCTTGGGAGGTAGAACTGGAGACGAAGATGAAACAACTATTTTATCTCCATCATCTAACCAATAATGTTTTTTATTAACAACTTCTGAATTAACTTCAATCTGTCCATCTTCAATTAGATGTTGAATTTTTGAACGCGACAAACCTTTCAGTCTTTCAACTAAAAATTTATCTAGTCTTATTTTGTTTTCTGAACAAGTAAACTTTTTCATCCCGTAAAATATTTTATACTTTTTAATAAAAATCAATTATTCAACAATTTATTTCCCGCTAAAATTAATAAAATCATCTTAATAAAAAATATTAACGGCATTCATAGATTAATAATAACAGAAAAACACAAAAACTAAAAAACTTTTAACTTGAAACTTTTAACTATTATTTGATTGACCTTAACTAGTAATTATTAGTATAATAAATATATTGAATTAAATAATAA
>CAYQKA010000099.1:0-2867 GCA_964418055.1 uncultured Planctomycetia bacterium | reverse complement strand
TATGACTTGGAAGAAAGAACGGCTAAATTTTCTGAAGAATTAATTAATCAGATAAAATTGATTAAGATAACCCCAATTAATAAATCGTCTATTTCCCAAATAATTAGATCAGCCACCAGTGTTGGAGCGAATTATTGTGAAGCCAATAATGCCAGTTCAAAGAGTGATTTCAGAAACAAGATATATTTATGTAAAAAAGAAATTAATGAAACTAAATATTGGTTGAGAATTCTATCAAATACTGATCCCGATTTTAAGGATAAAGCCAGAAAGATTTGGCAGGAAGCTCAGGAGTTGAATATGATTTTTCAAGCAATAGTTAACAAGATTAATAGTAAAAAATAAGTTTCAAGTTTCAATTTCCATTGAATTTTCAAGGTAAAAATTTTCAAATTGATCATTGGTTATTGAATGAAAATTGAAAATTGTGAATTGAAAATTAGTAAAGTTATGAGCATATTTAGTCTAGAAAATTTATACAAAGCCTATCTGGATTGTCGGGAGAACAAAAGAAAAACTGCTAATGCGGTTAAGTTTGAATATGATCTGGAAGAAAATTTGATGAAATTGCAAAAAGAATTGGCAAATGGAACATATCAACCCGGAAGAAGTATTTGTTTTGCGGTATTTGAGCCGACATCCAGAGAGATTTTTGCGGCTGATTTTCGCGATAGAGTAGTGCATCATTTGCTGGTACGAGAGATAAATGAAATTGGAGAAAGAAATTTCATTTTCGATTCTTATGCTTGCCGAAAAAACAAGGGAACGCATAAAGCAGTTGAAAAATTGAGAACATTCATTCGGAAAGTTTCAAAAAATGGCAAGCAAGAATGTTTTTATGCTCAATTGGACATCTCGGGATTTTTTATGTCAATCGACAAGAATATTTTATATAAAATTTTTGAAAAAATGATTGTGAAACAAAAAAAGAATCAAAAGTGGAAAAAAGAAGTTTTGCAATTGGGGAAAATAATAATATTCCATGACCCAACTGAAAATTATATCACCAAAGGTGACCAAAGACTTTTGGAAAGTATTCCACAAAGAAAGTCGCTTTTTTATGCAGGGCAAAGAAAAGGTTTGCCAATTGGCAACTACTCCTCCCAGTTTTTTGGTAATCTATATTTGAACGAATTGGATCAATTTGTGAAAAGAAAATTGAGAGCAAAATATTATCTCCGTTATGTAGATGATTTTATCTTATTGAACAAAAGCAAAGAATTACTTGAAAAACAGAAACTTGAAATTGAAACTTTTTTGAAACAGAAATTAAATTTGGATTTTAGTGAAAATAAATGTAAAATTAGAAGTGTGAAAAGCGGAATTGATTTTCTGGGATATTTTATCAAACCAAACTATGTTTTAGTCAGAAAAAGAGTGGTAAAAAGTTTTAAAAATAAGGTCAGAGAAATAGGCAAGCTGGTTTTTGAAAATGGGAAAGGGCTAAAAAACAAAAAACAATTAGAACGAGATGTTTGTGTGATTAATTCGTATGGCGGGCATTTCAAATATGCTAATAGTTATAATTTGAAAAGAAAAATCCTAACTGAATTATTAGAAAAAAGAGCGGAGTTTTGTTTGGTGGGAGATTTTAGGGTGATTGGATTGAAAAAGAGTATAAAAATATAATAATATTTATATATAGAAGAAAAAGGTTTATTTCATAAGTAGTTTTTTAGAAAATATTTTTAACCAATGTCAAAAATAAAACAAAACAAGAATATAAAAAAGTTTTCATTTGCCATGGTGGTTGGTTTTGTGTTTTTGTTTTTGGGAGTGCAGGATGTTAAGGCGGCGACCTATGAATCGAATTTGATTTCGGCGGTTTTGGATAATTATTATTATGCTGATTTTGGAAATATTGTTTGGAATGCAGATATATCACCGATAGGGACTTCTTTGGTGGTGAAGGTGCGCACTGATTCTTCTTCAGATATGAGTGGAGCGATAGTTTGGGGGAGTTGTGTTGCAGTAACGAGTAGCAGTGATATTTCGAGCAATAGTTGCGTAACAGATGGAGATAGGTATATGCAATATCAAGTGACATTTGGTTCAGAAGATAGAAATCTTGCACCGATTTTATATGATATTGCTATTGAAACTAACACGGCAGTCTTAATTTCTAGTGTTTTCGATTCGGAAGACTCACAAAATATTGTTAATGGAATTAGCTGGGATGAAACACTGAGCGGTTCTTCTGATAATGTCGTTTTTCAAATACGAACTTCGGTTGATAATTCCACTTGGAGTGATTGGTGTGGTCCGGATAATGGAGGAGCGGGATGCGATACAGAAAGCTGGTTTACAGACCCTAATGGCGGAGAAATAGCTGATGCGATGTTTTCTGATCAAGTTAGTGATAGATATTATCAATACCAAGCAATTTTAATAGCTAATACGGTTGGTGGAACGGATTGGCCGACGGTGGAAAATGTGAATGTTGATTATGAATTGCCAGATACGGCGACGAGAACTTACGAATCAATTTTAACGAGTGCTACTTTAGATGCCGGTAATGCTGGAGAATATATGAATGTAGTTTGGACTGCTAATATTCCGCCTAATACTTCTTTGTCAGTGAAGGTTCGAACTGATTCTGCTTCTGATATGAGTGGAGCTACAGTTTGGGGGAGTTGTGATTTAGTTTCTAATAACACCGATATTTCTGACAATAATTGTGTAACAGATGGCGATCAATATTTTGAATATCAAATTGTTTTTGGTTCAGATGATAGAGATTTAGCTCCTACCCTTTATGACATCACCGTCCAAGCTCTTGAACCTGGCTCTTTGATTTCTTCTCCCTACGACACCACTGCTGATGACAACGCTATGGGTGGTGTTTCCTGGACGGAAGATTCAACTCT
>CAYQKA010000098.1:0-2890 GCA_964418055.1 uncultured Planctomycetia bacterium | reverse complement strand
GCTATGGAATATTATGATGGTAAGATTTATATTTTTCCAACTACTGGTTATATGCAAGTTTATGATGTAGTGGCCGATACTTTCACTGATTACGGTTCTGCAACTGGTTTGGTATCTACTAATTATTATGCTAGTGAAATCTATGGTAACGAACTACATTTATCTACTTCTAATGGTTTCTATATTTGGAATATGGATACTGATACCTTAACTCAACATTATGATACCAATACTACTCCAGGAATTAATATTTATAATGACGATATTTGGGCTTCTTTCCAGGATCCTTATGATTCAGATATTGTTTGGTTAACTGGTTATAATAGTTTTCAAAAATTATCTAAGACTTCTGGTTGGCAAGAATTTCATAATATTAGAAATGATGTTCCAGTCTCTGCTACTCGTTGGGATATATCTCGAATTAATGATCAAATTTGGCTAGGATCTTATGGTAGTATGCCTTATGGATATTTGGTTTATGATTTAAATGCTCAGGATTATTTTATAATTGCTGACGAAGGAAAAGTCATTGGAAATGTAGAACAAACATCTTCTTATCATTGGCAACCTCATTATTATAATGGCTATTACTATTTTGCTAACTATTCAGATGCTAGTATGGCTAAGAGTCAGTTAATTTTTGAAAATTCTAATACTTTTGAAACAAATGCTCTAGCTACTTCTGTGGCCGACTTTACTATGGCTAAGTTTGATTATTCCGGAGGAGCAGGTACTAGCAATTCTCTGACTTGGTATTTAAGTGCTGATGGTGGTTCTAACTGGGAGGGTCCAGCTACACCAGGTACTATGTGGGAGTTCACTAATACTGGTACTGATCTGAGAGTTAAGGCTACTATGGTTAGTGGAGTTGGTACTTCTACTCCAATTATTTCCGGTTTGAGTTTAATCGGTTATGATGGTGCTACCTGGGCTGGAGAAGGATCCACTACTGTAGAAACCGAAGTTCTGCAAGCTAGAAATTCTTCCGCCAATGGAATATTTGGTTCTGTAGATTTGCGTTTAGAAGACATTGAAACAAATGTTGCTTTGGCTGTGACTGATACTCATACTCATTCTCAGTATTTATTAAAGACCGGCGGTACTATCACTGGCGAGTTAACAGTCACCGCTAATGTTAATGTTAATAATATTTTAGCTAATACTGATAGTGCTTATAACCTAGGTTCAGCTTCAGTCTATTGGCAGAATACTTATACTGATAATTTATATTTAAATTCTACAGCTTATTTCTCTGGTGCTACGGCAGGAGTAGCTGCTTTGACTGGCGACTTAACAGTTTCAGGCAATGTTACTACTACTGGAAATATTTTGCCTTCTGCTAATGATATTTATAATTTAGGTTCAACTGATTATAGATGGGGAGATTTATATGTAGCTTCTAGTACTATCCATATTGGAAATAGTCTTAGTGATGAAATGACTATGACCTATGATGATACTGGTAATTATAAAACATTACAAATATCTAATTCTAATGATAAACCATTCTTGAGAGTTGGAAGAAGTTCTAGTGATGGCGTAGAAATTGGTACCAGTGATGGTTGGCCTAAAATAGTTGGATCTGGCGCAGTGGATTGGTTAGTTGGTGTTAGTGATAATAATGTTACTCCTTATAATGATGCCTTAGCAGTAGCTACAATGGATAGCTCTCCAATTGTTTTTGGTATTAATGATGCTGAAAAGATGCGTTTGAGTACAGATGGTTATTTAGGTATTGGAACTACTACCCCAAGCATGGAATTATCAGTAGCAGGTGATCAATTATTATCTGGAGATTTAATAATAGAAGGTGTAATGAGAGTAGATGAAATACACTCTCAAACAAGTGCTTATAATGAGATTATCATAAATAATGATAATCTTAGAATATCTGGTGAGGGACAAGATAATTACTTAAAATTTGAAAGTGATTCAGAAGCCGATTCTACACCAGGCTTTATATGGTCTGAAAATGGCAGAGGATTATCATTTGGTTCTGCTGCTGGTACACCTCAAATGACTGTAGAATTTGGTACTGGTAATGTTGGTATTGGAACATCTACTCCAGCCATGGAATTATCAGTGGCAGGTAGTGGTTTAATTTCTGGTGACTTAACAGTAGAAGGAGCGGCTTCATTTGGAAGCACCGGGGATTCTTTCACCTGGGATAACCAAGTGAAAAAACAAGTTGCATATAAGGTAACAACCACAGCAAGTAGTATGCACGAAGTTAGAATTCCTTGGCCTAATACTGTGGCAGGTCCGATAATTTTAGATGTAGAAGTGCTCATCGATACGGGTTCTGTAGGCACTAGACATTATGTAAAGAAAAGATTTTATTTAGCTGCTTATTCTGGATATACGGCAGGACAGCTGTATTCCCAGAAATCTTATGTGATTGATTCCTTAGATGGTTCTGCTACTAACTATAATTATATTGGGACGTTTGCAGATGATACAACGGCTGATGAAATAGTCCTTTCGATATATAGTGGTTCAAGTAATAATAGAGCTAACTCAGTTCTTTTAACTGCTTGGGGGGATAAGACAGTTGCAGAATGGATAAAAAATGCAACTTATACAGCTAATGTCACCACTGGAATTACTCCTCCTGCAAGAGCTGATGTTCAGGCGCCGCCTGATGATAATTTTTCTATCGCTAAGAACTTATCTGTGACAGGTACTTTGAATGCGGGTGCTACAACAGTAACAACATTGACAACATCTGCAAATGCTATTAGTGATGAAGAATTAGATGAAAGTTTAACATTTGAATGGACCGGTGCACATACTTTTGGAAACACCATAACAATGGCTTCTGGAATTGATTTGCAATTTGCTGATACTGGAACATATATCAATGGAACTGCAACTGGAATGACAATTGATT
>CAYQKA010000097.1:0-2912 GCA_964418055.1 uncultured Planctomycetia bacterium | reverse complement strand
TCCGCTTATTCTTAGAAGGTCTTCTTCGGACAATTGACTTATTTGAAAACTTCTTCTTTTTACGTGTTTTAAGACCTTTTGTAGCTTTTCCCCAAGGCGTTGTCGGATGTCTTCCTCCTGAAGATTTACCTTCGCCGCCACCCATGGGATGATCAACTGGATTCATAGCAACACCCCTAACCTTTGAACGTTTACCCATCCATCGGCGTCGGCCTGCTTTACCTAACGTTTCTCTTTCATGTTCTATGTTTCCAACCTGGCCAATAGTAGCCCGGCATTCTTTATTAATAAGCCTAATTTCACCAGAAGGCATTTTAATGTGTGCAACTTTACCATCAACTGCCATTACCGTTGCTGCCGTTCCAGCTCCCCTAGCTATTTTAGCACCCTCATTGGGATTTAGTCCAATATTATGAACTTGAATTCCAGCAGGGATATTCTTTAAAGCCATGCAGTTGCCTACTTTAATTTCTACCTTTTCGCCTGAAACTATAACATCATTAACCTTAAGACTCACAGGAGAAACAATATATCTCTTTTCTCCATCTTCATAATCCAAAAGAGCTATATTAGCTGAACGATTAGGATCATATTCTATTGATATAACTGTCGCCTTAAGACTATCCTTGTTTCTTTTAAAATCAATTATTCTGTACTTACGCTTATGCCCCCCACCTCTATGACGAGATGTTACGCGACCATAAACATTACGCCCACCACTCTTTTTTAAAGGAGCAGTCAAAGACTTATGTGGTTTCTTGCTTATCGGATCAAGTTCCTTAAAATCAGTTAACTTGGTCCAGCGCTGACTTGATGTAGTTGGTTTTCTTAACTTAATTCCCATTATATCCTTCCATCCATAAATTTATGAAATATCAATAGTGCTTCCTTGCTTAAGCGTTACCAAAGCTTTTTTCCAGTCAGGTGTTTTGCCCTTTATATATCTGACTCTTTTTTGCTTACCATGCATAGAAACTGTATTAACACTAGAGACTTTAACCTTATATATCTCTTCAACAGCCTTTTTAATTTCTAATTTGTTAGATCTTTTATCAACTTCAAACAAATATTTATTTTCCGCTAATAAAATTGTACCTTTTTCAGTTCTAAGTAAATTTTTAACTATCGAATAAGAATCTCTCATATAGTAACTCGCTTGTTTATTTTTTTTAATGAACTTTTAGTAATTATAAGCTTTTCAGCTACTAAGACATCATACATACTAAAGTTATCAGCTGCTTTAAGGCATATATTTTTAACATTTCTAGCTGAAAGCACCGTATTTTTATCAAGATCAGCTACCACAACTAATATTTTCTTGTTATCAACTTTTAATTTTTTAAATATTGCAATAAAATCTTTGGTTTTTATATTATCCAACTTTATATCTTCAATAAAAAGCATTTCATCATTATTCATTTTAGAATTAATGGCCGAAATTAAGGCTGCTTTTTTAGATTTCTTAGGCATTGAATATGAGTAATCTTTCGGTCTTGGACCAAAAATAACTCCTCCACCTTTAAATAAAGGAGAACGAATGGAACCTGTTCTAGCTCTACCTGTGCCCTTCTGCTTCCATGGTTTCTTTCCACCACCTGAAACCTCTGAGCGATTTTTCGTAGAAGCAGCTCCAATTCTTTGATTAGCTAAGTGCATTTTCACTGCATTGTGAATCAGTGTTTTATTTACTTTGCCGTCAAAAATTTTGGCATTTAATTTAACTGAATCTACCTTTTGCCCTTTTGTACTGTATACATCAAACTCTTTCATATAATTTACTCTTTATTTTCTTTTTTTCCTGTTGGTTATCCTAAACGGCAGCTTCATTAGCAGTATCAGCTTTTGGCACTTCGGGAGCAAGCGGTCTATTTGGCTTTTTTAAGGCTAATTTAATCAATAAATTACTACCCTTTGATCCCGGTATTGCCCCTTTAAGAATCAACAAATTGTTTTCTGTGTCAATCTTTAAAATCTTGATATTCTGAATCGTTACTCGCTTGCCACCCATTCTTCCAGCCATATGATGTCCTTTAAAAACTCTAGCAGGCGAAGCACTTGCCCCAATTGAACCTGGAGCCCTATGAATAGTGGAACCATGACTAGCAGGATGTCCTTTAAAATGCCAACGCTTCATTACACCTTGAAATCCTTTACCTATTGAGATCCCTCTAACATCTACAAAATCCCCAACTCGAAAGAGATCAACCTTTAATTCATCACCCTCTTTATAAGCCGCAACTTCTTCTTCATTCAATCTAATCTCTTTTACAAACTTTACAGGTTCCGATTTAGATTTTTTAAGATGACCTTTAAAAGGATTACTAATTCTGGATTCTTTCTGTTTATCAAATCCACACTGAAGAGCTGTATAACCATCATTATCTTTACTCTTTATCTGCAATACTTTACAAGGTCCTGCTTCAATAATTGTCGCAGGATACACCTTACCATCTTCTTCGAAAACCTGAGTCATTCCAAGTTTTTTCCCTAATATACCAATAGCCATTTAAACAACCTCGTTTTCTACTTTATTTCAATATCTACACCATTGGGTAAATCTAGCTTCTTGAGCGCGTCAATTGTCTTGGCTGTAGGATTTAGTATATCCAACAACCTAGTGTATGTCTTAATCTGAAACTGTTCTCTCGACTTCTTGTTTACATGAGGTGATTTTAGGACTGTATAATCCTCGCGTTTAGTCGGAAGCGGAATAGGTCCAGATATCTTTGCGCCTGATCGTCTAGCGGTATTCATAATTTCACCAGCCGATTGATCTAATACCCGATGGTCATATGCTTTTAATTTTATTCTAATTTTCTGCTGACCTGTTGCCATTTTTTATCCTCTTTATCTTAAGCTATTATCTCACTAATAACACCGGCACCGACTGTTCGGCCACCTTCTCTGATAGC
>CAYQKA010000096.1:0-2975 GCA_964418055.1 uncultured Planctomycetia bacterium | reverse complement strand
AGCGGGTACTTCTACTCCAATCATTTCTGGTATAAGTTTGATTGGTTATGACGGATCTACCTGGGCCGGTGAAGGATCCACTACTGTAGAAACAGAAGTACTCCAAGCTAGAAATTCTTCAGCCAATGGAATATTTGGTTCTGTAGATTTGCGTTTAGAAGATATTGAAACAGATGTTGCTGCTGCTGTAACCGGTACTCATACTCATTCTCAATATATAGTTAGAACTGGTGATACTATGACCGGAGAATTAACAGTTACTGCTAACATTAATGCTAATAATGTTTTAGCTAATACTGACAGTGCTTATAATCTAGGTGCCACAGATACATATTGGCAGAATACTTATACTGATAATTTATATTTGAATTCTACAGCTTACTTCTCGGGTGCTACAGCCGGAGTAGCTGCTCTAACTGGAGATTTAACAGTTTCAGGTAATGTTACTACTACTGGGGATCTAGCAGTAAATGGAAATGATATTACTTCTAATTCTAATTTAGATATTATGGCCACAGGTTATGTAAGAATCGGTGATACTGGTACTCCAGGAATGGCTGCTTCAGATGATGAATTATATGTTTATGGTGATATTGAAACAGACGCTAATTTATATGCAGCTGGTAGTTTATATGTAGATGTAGCTGCTTATACTGAAAGTGGGTTTTTTGATAAAGGTACTGCCAATGGTTACACAGGTATGCTTCCTGACGGAACTGATGATGCTGAAGATATTAGTTTTTTAGTCGCTGATCAAACAGCTTTATATATTGATATTGATCGTAATGTCGGTATTGGAACCACAACTCCTTGGGGTCAGTTATCAGTAGAAGGACAAGGCTCAGATCCAGCATTTGTAGTTTCTGATAGTTCTAATAATACAAACTTGATTGTTGATGCGAATGGTAAGGTTAGTATTGGTACTGCTTCTAACCTAAGTGGAGATGATTTATATGTTTATAATAGTGAAGTAAATGTTACTTTTGGAGATGCTAGCAATTATTTAAATTTTAATACTAGCGATGCTTGGCCTGTAATAAGGGCAACATCAGCGTCTGTTGGTAGTTGGGCACTTGGTGTTAATGATAATATGTCAGACGAGGATGTCTCATTAGCAACAACTAATAATTATGCTCTTCTTTTTGGTGTTAATGATGATGAAAAGATGCGTTTGAGTACAGACGGTTTCTTAGGTATTGGAACTACTACTCCAGCTTATGAATTAGATGTAGATGGAGATTTCCGAGTCGGTATCGCTGGCAAAGCTAATACTTTATTTGTAGATGCAACTAACGGAAGAGTTGGTATTGGTACTGATAGTCCTACAGCAGTTTTAAATATAAAATCTGCTGAAAATATTCTCTTTAAATTTTCAAATGAGAATTCTGAAGATTATTTTTCAGTAGCACAAAGTGTAGATGATAAAGCTGAAATAGTAATGGGGGATGTTGATGAACAATATGGTACTATGTTTAAAATTGATGTTGCAAATGGTAATCAGGGTTTATATGCAACTAATGCAATTGAAATAGGGGATAATGGATTTAATAATAGTACTTTATTAACCGTAGATGATGAAAATTCTAAATTTACTTTTGAAAATGGTTTTGTTGGTATTGGAACAACTACTCCAAGTATGGAATTATCAGTAGCTGGTAGTGGACTATTATCAGGTAATTTAACAGTTGAAGGTTCTGCTTTAATTGGTACTAGCGGAAGTCAATTAAGTATTTCTACTAATGGGTATTTAAGTGATGTGAATAGTGATTATGTTGGGTTTACTGATGATATTTATGTAATGAGTGGTCCTGCTGGAGTTAGCCTGATGTATGGTGCTGTAATATTTGATGATGAAGGATTATATTCTGATGTCGGTAGCGCTTTGGGAGATATAATTGCAGTTAAAGACGATGACTCTGGAGATTGGTCTTATGCAGGTGACAATTTAAGAGTTTCTAGTGGCGGTTTAGTTGGCATCGGAACAACTACTCCAAGTATGGAATTATCAGTAGCTGGTGATGGATTATTATCAGGTGACTTAACAGTAGAAGGAAATATTATAGTAGAAGGAACAGTAGACGGAAAAGATATAGCTACTTATGCTGGTATGTTAAATGAAGCAGAAACTATTACTGCTAATTGGGTAAATACAGCTAATCCTTGGGCAGTTAACGAAGTTCATGCTGACCTACTTACTGCTGCCGAAGGTAATGCAGCATATCAACCACTGGAAGCAACATTAACTGATATAGCAGACGGAACAATAGCAGAAAATCTAGTAAATACAGCTAATCCTTGGGATGTTTCATCTGAAACTAACTTAGCAGTTGGTAGTGGTATTACTTTAACAGATGATACATTAACAGTTACTGCTGCTGGTGGTTTACTTCAAACAGCTGGTGGTTTGACAACTACTGGTGTATTAGAAGATTTAAATACTCTAGGTGCAGCTGCTGCTGATGGTGAATTTATTGTAGCCACTGCAGCTGGTACTTTTGCCTATGAATCTGGATCAACAGCTAGAACATCTTTAGGATTAGTAGCTGGTGGAGCCGGGGATATTTGGGTAGAAAAAGCTGGTGATACTATGACTGGTTCTTTAACTGTTAATGATAATGCTTTAATTGATGGTGATAGTGATGAAGTTCAATTAATAGTTCAAGGATATTCAACTCAAACATCAGATATATTCGTAGTAGAGGATTCCTCTGGTGCTGATTTATTTGCTGTTTCAGAAACTCAAGTTACTTCTTATGTTCCTTTCTCTATGGAAGGAACTGGAGACGTTTCTATAGCTAATGATTTATATTTATCTAATGCTACAGTCAGTCATATTAATTCTGCTGCTGCTTTATATATTACAGCTGGGGATGAAGGTACAGATAATAATTTAGTTTTAGAAGGAGCAGGAATTGGTAAGGTATATGTGGATGATGATTTAACCGTAACTGGAACAACTACCATTGAAGGTAATC
>CAYQKA010000095.1:0-2987 GCA_964418055.1 uncultured Planctomycetia bacterium | reverse complement strand
GCTTTCGCTCCGTTGCCGACAGCGATAGCTTTGAGCGCAGTTGCGAACGCACCGTCCGTAGTGGTATCATCAACCGTTCCAGCGGCGGCACCAATAGCAATAGCGTTGTCCCCGGTAGCCGAGGCACCACGACCCAAGTCGATGGCATCTTCGCCGGGAGTTACAAGTAGTTCAAGACTCATGTCCGTTCTCCTTAGAGTTATGGGGACCGGGATATTCCCGGTCCCCAGTTCAATTAGATGATCGTGACTGTCGGCGTATTACCGCCATCTGCATAGATGGTAGTCGTCCAACCAAGGGCACTCACCGTATTAAAGTCCAGCAGGTACTGTCCATCACCGGAATCATCGACGACGGTGGCTACATAAGTGGTAGCGCCATCTGAGTCAGTGACAGTAACCGTGTCTCCAAGTTCCGAGGTAATCGAGGCCGCGAGGGTCACGAGCACCATGGTATTGGTGGTAAGCACGCTGTCATAATCAGCCATACTGTCAACGGCAACTGGACCCTGACTACCGAGATCACCAGTGTTACACAGAACGACGGGGACATCAGTACACCGACGATGCAGGATACTGACCGCTTGGTCATGGTACTGTTCAGGTTTCGGAGCGGCCCGGAAACGGGCGAAGTAGAACCCCTTCTCATTCAGCATGTTGTTATCACGATCCTGAATGTTGAGCCATTTGAAGTCACCCATGTTGTCCTGCGGTCCGAACTCATGCCCACCAATATTGGTAGGATTGCTCGGGGGGACCAACGCCGTGAACACATCGTTCAGATAGATCACGGACATTTCAAACGGGGCTTCGACGTATTCCTTGTCAACATTGACGGCGTCGCCAACAGTGACAGGCGTGAACTTATAGGGCCACACGCGTTTCAACTGGGTGGTATCGTCCGGGTCGACGCGGAAACGCATCGTCATCGGATCGGCGACATGGGCAAAGTTCTTGTAGGTCATCGTGGAACCGATGCCTTCAATCAACACCTGCGGATTGGCATAACGGAAGTTGGTAACCGCCGTCGAATCCTTGGTGATGAGTTCTTTGCTGGTCTCAGCACTGGTCACGAGACCAAATACTGGCATACCATTCTGCTGGGTAAGCGCGGCCATCGGGCACTGACGATACAGGTACATGAACATCTTGTCCAACATACCTTGGTTCAACTGGCCGATGTCGTTGATGTCAAGACCGGACACGTCGATCGTGTCGCCGCCCATAGCCATCGTAAACTCAGGCATCCCCGGAGTGGCCGCCAACTTCGTGGTGAAGTTGATGTACGTTTCCCGGAGCCAGTTTTCCCATTCACCCATCGTCACGTTCGCCAACATGCTGTACATCATTTTGAGCTGTTGCTCAAACTGCCACTTGAACAGAATGTCTGTCAGGCAGATGTCAGTGGTGCGGCGGGTGGTCTGGTAGATGGTGTACTGTTTCTCGTCGATGCCGTAACCAATGACAGGAGCGTCATAGCGACAGGCATCGTATCCGGGATCACCAGTAGTGGGATCGGGGGCGCGACTGGGTTTCATGGCATCCCATGTGCGGGTGGTATCTTGAATAGCCTGTCCGCCGTGGAACATCCGAGCCTTTTTGGTATAGCCTTCACCAAAGGTAAAGACTCCACGCCCGATTTTGGAGCGCCAGAGGCTGGGATACATGCGGGAATAGTTGGCCATCACGGGGTTGATATACTGCTCGGCATCAAGGAATCCCTGATTGAGCAGTTCGGGAAGTAGTCTGCCATCATTCATGGCGTTATCTCCTATACAGAACGTTGGTTTCTTTTAACCTAATCGACTTTCCTGTCGGACGAATGTACAGGATTTTACGTCCTTGATACTCAACTTGTGCCTTTGACGCCGGGCCAGCGAAAGAATTTCTGTTCTGTCGATAACACTCAACAGGGGCGTATGATACTATTATACCACACGCCCCAATAAAGTCAAGCACTTATCTCATCAATGATTGCGTTACTGCCGCAACTGCCGCATCAGCACTAAATGCCTTTCCGTCAATAGTCGACGGGGTCCCAGTTCCCCCACCCACAGCGACCCCGGGAGTAGCTTTCTGGAAACGTTGTAACTGCTTTTCCAGTTCCGCTGAACGAGTGCGCTCTTGTTCATACAACCCACGGTAGACCGGAGCCGCAACAGACAGCGCCAAGGCTTCGGTTTGCAACTCGATGTTGTCGCTATTGATCAGCGTATCGACCGCACCCTTGAAAATTGCAACCTTGCCATTCCACTCCTCGTTACCCGGCACCTCGGAGAACACAAAGTTCCCCTCGGCTTCCAAGGAACTGAGCACCTTGTCGCGCATGGCATTGCGCACTTGATGAATCTGGGTCTGCTGTTCCACAGTCGCCCGTTCAGCAAGTTGCGTGGACAACTGTTTGTGGTCTGTCAAGGCTTGGTTGCGCTTGTACACACTATCATCAAGCTGGTTAAACAAAGGCATGAGCACGGCGGCGGCCTCGGGTAGTTGTTGCTGGAGCAGTTGGAACCGATCCTTCAACCCCAAGTTAGCAAGTTGCCCGGCCAAGGGATCAGCCCCGCCAAACTCTTTGACTGCGGCAACAACTTTCTCATAGGTCCGATTAAGGGGGGCCTGATACTCCTTCTCAAATTGAGGGGACCGAGCAAAGTCGACCTGACTCAACTGATCTGACAGCCGTTGCAACTCAGCGTCCTTGTCCGTGATCTGCTTCTGCACGTCTTCGGGAAGTTTAAACGACCCATCGTCGCCAAGATACTTCTGCTTCTCGGCTCTCAACGTATCAATCAGACGTTGTTGCTCGTCGTTGCGTAGTCGCATGGCCGCAAAGTTGGCGCCCTTATCGTCAGCAGGTGCGGCAGGTGCGGCAGGTGCGGCAGGTGCGGCAGGAGTTTCACCAAGCAACGTGGCTGGGATATCCGTGATCCCCAGTTTAGTGGGGGCCGCAGGAGCCGGGGTTACGGGTGCCGCAGGAGCCGCAGGGGC
>CAYQKA010000094.1:0-3028 GCA_964418055.1 uncultured Planctomycetia bacterium | reverse complement strand
CTCAGTCTATCACCGAACAAGAAAGAGACAGCACATATGGCAGAATGCTTGAATTAAACGCTAAAGAGTATGTTGAGAAGAATAATGAAGCGATGGAATCAAGAGAAGACATGAGAAAGACATTATCTAAAATTGGAGTTACCAAAGGTGATGTAAACTTCATTAACTATGAGATTGTAAACCAGACAAAACATACTCTATTAGATACTAATCCTAACATGAGTGAAAAACAAGCTGAAGATATAGCCAACTCAACAGGATTCTTTGCTGCACTTCTCGGCAAGCTTGCTCTAAAAAATTATGGTGGAAGAATCTCAGCCAACCAAGATATACGATGGTATTTCAAGTCACAATTTAGTGAGGACTTTACCGCACCAGTTATAGAAAACGATCTAATGCCCGGGGAAGTAACAACAGCTTCAAGAGAAGCTCTAAAAAAGGTATTGGTTGCAAGTGGGGCAATAGACCCTACAAAAGAAATGCACTTCCATACTGTTGCTGTATTTGGTACAGATTATTTCAACAAGTTACAAATACGACTAAATAATGGGGTCTCTCCAACCACTATCATTCATGAGATTGGACACGCAATAGTAGACCAGTTATGGCATGGCCCTTTACTTGATGACTTCAAGGAAATCTATGCAGAAGAAATAGCCAAGGATGGTGGGTTCTTAGGTAGTACTTTTCATGAAAGGTTCGCTTATGACCTTGAGACGTATACAGCCGAAGGTAAGGCTAGGAATAGTAAAGTCAGATTCGTTATGGCCGCTGTTGTTGATGCTGTTCAGAAGGCCATCCATTACATGGGGAGGACTCTTGATGCAGACACAAGAAAAGCTTTCGATGACTTATTCGGTTCTGTGCTAAATGAAAATGTAATGTTGGAAGAGAAAATCTCAGAACAGCAAAAGGCTCAAGAAGAAGCAGACTTTAGAGAAGAACGTAGGGTTTGGGAGATTGAAAGAGACAGGCTTGATAAACTAATAGATGAATCAGAACTAATAGATCTAGCAGACCTAAATGAATTGCAAACACCTGTAAGTAAAGAGATAGAGGACTTGTTGACACAAAGCTTCCGTACAGAAGATGAAGTAGGCGAAATGCTTTTCCAAGATTATCAAGAGGTTTTATCACAGCAGGCACTAGAAGAAGATACACTAGAATTCAAGGAAAAATTCGGTAAAAGTACAATAGTAAATGCAAATGGTAAACCAATTTTAGTAAAACATGGTAGTCGCAATCTATTTGATAATTTTGAAATAACACAAGTAAATGATTGGGGATACATGGGGAATGGGTTTTATTTCAGTGGTTACACAAAAGTAGCCGAGTCATACGCTTCAAAAACAAATATTGGTTATATCTATGATGCTTTTCTCAGAATTGAACACCCCTTCTTATGGCAAGAAAAATGGAATACCGAGTGGACTGATATAACCAAAGAGATTATGACTGAACATCCTGAACTAAGTGAGGAAAATATAGATCAATATGTCCTAGCTAAATTGCGTACACAGAAGATGATAGAGCGTGGTTACGATGGTATTGTTGATAGAAAAGGTGACGTTATAAGTGAAGCTGTTGTTTTTTCATCTGACCAAATTTTATTGCAAGGGACAAAACCCTTTGAGCTTCATAAGGCTATCTTGCACAGACAAGAAGGGATTCAAAAGAACTCTCCAATGAAAGAGAAGCATCTCGCACCTATCCGTAAAGAGGCTATGGAACAACTCAAGAACTTTGAGTATCCAACCGATGCCACATTATCAATGTTCCAGAATGAGGAATGGGCTAGGAAAGAGATAACCTTCCGTAGATTGTACAGCCAAGATAAGAAGCTTGTGAGGATGTTTGACGAGGCTTATGACAAGTATCTTGAAGAGATCACCACAGTAGATGAAGACACACAAGAAGAGACTCAGACTCCTTTAGAGAATGAGAATGAGCGCATACTTGAAATCCTCAACGAACAACATGAAATGGATATGCCCAATCTTGGTGAAGAAACTGGTGATGAATTATACTTTATTGAAAGGATGAAGTGGCAGAAAGAACTCATGACTCCTATGACAGCCGACAAAGGCTTCCGTTCTGCTCTCTCAGATGACAATTATGTAAAGGAAGTCGCTAGCCAACTTACCAACGGATTGAATCCTCTGGATGCCTCTAATATTTCCAAGTATATCTTCAGATTAGCAATGGATGGTGACGAAGCCTCAACCTACACTCTCAGGTATGCTCGAAAAGCTCTCTCAGACAACGCAAGGTCTTACCGTAGGCAACTTGCGGAGGTGGAAGGTGAAACACAACAGCTATCCTACGAGAAGGCCATAGAGGGGACAGAAATAGGCGAGGATACTGAAGACATTGGCGTTACCAATACTGAGATTGAATCCATTCTTGAAGACCCTAATCTATCCGATAAGATAAAACAGCTTATAAGAGAAAATATTGCTAGCGACAGCACCCTCTCTGCTTTGATTAATGAGAACATAGACCAGTCGGAAAGCATAGACAGGGATGATATCACTAAACGTTCCCTCAGTAACCTTCTTGGAGATATGACAAAGAAAGCTGATGAAATGGAAGAAGATTACAATGTAGCAATACAGCAACTTCTTGATAATGATGAATCACTTGAAAATGCTAAGGAAAAACTCAAAGAGAAAGGGAAGGAACTATCTAGGGCCAAGACTGAAATAAAACGTATCACTGAAATACGTGATGCTATGAAGTTTAAGGAAGCAATCAAGAAACTTGGAACAAAGATAGACAAGGAAGCTAAGCACGTTCAGAAGACAAGCGATGCGATGATGACTCATATGATGCGTAAGTTCCTCAAGATAATCAGGGATGAGAAGTATACTAAAGAAGACTACGCTCCTCTCTTTGAAGAAGAAGGTATAGACTTCTATAAAATGCCAGAATCCTTGCAGGATTACTTTGTAAAAGGCAAAGACGGTCAGATCCTTTTGAAGAAGCGATACAATGAAATGGATATTGCAGAACTCAAAGACCTTGCTAC
>CAYQKA010000093.1:0-3043 GCA_964418055.1 uncultured Planctomycetia bacterium | reverse complement strand
TCGTAGGGAGACATATTAAGACCTGCTGCATCTTGAGAAGTCAATGGAACACACTCAAATTCAAGGAATCCAGTGTCATTATTAACCATCTGACCATTCAGGCCAGCATCGACATTTGCTTTCAGAATTAAGAAAACAAGTACTTTACCATCATTTCCGGGTTTTGTAGTCAACCTGATTGCTTGTGTCCGTAGCGTTGTTACAATTGGCGCATGATATTCTTCATCACTGATCTTCGTTCCACCAAATGCACGTACCATGTTATCAACTGTAAAATCCCGACTATTAAAAGCAATGTTAGTTACTCTTGTTCCGGGAATAGACATATACGGAAAATCACTCTCAAGGACATTCACTTCCGTTTTCTCAGCTTTCTCGATTGTGAATGCTGCTGAATCAGGAACGGTCTTACCATTTACAATAGTAAAACCAGTATCCTTATCAGGCATAGCACCAACGACAACATCGCCAAACTCGATCCGCTGTAAACCTATAAAAGTTGTATCTGTTTTAGCCATTTTTTTTCTTTTTAAATATTATTAATTGTATTTATCGACACTCTGATATTTATAAAACTCATGCTATCTTCATCATGCAAAAGTTCATTACTCATTACTTCAATGTGAAAATGAAACTGGTTATGATTTTGGTAATTTTCTAATTCATTAAGTACTGCTTTTGCAATACTATTCAGCTTCACTGTGTTCGGAGTATTGTTCTCAACAAAATCAGGACAATAGCAATTTATATTGTAGAATCCTCCCTGAACTGCTCCCCCGGATACAGGTAATGGAATTATAACAATATCCTGTAACTTGGAGTTGATATTCTTTCTGTCTCTATAAACATTACCGTCAATCTCAGCATTAACAGCTGTAGTATTAACGGCTTTGTAAATAATCTCGCCTATATCAATCGTAGTTCTCATTCAAAATCTTTTAATCCTGCTTTTAATTCCTTCAATATTTTACTTGCTTTCGGTACTGATCCGCTTATTACATCGTATCCTTTTGACTCAACATAAGAAGCATATTGCATTCCAGCAACTCCAATTAAAACTATTCCTGTAGAACTGTCTGATAAAACCTCTTTAACAAGTTCTTTCGCCCTTGCTTTTCCTTCTCCTGTTCCTTCAAAATCACCTATTTTCACCTCTCCATCAAGTGCCACAACGTAACCTATTGAACTTCTTAGATTACCTGTCCTGTCAGTAAAACTTTGAGGTGGTTTTTTGTTCCTTGCGAGATTTACAAACTCTTCTCCAACATAAGCAAATAATTGTATTAGCTGTACATCAACATCTTCAATGAACGTGTCAAAAACTTCTTTTACATCATTACTCGTGTACAACGGTGTCAAACCCATGCTTCAAAATGTTTCTGAAATTGAAATATTCGTAAAACCTTGTACTTAACACTGTTATACTCAAACTCGGATGTATCCGGAATTGTTACTGAAACTGGTCCGCAATAGATTTTGAATTTATATTCAACTTTGTCTCCACCTACATCTATCCTGAAACCTGCACCATTTGGCTGTACACTACAGTCAACTGTTTTGGTTTCCGCTGTTCCTGGTGTGAATATACCATCATCATCATTTTGACTTCCACCTGTTTTCCAGTGAAACGTGCCGGTATGTGGGTACCTTACCATTGCGAAGTGCCATCTATACTCGCTACTGATTCACCATTTTTCCGGTAAATTTCCTTTGCCATCCGAATCAATTGAGCTCTGTCATATTTCATATTCAAAGAACCTTCTCCAAAATCCACATTATTAGCAACCGCACTATAAATATCAGCAAGACACAATTCAATGTCGTCCTTATCTGTTGCAGCATAAGTATCTCCACCGGTTTGTTCCCTGTCAAGCAATACCTTGGTATAGAGATTATCTGGAACCTCTATACCTTCGGTCATGCTTGTAAGTGCTTCTAACTTAGTCATCTTCTATGAATAAGAAGTTACATTCGCTGTGTTCTGTAAGAAACAGAAATCAACATTTTTCCAACTTGGGAAAGCGTTAAGTTCTACTCCTGTAAATTCAGAAACCGGGTCTGTAGTCCCCCACTTCTTAATTAACGCCCTGTTGTATTCTGCATAAGTAACTTCCTTAGCAGGATATATTTTCTCTACTATCGGAGCGTTAAGCATATCTCCCAACAGTCCTGCTGGCGTGTATGCAACATTATGTTCACTGAAAGGTGTGGCTGCCGAAACAACTCCATCTTTTTCAATTCCAATGCTTACATCCACAAGAGAGATAACAGGAAGTCCTTCTGTTAACAGAAAATCATTAACAGTAGCGAGAGTAAGGTTAACCTTTGGAGTCGACTTACCTATAGCCCATGCCGTAACATATCCTATAAGTTCAGTAGATTTCCGCATGTTATTCCATACAGACCTTCTCATCCTGATCTTTTCAAGCTTTACGCCTATACCTTCTGCAAGTTCAACAACCGCCATCATATCAGTTATCGGTGTGCAAGTCGAGCCTGCACTCCATACAACTGCTACTCCGGTCTTATTTGCAGACGGCATACCAAAATCAATCGCTGATTCTGTGATTATTCCATCCGGGTTCGTAGTAGTACTAAGAGCTATTTGACCTGTACTTAATGCTTCAAGAGCCATGTAGTCAAGCCTTTTGTGAGGTGCTTCTGCAGCCTCTTTTACGTCACGGAATATAAGATCAATGATTGCTCTTTCATCGGAATTTGCACCATTAGTCATCGCTATATATTCCATAAGATCAGTTTCGCTCATTTGAAACTTCTCACGTAATGAAGGGATTTCTCCGGTTAATTTTTTGATATGCTTCCTGGTTCTCAGAGGAGCTGCTGAATTATAGGACACGACTGATGCAGCTGCACCAATTCCAACTGATCCTATAAGTGTTTCGTAGGTTATCTTGGTCGTCTCTTTCCACTCGAAGAAATTGGGCCATACAATAGGACGATACTTTTCCTGTGTCCTATCGATGAGATACTGTAAACCTTTTTTGGTTCCTATCTCTTTCAAAATTGATTGTCTTTCTGCCAT
>CAYQKA010000092.1:0-3043 GCA_964418055.1 uncultured Planctomycetia bacterium | reverse complement strand
GTCTAATGAAGTATTTGTAGCTTCTGTGATTGGAAACAGTTTGACTTACTTGATGTTAAATTCAAATCACACAATTAGTCTAGATGATCTTCTAAATGGTCGAGTTATAGAAAAACCAGATAACATGGGTGAACTTCAAAGAGTTGTAGATGTCTTAGCTAATCAAGTTTCTGAATATATTAATAATGAAACATATACGAAAAATATTTTGAAATATATGTGTAAGATACCTATGGACTATGCAATAAGAATATTCCGTAAAGTAATTAAAATCAAAGTTTCTGAATATGACATTACTAAACTAAAGGAGTATCAACTATTTCTTGATAAGATAAGCGAGTATAAAGAAGATGAATAAGGAATTGATAAAAAAGATAGAAGTAGCCAGAACTAATATCTTTATTTCAGATCCTTTTCTAGGATATATCCTTCAACATATAAATGTTTATATCAGTAAAGACATTAAATCAGCTATGACAAACGGTAAGACTATTCAAATAGGAGAAGATTTTTTAGGCTGTTTAAGTATAGAAGAAACTATTTTTATTTTGATGCATGAACTATTACATATCATACTTCAACACCCTTCAAGGTCCGTAGGCAAAGAACAAGTGAAATTTAATGTAGCTTGTGACATTGTTGTAAATGATATCATTAAACATTATGATTGGGATCATGGTAATTTACATCCAATCTATGGGGATGACTTACATATCAATAGCTTTATGAATACTGCAGAAGAAATATATAAATCGATTAATATAACAAAGGAGAAGAATTTGTTAGATAATCATATCATTTGGTTGGAAAATGATTCTAGCGATATTGAAGATATGAATAGAATAGCAAAACTAAGTTTAGAAGCTAGAAATAAGGGATATAATACTGATAACACAAAACTGAAAAGATATTTATCCCATCTTCTTATCTCAGAAAAGAAACATAATTGGCGAAAGATTCTTAGGCAATATATCTCAAAGGATTTATTTGATTACACATTTAATCGTATAGATCATAGATATCAAGAAGTATTACTGCCTTCATTTGTTGAGAGCGAAGAAGAACTAAGAAACATCTGGTTTTTAGTTGATGTATCAGGATCAATGAAAGAAGAAGAGTTATCAATTATCTATGGAGAAATCAATCATATTATTAGTCACTATAAAACTGTTAAATGTGATATCTCCTTTTTCTCTACTAAGACTACTAAACCAATGGCTTTTAGAAATAAAAAGACACTAATTGAGACAGCTCAAGAGATGAAGTCAACGGGAGGAACGGATTTTAGACAAATATTTGGTAATTTGAAGTCATATTATAAAAAAAAGAAACCACATTTAATGGTTATCTTAACAGATGGTTACAGTTATTTTCCTAAAAAGGAAGATGCTTTAGGTGTGCCTGTGATTTGGTGTTTAACAAGAAACACACGTAAACCACCATTTGGTCAAATTATTTATTTAACTGAAAATTAAGGGGGACTAAATGAATATAGGTTATTTGAAGCTGTTAAAAGCTGTTGAGAAGAATAAAGAGAATCAATTAACAATACCAGAATTAGATATAAAAATTACAAATCGAAGTAAAGCAATGGTAGCTTTATTTTTGTTGCCATTAACAGAAGATATATATAATCAAGAAAGAGTAGTGATTGAAAGAAAAGCGTTCAACAGAAAGATTGTTGAGAATGCTTATAATCACATCAAATATCTAAAAGAGAATATGATTGAATTTTTAATTCTAATTGGATCTAAAGCAGAAGAAGCGCTTAAATTATTTGAAAAAAAATATGGACATCTCATTATCAAAGATGACCATTACAAAATCATTAAGAAGAACGGAGAAATCTTTATCCCTATTCAAACAGATACGATTAACAATAACGTTCTTGAAACTCTGTCTAAAATAGGAGTAACTATTATACAAAGTGATAATTTTGCCTTATTACTTTATCATAACGGTAAGAATCCTCATATAGAATTTATAGATTCACCTGGCTTTATTGAATTCACATATACTTTTGGATTCTATGTAGATGAATACTTATTTGGATATTTGCTATATGAATTAAGTTTAGAAGACAATAAATTAAAAGACGCACTTTTGAACAATCTAGATAGTCAATTTGTAATATCTTTAGCTGATATTTTAGGCTCAGGAAGTTTTAAAGTTATTGCTAGGGTTAGAAGAAGTACCGGTTATGATCCTGATGATATAGCTGATTTAATAAACATATTAAAGAATATTGGAATGGATAAGATAAAGGATTTAGATTTTAATTTCGTAAGGATGTTCTTATATGAACAGAGTCAGTAAGCCTAGTATGAGACAGAATATAAAACTAGTTATCATTTCTAGAAACAGGGAAGCGATATGTAAAATAATAAAAAAATATAGTTTGGGTAAAGCGTATGAAGATTGTATTAATTTATGTTCAGATATCTATCGTCTAGAACTATTCCAAGAAATTACCCATAAGGGCTTAAATCCATTAGTTTCTATGCTTGATGTTGGTCCAAATATTTGGATATATGAATATCATCTAGATAGAGTCTTCATCATTAATAACTATCAGTTAGAAACGGATTATACTTATGATATTACTAAAACAATAGAAGTTAAATATTGTTTAAGCAATATTTCTCATTTAGAAGCAATTAATATAATACTAAGAGAACAATTATCTAAAAAGAATAATGAAGTATCCAAACAACTTTTAAAGATGGAAGAAACAGTATTATATAAATCAATACTACGTTTTTTATTTAATCAAACGGGTTACAATTCAGGTGTAAAATCACATCCATCATTGCCCCCCTTAAAGAGAGCTATATATACAATCTACATGGTTATCACTCGATTATCTAAATGTAAAGATGATATAAATCAATATGGAAACTTAGAATACAAGATATTTATGAAAGTATTTAATTAAAATCAAAGGAGATGATTTATAAATGAATCAAGTTATTTTAGTAGGTAAAGTCGCTAGACTAGATAAGCAAGCAGGTATCATATTGTTACAAGTAAATAAAAACAACAA
>CAYQKA010000091.1:0-3147 GCA_964418055.1 uncultured Planctomycetia bacterium | reverse complement strand
TGTATTTGTTATATGCGCGCATTCTGATGACCAGATACTCGGGCCAGGCGGAACACTGGCCAAATATGCAAAAGAAGGAAAAGAAGTATTTACAATTATTTTCTCTTATGGTGAGACTTCCCATTTCTGGCTTAAAAAAAAGGTTAGTGCTGAGATAAGAGTTAAGGAAGCACAGGAGGCAGATAAGGTTATCGGCGGTTCTGGTGTTGTTTTCTTTGGCATTAAAGAAGGAAAATTTTTTGAAGAAGTTAAGAACAAGAAGCTTAAGGATAGGATAAAAAAGTTATTGAAGGAAAAGAAGCCTTCAAGAATATTTACCCACGTCCCTGATGATGCACATGAAGACCACAGGGCAGTTTATAAGATTGTAAATGAAATCCTTGATGAGATTAACTATAAAGGCGACCTTCTTGGATTTGATGTATGGAACGTGGTTGACATAAGGAAAAGGCAACTTCCGAAAGTTTACATTGATATAAGTGATACATTCAGGGTAAAATTAAAGGCACTTCACTGTTTTAAGAGCCAAATCCTTGTAATGCTGCCCCCTTACCTGGGTGTTTATATAAAAGCATTTATGAACGGGTTAAAAAATGACTGCAAGTATGCAGAAAAGTTTTACAAAATAAAATGAAAAAACTTTTGATAGCAACCGATGCCTTTCTTCCAAGGTGGGATGGTATTGCAAGGTTTCTCAATGAAATCCTGCCCAAGCTTTCAGCTGATTATGATATCACTGTTATTGCACCAAGATTCAATGGCAAACTAAAAGATTTCAAAAACATCAGCATTATTAGGATACCCCTTTCAAGGATGCATGTTGGGGATTATACTCCTGCTAAATTTTCCCTAAAAAAAATAACAAAAGCTGTTAAACAGTCAGATATTATTTGGACACAAACAATTGGCCCAATAGGGATGATTGCAATACTAACTGCAAGATTTTTCAAAAAACCACTTGCAGCATACATCCATTCCATTGAATGGGAGCTATTATCAAAAAGTATCTCACGAAAAAATCCATTTAGGAATCCAATAAGCTTCTTTACAAAGGCAACTGCAAGATATTTGTATAACAAATGCAGCCTATTGATGGTTCCATCATTAGAGGTTGCAGAGATATTGAACTGGCATAGTATAAGAACAAAGAAAAGGGTTGTACATGTGGGAACAGACACATTCAAATTCAGGCCACCAGATAATAAAAAAGATATAAAGAAAAAAATAGGAATTAATCCTGATTATACAGTTATTGGGTTTAGTGGTAGGATTGGGCGTGAAAAAGATCTTGTAACACTTTACAGGGCTTTTCTCAGATTAAGAAAATCATATGATAAACTTATTTTATTAATTATTGGAAAAGGAATTCAGGAACTAAGACTAATGCTTGAATCAAAAAAGGACATAGTTGTTGTTGAATATGCTGAAGATATAGTGCCCTATCTTCAGGCAATGGATATTTATGTTATGCCATCCTTAACAGAAACATCATCATTGTCAACAATGGAAGCAATGTCATGTGGCCTTGCAGTTGTTTCAACACCTGTCGGCTATATTAAGGATTATATAAAAAATAGTTATAACGGTTTTTTCTTTAATAAGCAAAATCCTTACGAACTATCCAAAAAACTGGCTATTCTACTGGATGACGGGAAACTTAGAGTAAAAATAGGAGAAAATGCAAGAAAGACGATTATCAAATTTTATAATTGGGATAAAACAACCAAGGGAATAGAGGAATCATTAAAAGAAATTATATCTTCAGGCTGATAACATTGCTGACTCCGTTAGGGCCCATGGAAACACCGTAAAGTGTGTCTGCTTCTGTTATTATGCTGTCATTATGTGATATTACAATATACTGTGCTTTTTCAGAATATTTTCTAATAAGTTTTGCAAGCTTTTCTGAATTATGCTTGTCAAGTGAGGCATCAACCTCATCAAAAACATAAAATAATGCTGGCTTATAATCCTGGATTGAAAATATAAATGCTAATGCTGTAAGGCTTTTTTCTCCTCCAGATAAAGAATGTATATCCATAAACCTTTTTCCAGTTATTTTAACTTTTACTCTTAATCCCCCATCAAATGGCTCTTTCTCATTTTCCAGCACAAGTGATGCAGCCCCTTTTGATGTAAGCTTGGAAAAGATATTTTTAAAGTTTTCATTAACTGCATCAAAGGTAACCATAAAAAGCTCTTTTTTCTTGTTCTCAACCTCATCTATCATTGCAATAACATCTTTTTTCTCTGTTGCAAGAACTTCTTTTTTCTCAAGCAATTTTTTATATTCTTTTTCTATATTATCATAAACTTCCAGGGCCCTCATGTTTACAGCACCAAATTCTCCAATAAGTGCCTCAAACCTGTTTATTTCCCTTTTCAAAGATTCCTCACTTTTTTCTTTTAGCAGCTCAACATCCTCATACTGCTCAAACTCTTTTTTCAATCCTGCAAGTTCTGCTTTGACCTCAACATTTTTCATCGAGAGATTGTTCATTCTTGTTTCTGTCCCTCTGTTTTGGTCTTCCTTGTTCATTATTTCGTTTTCTGCTTTTAGGATTTCACTATTGATTAAATCCCTTTTCTTAAACAATTCCTTAAACTTTGTCCTGAATTCTTTCTGGATCTCCTCTTTTTTAACCAGCTCCTCTTTCTGTTTTTTTATCCTTTCTTTTATCTGCTCAAGTTCTGCTGAGAAATCCCTCTTTTCCTTTTCCTGCTCTTTGAGTATCCTTCCTATATTCTCTTCATCTCTTTTCAATATGTCTTTTATCTGTGTATTAATGCTGCTTATCTTTGAGTCAATCTCAAGAATTTCATTCTTTATCTCCTGCTTTTTATCCTCAAATGTATTGAGTTCAGCCAGCAGTGTAGGGTTTCTCAATCCGCTTATTTTTATTCTTAGCCCCTGTTTTTTTGTTTTTATTGATGCCAGATTTTTGTTGCTTTCCTCTATGTTCTTTTCTGTGCCAGCTATCTGCTTATCAATTTCTTTCAGATTTTCTCTTAAATTGCTTTGTTGTTTTTTTGATGCCTCTGTATCTCCTGTTTCAAGATGAAGGCCTTTTTCAATTTTTATTATCTCTCCTTCAAGAGATGCTTTTTCATTTCTTAATTTAATAATATTTTCTTCAACCTCTGACC
>CAYQKA010000090.1:0-3183 GCA_964418055.1 uncultured Planctomycetia bacterium | reverse complement strand
AAGGCCAGTCAAGGCCATTATTATTGATATGGAAAGTGTTAACATGGAAATTGCAACAGCAGACTCACTGCTGATTCCAAGGAATGAGAACAGGAATATTAAAGTTATATCCCTTGTTCCAATGCCAGATATTGATACTGGGATGAGTGTCATCAAACATGCTATAGCAGAACATATTGCAAGATAAAAAAAGGAAATGTTAATATTAAGAGCCTTAGCCAAAAGAAATATCTGGAAAAAGTATATTAATCCTGTTAAGATAGTTAATAAAAAAATATTAATTATGGTTTTTTTATTTAAAATTTTTAAATCCCTGTAAAAATCATTAAAGTTAACCTTAATTTTTTCTTTGTATTTTTCTGGTATAACAAACCTGAATATATTTCTTAACATTCCCTTGGCAATCTTCTTATTTGAAGCTGCAAAAATGACTATTAAAAGCAAGATTATAAAAATAAAAGATAAAATATAAACCTGTTTTCTGAACAAATGTATGAAAAAAAACAGTCCTACATAGCCGAATATAATAAAAAATAAAAGGTCAGCCAGCCTGTCAATAAATACACTGACAAATGATTTTCCTGCTGAATTTCCATCATTTTGCAGATAAAGCACTTTAATAAGGTCACCTATTCTGCCAGGGGTTAAAAGACCAATGTAAATTCCAGATCCATACATTAAGATTGAGTCTGATAATTTGTAATTAATATTCTGGGTTTTTTTGAGATAGTTCCATCTGTATGCTTTTATGAAAAGTATTGGGAAGAGAAGCAAGATAGCAATAATAAAATAATACAAATTAATATCCTTTAACAACTCAAAAAAATTTTTTAAGTCTATTCTGCTCAGGATAACAATAAACAAGATTATTCCAGCAAGCTTTAAGATTATACTTTTAATTTTCATATTTTTTCACACACAAATATTCTTCTCAAACCAATATATCTCATTAAATTGTTTTTGAAAATTCTTTCAAGGAACTCACCAAACTTTGTTATGACTCTTGGGCCAGCTGCTATAAGTACAGTTGTTTCTTCTTTTTTTATCCTTAATCCAGAATTTTTTATGTATTCAATCATTTTTTTTCTTGATATAAATAAATGAGGACCCTCGCTGTGATGTATTCCTGTTACAGCAGCAAACCAGTGGATGAATTCCCATAATGTGTTTGGCATTGTTATAAGAACCTCTCCCTTTGGTTTTGTGACTCTTACAAGTTCTTTGACTGTCATTTCAGGATGAGGCACATGTTCCACTGTCTCAAAGCAGAGTGTATTGTCAAATGTATTATCTTTAATTGGAAACCATGTTGTTCTTATCAATTTTGTTTTAAAGTTAATGCCTTCTTTTTTAAGAACATCATTTGCTATTTCCTGCATTTTCTCAGATACATCCATACAAACAAATTTCAGGTTTTTCTTTTTTCCTGCAAAATATGATGTTCCGTTTCCCGTTCTGGCGCAATAATCAAGAACATATGCATTATCCTTTATGTCAGACAGATTATACCCATCTATAAATCTCCTAAAATATGAATATGTTCCCTTGTTTACATCATCATAATCATTAGTCCTGTCCCAATGCTCACCAACATCTTTTAAATTCCATCTTCTTTTGGTTCTTGTTCTTCTTTTGATTATATGGGATATTAGCCAGAAAGGGATTATCCTTCCAAATATTTTGATGAAAAGCATTATTGCTTTTAATGTTAATGAGTCTCCTATTTTCTTGTGCTTTATATTATGCCAGTGCATCCTAAGGAACTCCTTTTCATCAATTTTCCTGTTTGTGATTAAAGGATTTTTCATTAGTTTGTTTCCTAATTCTGTTCTTGGAATTACAAGAGAGCTGTTATCCCAGTTCCAAGCATCTCCTACTGATATATCTGCAAGCTCGCTTGTGTAATCCCTGCATCTTAAGCAGCCCTTTGGAACAAACATCAAATTAAGAAAGTCATAATATCCCTTTGGAAGAAAATAATGCTTTTGATTGGATAATGTTGTGTGGCCTTCTGGATACTGTTGATATGTTTTTGGCAGGAACTTTAACTTTTGCTTTGTTTTTATTAAAAAACCTCCTGGATAATCATTGCCCCTGTATTCCAAACTTTTTATTTGAGATGGTTTTATTTTTGATTTTTTTATAAGAAATTCTGTTGCCTTGAAGGGCATGTTATAACCGCAGAAAAGTCCGATTAATAGTTTTATGTTTTTATACAAACCTTTTTTCTGCAATTGTTTTATTGCTGTTATGTGGCATGGTAATCCAACCATTGCAAGTTTAAGCTTTTGATTATTATTTGCAATCTTTAAGAATTTATTTAAGGGAATTGTAGTGTATTTTGAGCCTGAAGCAGAGATTATGTCTTTTTCTGTTTTTGCAAGTGTTACTTCATATTTCCATGGCTTTTCTTTATTCATCCCTACTACAATTGCAGCATCAACAACTTTATTCTTTAGGGCATAAATTAATGATGAAGTTACAAAACCCCCGGATGATGATTTCTTTAATATTTTTTCATCTTCTGACTGGCAGATGTAAATATTTTTGTAGTTTCCAATATAATTTTTCACGAAATCACCTTTTCTTAACTATCAAATCAGCAACCAATCCAATGAGAAATATCTGCAAGGAAGATAATAGGATTACAATAACTGTTATGTCTGCAATGCGGCCCATGTAGAATGTATAAAGGAAAATTAAAAATCCCATTATGAATAATAATATACTTACTGAAAAAAAGACCTTGAATGGATTAAAGTATGTTGCTATTCTTGCTATTAGATTTATAAAATTAACAAAGTCTTTTATTGGATGGATAGTTGACTTGCCTTTTCTCTTGAAATAACTTATTGGAACATATTTTATAGTGTATTCATTTGTCAGGCATGCAAGAGTAATAGTTATTGTAAATGAAAATCCTGAAGGAAACAGATTCCAGAACCTTAGTGCAATATCTTTTTTAAATACCCTTAATCCGCAGTTAATGTCAGGTATTTTTTTTCCGCTAACAAAATTTCCAAGTTTTGCTATCATGAATTTTGCAGGTTTTCTTAATAATGGAATATTATCTGTTTTTCTGTTTCCAACAACCATATCATATTTATCTACATGCTTGAGAAGGTTTGGTATTTCCCTTATTGGGTATGTGCCGTCAGCATCTGTTATTAAGATAAGGTTTCC
>CAYQKA010000089.1:0-3260 GCA_964418055.1 uncultured Planctomycetia bacterium | reverse complement strand
CTTTTTTAAATAAACCATCAGAATAGTTATAGCTGTAGGCGTTATACCTGAGATGCGGTTGGCCTGACCCAAGGTAAGAGGTTTAAAATAGGTTAGTTTTTCTATTATTTCTAAAGATAAAGAAGGTACTTTTTTATAATTTATACTAGCAGGTATCTTTATTTTTTCTAAGTCTTCAAAGGCCTTGACTTGAGCTTTCTGCCTTTTAATAAAGCCTTCATATTTAGTTATAATTTCAACCTGTCTTAGAGCTGCATCAGAAAATTTAAGTTTATATTTCTTTTTAATATTATCTATTTTTACTTCAGGGCGTTTTAAATCCTGATAAAGAGTTATTTTACCTGTTCTATGTTTTATTTTTTCTGTCTTTAGGAATTTAATTGCTGCAGCTATTTCTTTTTCTTTCCTTAAAGTCTTGCTGTATTCTTTTTTACTGATTAAGCCTACTTTATAGCCTATTTTTCTTAAACGCAGGTCGGCATTGTCCTCTCTTAAAATAAGGCGATACTCTACCCGGGAAGTCAGCATCCTATAAGGTTCATTAGTACCTTTAGTTACTAAATCATCTATTAAAACCCCAATATAACTTGAAGCCCTATCTAAAACTAAGGCCTCTTTTTTCTTGATAGATAAAGATACATTAATCCCGGCAATTATCCCCTGGGCTGCGGCTTCTTCATAACCAGTAGTTCCGTTTATCTGCCCAGCTAAATAAAGCCCTTTAACTAATTTTGATTCCAAGGTGGGATATAGTTGAGTAGAATCAATGGCATCATGCTCTATACCGTAGCCATAGCGGTTTATTTTTACTTTTTTTAACCCGGGGACTGAACGAATAAACTTTTCTTGCGTATCTCTAGGTAAACTGGTTGAGAGGCCATTAGGATAATATTGGATATTTTCTTTAGTCTCAGGCTCTAAAAAAATCTGATGGCGCTTATGGTGCGGAAATTTAACAACCTTATCTTCTAAAGACGGACAATACCTCACTCCTGTGCCGGTAATCTTACCAGAAAATAAGGGTGAGCGGTCTAAATCATTTCTGATTATTTTATGGGTTTTTTCATTAGTATAGGTAATATAACAAGTGACTTGTTTTTTAATTAATTTCTCATTTAATAAAGAAAAAGGATTCGGGGGATTATCCCCTTCTTGAGTGGTGCACTTTGAGAAATCAATAGTACTGTAATCTAATCTGGCACAGGTGCCTGTTTTAAAACGTAAAATCTTATGTCCTATTTTAACTAATTCTCTTGAGATCTTTTTAGCTGAAAACGGCTCTTCTATTCGGCCACCTTCAAAACTTTCCATACCGATATGCATCAGGCCATTTAAAAAAGTACCACAGGCTAATATAACTTTTTTTGTTTTAAGGATTCTATTTTTATTTAACTTTAGACCCTGGATTTTACCGGCCTTAATAATAAAACCTATAGCTTCCCCTTCAACTACTGTCAAATTATTCTGTTTTTCAACAACACTTCTCATATAGGCCGGATAATCATTCATATCTACCTGAGCTCGACTAGACCAGACTGCCGGACCCTTAGAGGCATTTAGTTTTTTAAATTGAATACCAGCACTATCAGCTGCCTTGGCGATTTCACCACCTAGGGCATCAATCTCTTTAACTAACTGGCCCTTGCCCAAACCACCAACAGCCGGATTACAGCTTAAAAGAGCAATCTTATCTTTAGTAAAAGTAACTAAAGCAGTCTTTAATTTAAGGCGGGCAGCAGCCAAAGCGGCTTCACAACCGGCATGTCCTGCTCCCACAACAATGACATCATAAGTAATATTATTTTTCATCAGGTACTCTGGGCAAGTGAATCGGCTTTTTCTTGAAGTTCTATTAGCTTTGTGGAAATATATTTTTGAACTGTTCTTAGCTCAACAAAACCGACTAATTTTTGATTATCGACAACGGGTAAGTATTCCAGATTATGTTTATCAAATACTTCCTTGGCTTCCTGCATAGTATCAGTTGAATTTATTGTAGCAATAACGTCTTCTTTTAAATCTTCAGCTACATAAAGACTACCAAGCTCGGTCTCTAGAAGAGTATTCTTAATACTATCAACGGTTATAATCCCTTCTAAGTGCATATCTTTATCAACCACCGGATAAAATAAATTAGGATGGGACCCAAATATCTGTAAAATAGCTTCCAGGGAAGCATTCTTACGAATAACCGGGGGATTTTTGTCCATTAATTCATCAACTTTAACCATTTTAATAAAATCATCTTCAGTAATATTCAAGCCTATTTCCTGAGCCTTTTGACAAGCCAGTTTTACAAACGAAGGCCCAAAGAGCTGCATAATAAAAGTAGAGACAGTTATGGTTAAGACGATAACGTTACCTATTTCACCGGGAAACTTTTGAGAAGCTAAAATAGCCAAACCGATAGCGGCTGAAGCCTGAGAAAACAGACAAAGCGGTAAATATTTTTTAACTGTTTGCGGTGAATTGGAGATCATTGTTCCAAAGCGGGCCCCAAAGGTTTTACCCAGCGTCCTACCCAATAAATAGCAGATTACCAGAACAACCACTAAGAAAGGAACTGATCTGACATTTAAGGTTATACCAACCATCACAAAGAAAAGCACAAATATCGGCGGGGTAAATTTCTCCACTAAACCAAAAATTTCTTTACTCTTTCTGGGGGCGATATTAACCAAAACAGCTCCCAGGGCCATGGCAGCAATAAGCATGTCCATTTTTATAGCCAATGAAAGCCCTAAGACTAATAAAACAATACCTATGGAAAAAGCTAGAATTTTATCTTCTTCTTTATGATTTTTTAGAATCTTGGCTAATACAAGACCGGAAATTACTCCAATTAAAACACTACCAACTATTTCATATAAAATAGCAAAGATAGTTTTAGTAACAGGCATATCATGAGCCCCGGCTATACCACTTATAAAAGTAGCTACGATTGCAAAAAGAATAAAAGCTAAGGCATCATCCATAGCCACTAAACCCAAGGTCGTTGTTGTTAATGGCCCTCTGGTTTTATATTCTTTAAAGACATTTAAAGTCGAGGCTGCATCTGTAGCTGAGGCAATCGTACCTAAAAGCAATCCTAATATCCAAGCCAGCGTGGCATCTTTAAAGAATATTGTCCCGATGACACCAACAAAAATAGTAACTACTATAAAAGCTCCCAGGGATTCACTAAAAAGAGTATAGATGAACTGCTTACCATATTTTTTAAAGACTTCTTTCTTTAGTTCTCCGCCAATTACAAAGGCAAT
>CAYQKA010000088.1:0-3278 GCA_964418055.1 uncultured Planctomycetia bacterium | reverse complement strand
TAAACAACTTTATGAATATGCCCCAGGGCCAGCAGGGTATTGGGATTTTAATGAAAAAGAGGGGACTACTGCTTATGATAAATCTGGTAATGAAAATAATGGAACTTTAACTAGTATGGATGCTTCTACTGATTGGGTTTTGGGTAAATATGGTTCAGGTTTAGATTTTGATGGTGATGATGATTCTGTTAATTGTGGAAATGATTCTATTTTAAACCCAACAAAAGCTGAAACTCTTGAAGCTTGGGTTAGATTAGACGCCCCTCTTTCAGAACAACCAGTTGTTTATTCTTCTATTATTAGTAGAAGAGATGTTGATGTTCAAAGGGCTTATTTTTTAGCTTTTAATAAGCCTACTAATAAAATTTATTGGGAAATAAAAGATGAAACAGGAACGTATTTAACAATGTTGAGCACAAAGAATACTTGGAATGTTGGTCAATGGTATCATATAACAGCAATATTTGACGGAAATTTAAGTTCAGATAACGCTCAGATTTATATTGATGGTATATCTGATAATAGTGCTACCTGGGCTTTAGATCATGTTCCTCAGACAACATCATACACAAAGATAGGAAATAGTGGCGGTTGGCGCTTTGATGGTAAAATTGATGAGGTAAAAGTTTATAATTATGCTCGTACTCAGAAACAAATTTTGGAGGATATGAATGGAGGACGACCAGCTATTAATAGCCCAATTGGTTATTGGAATTTTGATGAAGGGTATGGGGCTATTGCTAATGATTCTGGGTTAGGTAAAAATGATGGAATTATTAGTGGAGCTACTTCTACTAGTGTTGGAAAATTTGGTAGAGCTTTAGATTTTGATGGAAGCGACGACTATGTGAGTGCAAATATTACTAATTCTTTGGACCAGGTTACAATCAGTTCCTGGATTTTAATAGATTCCCCAACTGCTACTTATCAGGTTGCACAATCATTAGGTAGTAGTTCAACAATTGATATTGCTTGTGAACCAGCAAATTCAAAATGTGGTTGCGATTTTTATAATTCTGTAATTAATCCAGCAGATATTGGATATGATACTTGGACACTTATTACTTGTACATATGATGGTGTTGAAATGAAACAATATGTAAATGGAGAATATTTTTCAACTGAGAGTGGTCCAGATAAAACATTTAATACTACTCACTATATTGGTATTGGTAGAGACGGTTCATTATACCCTTTTAAAGGTAAGATTGACGAAGCAAAAATTTATAATTATCCTTTAACTGAAGACGAAGTTAAACAAGAATATAATCAAGGTAAGTTTATGACCCTAAGTTCAGGAAGTACAGAAAGTGATGGCACTACTGCTAGTAATTCTAGTGATCGTTCCTATTGTGTACCCGGAGATACAGCTACTTGTAACCCGCCTATAGCTGAATGGAAATTTGATGAAAAAACTAGTACCACTGCTTATGATACTTCCGAGAATTCTAATGATGGTACTTTAACTAGTGGCCCAACTTGGGTTAGGGGTAAAATAGGTAGTGCTTTAGACTTTGATGGAGATGATGACTATGTGGATTGTGGAAATGATAATAGTTTTGGGATTACAAATGGAACTCTTTCATTATGGTTTAAAGTATCATCTTTAGTCGGAACTCATGATACATTATTCTGGAAAGGTTTAAATGCAAGTTGGAATGGTATGCATTATGCTTTTAAATTATCATCAGGAGATATTCAAGGTGTTATTGCTGATGAAGTAACTTATCAAAATCCAGTTTTAGGAGCATATACTTTAGATAAATGGCATCATGCGGTAATGAGTTGGGATGGTTCATATATTAGACTTTATCTTGATGGAGTAGCAAAAATTCCAGTAGCTCAGACAGTTACACCTCTGTTAACAGTTCCTGAAAATATAAGAATTGGTAAAAATAATGGGAATAGCTATCCCTTTGATGGTGAAATCGATCAAGTTCAAATTTATGACTATGCTCGTACTCCAGCTCAAATAGCTTGGGATTATGATAAAGGAGCACCAGTAGCTTATTGGTCTTTTGACGAAGGAGAGTATAGTACCATTCATGACGAAACTGATAATTTAAATCATGGTACTTTAAATTTAGGAACTGGTGGTAACACAGTTACTTCTACGGCTTGGCAAGCTAGCGCGGATTGTAAAGAAGGAAAGTGTTTAGATTTTGATGGAACAGATGATTATGTTCAATTAGCAGATAATTCTTTATTAAATGATGTTGAAACATTTTCAATCTCTATTTGGGCTAAGCCAGGTTCTTTAAAAAAGGAACAATTATTTTCTAAACGTGATACGTGGGATTCAAATAATATAGAGCTTTTTTTGCAGTTAGAAGGAAAAATATATTTTACCATTCAAGATGGAGTTCAGAACTCTAGTATTGTCTCTAATGATTCATATCAGGTTAACGGGTGGAATCATATAGTAGCTTCTTTTGATAAAAATAAAGGTAGCAATCAAATGTCTTTATATGTAAATGGAATCTTATCAGGTAATAATGTTCATACCAACAATACTCCTTCTAGTTCTGTTTATCCTGTTCTAGGTAAAAAAGCTACGGATGGTGGTGAAATTTATTATGGTAAATTAGATGAAACAAAAATTTATAATTATGCTTTAACCCCAGTACAAGTCCAGCAAGATTATAATTCAGGTAAAAGTATATATTTTAAATAATATGAATCTGATATAATGTATTAGAATAAGTTTTTTCTTTTTTGACAAAGCATTCTATATTGTTTCTGTCATTCCCGCGAAGCCCTTAACCAATTCAACCCCCTCTGTCCTTCGACTCCGCTCAGGATATCTCCCCCTAGTCAGGAGGAGAGACGGGATAAAAAGTAATTTATATGTTAAATACTAAAGCATTAGATAAAGCTAGAGGATTAAGAAAGAAAATGACTAAATCAGAGAAAATTCTTTGGGAAGAATTGAAAACCAAAAAATTGGGAGTTAAGTTTCGTAGACAAATGCCATTTGTTTTTGAAGATTATCATTTTATAGTAGATTTTTATTGTTCAGAAAAGAAATTAATTATAGAAGTAGATGGTGAAGTCCATAATGATCAAGAAATAAAAGAATATGATGAGTTTAGAGAAGAAGTTTTTAAGCAAGATAATTATAGGATTATAAGATTTAAAAATAAAGAAATAATAAATAATTTAGAAGAAGTTTTAATAAAAATAAAGAATATTATTAAATAATACAAATAAAACTTCCCTTTCTCCTGACTAGGAGAGAGGGAGTAGAGGGAGAGAGGTTGATGAATAAATTAAAACAA
>CAYQKA010000087.1:0-3291 GCA_964418055.1 uncultured Planctomycetia bacterium | reverse complement strand
ATTGCCTTGTCCATAAAATACTCCTTTGATAAAACAGCCCAACACCATTTAAGGCATTGGGCATAAGTTGTTAATCGCTCTCCAAATTCTTCATATAATCCTTGTAGAACGAGCAATATTTGTTACAGGAACAGTAGTCCAGACATTTTGTTGGAGTCCCTGGGCGATGCACCACAGAATAGCCATTTCCAGACACGTCACAGGCTTCTGCTGCGTCCATTTCGTTGTCGTATAGCTTTACAGCAGATTTCCTTCCAGACTTCATCAAGGCCCATTTTTCATCACGCTCCCAACGTTGTTTCTTCGAGCATGGGGGGATAGCATCATCCTCAAGCCTGTCATCCGACAAGATATCGGTAAGCTTGTTAATGATCTTCTTCTCCACCAGCAAGGCGTTAGAACTGCCTGAGATATCATACTTGACGGTAGCACCACCATAGTTTGGATAGTCCCTATCAATCCTAGCCTTAGACTTTGACCAGTCTGTGAAGATGATCAATATCTCCGCATTTGTGACAGGGAAGCCCTGTGAATTAAGCAAGAACCAATAGAGTTCCAACTGTTTATACCAATCTGAGTCATATCCTTCCTTCATCTTCATGAGGTAGGAGAAGATTTTCGTTGTCTTGTAGTCGGTTAACTTTTTCAGATTGTCGTTGTAGAGGTCGAACCCACCGGATAGGGTGATAGTCTTATCAAGCACAAGGAAGTCGAGTGATACACGCTGTTCAGACAATTCATCATCAGACTCCTTGCCTTCAAAAACATAGTGTACCGCCCTACCTAGAATCATGAATGTCATATCAGAACAGTCAACTTCCATTTCAGCGTAATGCCTACGATTGAGAAGGATCTCTTTGTTTCCCTTGAGAATTTCAGTGACCGAGAAGGTGGACATGTCAAAACGAGGGTGTTCATCCCTCTGACAAGCCCTAAAGTAAGCCTCTGGTAAATTGTACTTGTTAGTTATTTTCATTGTGTCTCCTTGACGTAAGGAGCACCATAGAATATATTGTAATCACCGTGATACTCCTTTATTGGCCTTGCAAGTAACAAGCTTGCAGGGTCATTCTTTTATTATTCAGCTATTGCCGAATTTTCTAGCGACTTGAGATACATAGCTTTGCGTTCCTCTACAGGTATCTCTTTCCACTCATTCCACTTGGTACGAGTCCAAGACTTAGGTGACATGTGCCTTTCATCATTTCCAAAATCTGGAAGTAACCATTTCTTACCATAAAGCGTAGAAATATGAACACTGAGTTCTTCAGATATCATGCTTATCGTCACTTCATTGTACATCTTTTCAAAATTGGTCACTTGTTCATTCAAAGCTTTATTCTCTTCAAGCAATGATTCATAAACTTCTTTGGGCATCGACACCCTTACTTCATAGGTCATAGAACACCTCCTTTGTGTGTCTTTCCAGTGTACAACCATGTTTAATACAAGTCAAGAAGAATCTTAATATAAGAATATTATATATATATTACTTATTAGAGAAATATATAAGTATTTAAGATACTTATATATTCTCTATACTAATACTCTTATAATATAATATAATATATATCTTATACTAATACTTAACTGAGTTGCCCACAAGAAATGTACAGGATATCAACAGGTTGTTAACAACCACCAAAAGTGACATTTACTCTCTATCCATTTGGAAAGCTGAGTATGCTGACCTCATTGCAGAAGCGAAAGTGAAAGGGTCTTCTTTGGCTGCTTTAGCCCATTCTTCAATGTCTGCGATAACATCATAAGGGTCTTTACCTTCCCACTTCTTAGCCATCACCTCAACTTGGAAGAAGTCGAAGTAGGTAGACTTGTTCAGTCCTACACCACTACCCATAAGCCCTTTGTGGACATAGGCTAGATTACCATCAATCACAATCAAGTGATTATACCGTGTCATATCCCCCGGTTGCTCGATAATCCTGTAAACATGTTCCTGTTTCTCTACTGACATCTTGTCAAATAATCCCATTATAGACCTCCTTGTTTTTCTTGTACTAATTCGCCACTTTCTATAGTGTTCAAATAAAACCATTCATACTCATAACTCAATCTACCACCAGTATTTGAATAAAGGTTATCTATCACTGTTTCTAGTGTAGGATAGGTGAAATAGAATCCAGATAAAGCCTTTTTCAACTCTTCTCTTGTTGGCAGATGATCATATGCGGTTAGGATGTATTTACCTTGTTGGTCATACTCATTCACCTCATAACTCAAAACGCTTATCTTCATTACTTTACCCTCCATTCATGGTTAGGATCGGGAACGAATACTATAGCTTCCGAAACACCATCAACATCTTGTGTATACCTAGATACGAGCCAACCACCAATAACCTTTGCTCGTTGGGTTTCTGGTGTAAGCTGTTCCCACTCAAACGTAATAAGGGCCTTTTCAGCTTTTACTTCTTCTTTATCAATCTTGTCCCAACCTTTTTGTATTTCTTGAATCTCTTGCAGGTCTTTATCTCCATGATATCTTTTAGACATTATTGTACTCCTTTTTCCTGTTAAACAGGTAATCGCATACCTTTTGTGCCTTACCTGCTGCTTGGATCATTATTGAAGGGTCATCCCTCAACTTTTGTTTCCAATTCTGTAGGTAGGCTACGGTATTATTTTCAGTGTCTTCAGTCACTATTCCCAACTCGTTCATTATGAAGTTGCTGGACATTTCAGCGGTCAATTCCTCCTTTGCGTATTTCTTCGTTCCAAAGTGATTGATAATCTCCCTGTTCAGCTTGCTCTTGTGGCCAGTGGAATGGGAAATCTCATGAAACAATGTGGCGTAGAAAAACTCCGTAGAATCGAACAAGTTCTTCTCCGGCACTCGTATGAAATTCTTCCGTGGTGAGTAGAACGCTCTCCCACCACCAAAGGTTACCGGACAAGGGTCTGGAATCGACTGGAGAAGATCCTCAGCACGCTCAAGGGGTGTAAACTCACACACTGGTTCCGGTTCTTTTATCTCAGGGATGACAATCTTCTTGTCTGCCTGTTCCACGTTGAATAACTTGTAGTACCTGAGAATCGGGCGATGTTTCTTCTTGCCATTTTCATCAAGTTCCTTATCCTCCACCATCGTGTAGAAGATGACCGGGGTGTAGTCATATTCATCTACAGGCTTGTTGTTCATTGACCTCAACTGATTTTGTGTAAGCCAGAAGGGGTTCTCATAGCCTGTCATACCCAACAAGAGTACGTTCATTCCATGATACGCTTTCTTGGACACTAGGTTTCGTGGTGAACCAGGATAGTCATCCATCCT
>CAYQKA010000086.1:0-3321 GCA_964418055.1 uncultured Planctomycetia bacterium | reverse complement strand
CGGAATTCACAAGATATGCATATTTTACTCCTAAAAACTCAGATAGCTCTTTTTCCAGTTTCTGCGCATAACGTCCGGCAGTCAGCCAGAAATCCAAAGATGAATCAACTAAATTAACTAGCTCTTTTTCATTAAATACCCGACCTGCATAAGGAATATTGCTCTTACCCGGAATGAATTCTTTGCTTTGTTTAGCACGATAAAATTCCTTAACATTATTCAAGATCTCTTTTCTTATCGATATTTCCTTAGAATTCACTTTTATACTCCTCTACTATCTCAATTTGCATATTATCCTGAAGCTCTTTACGTGACAATAAAGGCTCTTGATCTTCTATTGGCCTATTTACCGATAATTTAGGCAAAACCTTAGTTCCGGAGCTTATTATTACTTCTAAAAAAACAGGTTTATTATCTTTAAACAAGCTTTTAAGTTTTGGGACAATTTGCTTTTGAGAATCCAGCTTACAAGACTTAATCTTAAATGAGCTTGACACTTTTTGAAAATCCGGAACATTGTAGCCGATAACTGTTGACTGAAAACGCGATTTAAAATATTGTTCCTGGAATTGACGAACCATTCCATAACATGAATTATTCAGCATAATTATTTTAATCGGCAACTGATAATAATAAACTGTCTGCAATTCTTGTAAATTTAACTGAAATCCTCCATCTCCAGTTACCACTACTGCCGTTGCTCCAGGCTTTGCAAAACAAGCACCAATTGCGAAGGCAAGAGCTGATCCCATCGCCCCCATCCCCCCTTGAGTCAGAAATCGCTGCTGCTTTTTTACTTGCAAAGATTGTGCCGCCCACATTTGATGCTGTCCGACATCTACACAAACCATGCTATTTTTAGGCATATATTTCGACACATCTTCTAAAAATAAATTTGGATCTACTTCCCCCTTAGAACTGTTATTCTGAGCATATTTTTTCTTGTACTGCTGAATAACTTTACGCCATGGGGCTGCTTTCTTAGTATTATATTTTTTTATTATCTTATTAATCCTCTGTAAAAATACTTTTATATCCGCATGAATAGCAATATCTACAAGAACTTTACTGTTTAATTCATTGACGTCAACATCAACATGAACTATCTTGGCCCCGCGAGAAAAAGTATCCGGCTTAGTCCCAGTTTGCCGAGTATCCAATCTTGCCCCGAGAACGATCACTAAATCCGCATTAGCCACAGATAAATTTGCATATCTTAAACCGTAAGTCCCCATCATACCGACAAATTGCTCATTATTATTAGAAAAAGCATCCTTACCAATTAAAGTACTCACCACAGGAATATTCGTCTTATTTATAAAATCATAAAGTTCTTCTGAAGCTTGTGAAAGCCTAAGGCCACCGCCAATAAGAACCAAAGGACGGGAAGAATTATGGATTAAATCTGCAACTTTAGTCAATACATTATCTTTTATCTTACTCGGAGATTTAGCTGTAGTGTCTTTTTTAAAAGCTTTTAATGTACGCGGGTTGATCTCTGCTCTCTGAACATTCATCGGAATATCCAATAAAACAGGCCCCTGTCGGCCTGATTTAGCAATATATACTAACCTTTCCAATTGATACCTTATTTCCCGAGCATCTTCAATAAGCACGCTGTCTTTAACAATCGGCTTAACCATGGAAACAATATCTGTTTCTTGGAAACCCAATTGTCTTATCGGCTTTTTAAATTTAAACTCATAAGTATTTACCTGCCCGGTAATGAACAGACAAGGAATGGAATCAAAATAACAACTGCCGATACCAGTAATCAAGTTTGTTGCCCCCGGACCGCTTGTAGCCATAGCAACTCCAATATTCCCATTTATACGAGCATAACCTTCTGCAGCAAATGCTGCTGTCTGCTCATGATGCATCGGAATAAGCTTAATATCATTTCGATCATATGCGGAATCAAGTAAATGCGTAATCGCTCCGCCGCATATTTCAAATATATGATCAACTTCCTGCTTAACTAAAAAATCTATAATGTAGTCTGATAATTTCATGATTTAATTTTATCTCCAATTACTGCTTTTTCATACAAGTGCATATTTGACTTAAACCAATCAATGGTTTTCTCTAAACCCTGCTCTAGCGCATTACTAGACTCCCATCCCAAGAGCCGCTTGGCCTTTGAAATATCAGCTTGCCAAACCGTTGGTTCAAACCGCGAATTAGAATTTTGCCCCCAATTAGCTTTGACATTACTCTTACTTACAGCAATAATACTATCAACAACCTTCCCTATGGAATACTCTTTGCCAGAGCCGATGTTAAATATTTCTCCTATAATCTTATGCTTATTTTCAATAACTTTCATATAAGCAGCTAGGACATCTTCAATAAACACAAAATCTCGGACATATTGCGGAGCAGAAACATTAGGATCTTCTCCTTTCAAGCAAGAAAAAATAACTGAAGGTATTAAACGAGTATTTTCATCATAATATCCAAAAGGTGAAAACAATCTAAGTGTTACTATCGGTTTATTTTCACGACGGTTCAGCGTCTGAGCATATAAAGTTGCTGCTGATTTAGAAACAGCATAATCTGTTACAGGTTCCAACAAATCATCTTCTTTCATCGGCAGAGACTTTATTCCATATTCAGATGAAGATCCAGTGTTGATAAAAAGCTCATAATCTATTCGGCTGCATGCATCTAGCAAATTTACAGTACCTGAAAAATTAGTCTGCAGAATTCTATCAGTATCCTTTTGATAGATATGCCCACCATAAATAGCCGTATGAATAATAATTTGCGGATTAAAATCAGTAATAACCTTATTTAGTTTCTCTTTATCCCGTAAATCCGCGGTAAAAATAGAAACTTCATCCAGAATACTGTTAATTCTCCAGGTATTATCTCCCTCGGAAAATAATACTCCTACGTCAGCTTTTTTTTCAAAAAAATAATGTACTAAATTTGAACCAACAAAACCCGTAGCTCCGGTAATTAAAAATCTTTTATTTTTCATGCTCTGATTTTCCATAAAACAGTGTTTCACTTAATTCTTATTACAATCAATCACTAATTTGTAACTCGATACCATTCAATTGACTGTTTCAATCCGTCTTCTAAGGAATGGCTCACTTTCCAGCCCAGCGTCTTCCTGGCCTTTTGTGAATCGAGATATTGATGCTTAATTTCATACTTTGCTTTATTCTGGATTTTGTAATTTGGCTTTTTGCCGGCAATCTTATACATCTTATTTACAAGTTTTAAAACCGTGATCGGATTTTCATCGCTAAAATTAAAGGCTTCTCCATATAGTTTTTTCTTCTGCAACTGCTCTGCCAGCATGATATATCCATT
>CAYQKA010000085.1:0-3354 GCA_964418055.1 uncultured Planctomycetia bacterium | reverse complement strand
GGAGGCGGACCCGCTGGCATAGTTTGTGCAATTACAGCTAAAAAGAATTACCCTTCAAAAAATGTTTTGGTTATGCGAGATATAGAAAAAGGTGTAATTCCCTGCGGTATTCCATATATGTTTGCAAGCCTGAAGAACCCAGAGGAAAACAAGTTGGGCATGGCTTCTCTTGAGAAAAATAAAATTGATACAGTTGTTGATAAGGCGATAAGAATTAACAAAGAGGAAAAAATAGTAGAAACAGCTAGTGGAAATAATTATTCTTATGAGAAATTAGTTCTGGCAGTTGGTTCAACTCCTATTAATCTTCCTATTAAGGGAATTGATAAAAAGAATGTTTTTCCTATACATAAAGATCTGGATTATTTACTGGATACTGTTAAAAAAGTTAAAAAGTGTAAGAATGTTTTAGTTATTGGCGGAGGTTTTATTGGGGTTGAGTTCGCTGATGAATTATCAAAAATAAAAGGCATTAAAGTAACTTTAGTTGAAACTCTACCTCATTTACTAGCCAATTCTTTTGATATAGATTTTTCTATTATGGTCGAAGAGCGACTTAAAGAAAAAGGTGTTAATATTTTAACCAACACCTTAGTTGAAGAAATAATAGGGGATGGTAAGGTTGAAAAAGTAGGCTTCAAGGGTGGTAAAGAGATTTCTATAGATGCAGTTATTTTAGGTGTAGGAGCCAAGCCCAATGTCAGTCTGGCTGTGGATGCAGGCTTTGATATCGGTAATTGTAAGGGCATCTTAGTTGATGAATACGGGCGGGTTGCATCGGATAATGATATATTTGCGATTGGTGATTGTTCCTGCAAGCGTGATTTTTACACTAGAAAATCTATCCCAGTAATGCTGGCTTCTACGGCTACAGCTGAGGCAAGAATTGCCGGAGCAAACCTTTATCAAATAAAAGTTGTTAGGGAAAATAAGGGTACAATTGCCATTTATTCTACATATATAAACGGTTTGGTTTTGGGTTCTGCTGGTTTAACAGAAAATACAGCCCGCAAAGAGAATTTTGAAATAGTTATTGGTAGTGCTGAGGGCATTGATAAGCATCCTGGGACATTACCCGGTGCCTGTGAGGGTAAGGTTAAACTTATTTTTTCTAAGAAGTCAGGAATTATCTTGGGTGGCCAAGTAAGCTGTGGTATGTCTTGTGCTCAGGCAATTAATATTATAGGTACAGCTATTCAAAAAAGAATGTCAGCCACCGAATTGGAAACGCTTCAAATTGCAACTCATCCCTATTTGACAAGTTCACCAACTATGTATCCTATAATCCTCGCGGCTCAGGATGCCTGTAGTAAGATGTAAATAAACTATGAAACTGATTAAAGGTTTTAAAAAGCTATCTAAAATTTACATTTACGCTATGTAATTTTATTTTTTGCGCTCTATATGCTATAATACTGCTAATAAAGATCCTTTATATGGAAAAAAAGAATTTTATCCCTCATTATAGCGACTTGCCCTTTACAACTAACCTAATCTATTATTTTATATCTTTTAACCAAGGAGTGTGTCTATGAAACGTTCAGACGAAAAGAAGTATGAGAGCTTAAGCCCTTTTGAGTTAAAAAATAAGCTTATTGAAATGGCTGAAACCCGCCATGAGAAAATGTTGCTTAATGCTGGTCGTGGTAATCCTAACTGGCTGGCAGTAGAAGCCAGAGAAGCTTTTTTCAGATTTGGGTTGTTTGCTTTGAGGGAATCAGAAAAAAACTTGATTAAAACTGGTTTTGGGGGTATGGCCACCAAAAAAGGTATTAGTAGAAGGTTTGAAAAATATATCTCAGTGCATAAAAAAGAAAGAGGCTTGGCTTTTTTGAAGAAAGCTTATCTCTATGTTAAAAAAGAGATGAAAATTAGTGGTGATGATTTTATTTTTGAATTAGTTGATGGTATTTTAGGTGATCATTATCCAACTCCCGATAGGATGCTTTCAGTTTGTGAAAAAATAGTTCATAGATATTTAGAGCAGGAGATGTGGAAAAATAATAAAAAGATAGGCAAGTTTAATTTATTTGCCACAGAGGGTGGAACTGCTGCTATGGATTATATCTTTACCTCTCTTATGGAAAATAAACTTTTACATAAACATGATAAGATAGCCCTAGGTTCTCCTATCTTTACACCCTATTTAGAAATACCCAAATTAAACGACTACGAGTTTATAGAACTTGAAGTTAAACAGGACGAGAATAAGCTCTGGCAGTATCCGGATAAAGAAATAGATAAACTTAAAGACCCCAAGGTGAAAGCCTTCTTTTTAGTCCACCCTTCAAATCCAACTTCTGTAGCTATGCATCCGGCAACTTTAAAGAAAATAGCTAATTTAGTAAATACAAAAAGGAAAGATTTAATTCTTTTAACGGATGATGTTTATGGTACCTTTGTAAATGATTTTAAATCCCTAGCGGCTATTGCTCCTAAAAATACTATTCTAGTTTATTCATTTTCTAAATATTTTGGAGCTACAGGTTGGAGACTAGGTATTATTGGTTTACATGAGGATAATGTTTTTGATAAGAAGATTAAAAACTTACCTCCAGTACAAAGAAAAAAATTGTATAAAAGATATGAGTCTGTAACCCTTGATCCAAACAAGATGAAGTTAATTGATAGAATGGTAGCCGACAGCCGTTCAGTTGCTCTTAATCACACAGCAGGTCTTTCTACTCCCCAGCAAGTTTTAATGACTATGTTTTCTTTGTTCTGCCTAGTGGATAAAAAGAACGTTTATAAAAAGAGAGCCCAGAACATTATAAAAGAAAGAGTCAAAGATTTGTACAAAGGCGTGGGTATCCCACATCCTGACAATAAGTATGATGCTCACTATTATGCGACTATTGATATTCCGGCTCTGGCTGAAAAGAGATACTCAAAAGAGTTTAGCAAGTATTTAATTAAGAATTTTGAACCTATAGATTTTGTTATGAGATTAGCTGAAGAAAAAGCTGTTGTCTTATTGGATGGCGGTGGTTTTGATGCACCCAATATGTCAGTTAGAGCTTCTTTGGCTAACTTGCCTGATAAAAATTATCTCGAAATAGGAAAAGCTATAAATCAGCTTTTAGCCGAATATTATAAAAAGTGGTGTAAAAACAAAAAATAAAAGGAGCAATTTATGTGGCAGGATATAGTTAAAATATGTCAGGCTAATCCGCAAATAGTTATCTTTTTATCTGTAGCCATTGGCTATGCTATTGGAAAAGTGAAGATTAAGGGCATTAGTCTTGGTTCTACTACGGGCGTACTTATAACTGCCTTGGTTCTAGGGCAAATCACTATAGAGGTTCCGGCTATATTCCAAGCGGTTTTCTTTGCTCTTTTTATGTTTAGTATCGG
>CAYQKA010000084.1:0-3366 GCA_964418055.1 uncultured Planctomycetia bacterium | reverse complement strand
TACTAAAAGTTTATGACTGGCTGCCTGTTAAGGAAAGAAAATGGGTTTATAAGGAAATACAGTCATTATACAGTAAAATAAAAAATAAAGAAAAATAATCTTTGTATAATACTAATAAAATTAAAAAATATTCAAATAACTTAACTATTAAAAAATTTCTTATAAATTTATTCAACTACTACATGTTAAATATTAAACTTTTTACTCTATTTTAGTTTTTAATTTAAACAGAAGATTTTAGTAGATAAAATAGCTTTTATAACATAACAACAAAAAATCAGAATATTTAAATAGTCTGAATATTTTAAATAGACAATATATGAGTTTTTAACATAAAAGGGGTAGTATGTATAAAAAAATAGTTTTTTTATTTGGATTAATTTTATTAGCATTAGTCAGTTTGAATTCTGTAAGTGCAGGATTTGCTGATAATGGTTCAATTCAACAAAATGTTTATGATTGTGGGACACTTAATACAACTAATGCCCTTTATACTTTAAATCAGTCAATTAATTCTTCTTTTGATTGTTTGATAATTAATGCTACAAATATAACTTTGGATTGTGCGGGTTATACTATTATTTATGGAAATGCCACTGGTGGGTGGGGTGTTGCTGTTGTTAATGAAGCTACACAAGTTGGTTTTGATAATATAATTGTTAGGAATTGTGTGATTATTCAAAATGAATCTGGGGTAAATGGAAGTGCGATTTTTTTTGGTGAGAGTTCAGAAGATAGTGTTGTCTATAACAACACGATTACTGTTTATGGAAATGGAACAAGCGGAATTTTGTTTGAAGAGAGTTCTGTTGGCGCAAATATTAGTTTAAATAATATAACAACCTCTGGAGGAGAAGCATATGGAATCTATGTAGGTTATAGAGGGAGTGCTGCAAATATCACAAGTAATACTGTTGTGACATCTGGAAATGATTCATCAGGAATTTTTATAGATGCTGATTCGATAACTCTTTTTAACAATACAATAGTCACTTATGGAAATAGAACATCTTTAGTAGTGATGGGGGGTATATTTTTAGAGACAGGAACTAACAATATGAATGTTAGTTCAAATAATATAACTACTTTTGGGGTTGATGGAGCAGGGATTTGGATATGGGGCTCTAATAGCAGCATTGATAATAATATAATAACAACTTCTGGAGAATTGGGAGATGGGATTTATTTAAATGGTATTCAAGGAATTAATTTAACTTCAAACACAATAACTCTTTCAGGAGATAGTGGAGATGGTATCCATTCTGTCATGTCTGATAACTCTCCCCTTATCTTTTACAATAATATAATAACAACTTCTGGAAATTATTCCTATGGTATTAACCTTAACCAAGATTCTAATAATAATATATCTTCAAATAATATAACAACTTCTGGAAATTATTCTTATGGTATGTTTTTTAATCAATCACATAATACTATTTTAGCGAATAATGTAATAACAACAGGAGAATCAAATTCTTATGTTCTTTATCTTATTACTTCAGCAAATGAGACATTTTACAATAATATTTTTAATACTTCAACAAGTGGTTCTGGAGTGAGCATCGAGAGCAGTGATTTAAGTTATTTTAATACAACAAAGACACTATCAACAAATATTATCGGGAAAACATATATCGGAGGAAATTATTGGACAAATAATGCAAGTACTGGTTACAGTGATAATTGCTTTGATTCTGATGGTGATTATATCTGCGATTCTGCGTATAATTTGATTAATAGTAGCAATGATAATAAGGATTATCTTCCTCTTACTTATCGCAATAATGTTCTTACATCCTGCACAACACTGAGCATTCAGGGAAGAGTGTATTATATAAATCAAAGTTTCAGTGTTAATGGGACCTGCTTTAGCATTACTGCAAATAATGTAACTTTAAATCTTAATGATTTTAATATAACTGGAAATACTACTGGATATGGAGTTAATGTAACTGGTTATAATGATATAACAATTTTGAATGGTTCTATTTATAATTTCTTAAGTGGAATTTATATTTCTTCAAGTTCAGGAGACGTGTTTAATAATATCAATATAAATGGTTCTCAGCAAGATGCGATTCTTTTAATAGGAGCAACTTCTGATAATAATAATTTTACGAGTATAACTGTAACAAATACAAATGATTCTTTTTATGATATTAATTTTAGTACTGCTGGGATTGATGGAACATGGATTATTGATATTTCTGGTTTTGAAAACTATACATTTACAGGAGCAGGAGGATTGGTTAATTTCAAGGAGCCAAGTTATGGGGAGATTGTGTTTTTAGAGGCAATTAATGGCAGTGGAATTAGTCTTAAGAATGATGTTGATATTGAAAGCAATTCAGTATTTGTTAATAGCAGCAAGTCAGGATTAAATAAAAGTGCAAATATAACTCTTTATAGCATAACTTATACAGATCCTAAACCACAGTATAGCTCTGATGGAAGTACTTATACAGATTGTACTGCAACAACTGATCCCGCCTGTAGTGAACTTAGTTTTAGTGGAAATGTTTTTAAATTTAATACAACTCATTTTACTTATTTTAGAGCTACTGAAGCATATACTGCTCCAAGTGGAGGCGGAGGAGGAGGAGGCACTCCTAGTGTAACTTATGATGAACAGAGTGTTGGGACGCTTGCAGCTGGCTCAACAAAAGCAGTTACATTCACTAAATCAGTAACTCTTGCTGTGACAGAAATAACAGTAACTGTCAAGAATAAAGTTACTAATGCAAAAATAAAGGTTGATGTTGGCTCATTGCCTTCAGGATCATCTGTACCATCATCAGCAAAAGGAAGTGTTTACAAATATATAATAATAACCAAAACAGCCATGACTGATAGTGATGTAAGCAAGGGAGTCATTAAATTTAAGGTAAAGAAATCATGGCTAACAGACAAGGGCTATGGAAAAGACACTATTGTACTGCACAGGTATTATAATAATAAGTGGGCAAAGCTTACAACAACAAGAGACAGCCAAGATATAACATATTATTATTATAGTGCTGAATCACCAGGATTCTCAACATTTGCAATAACAGCAGAAGAAGCGCCAGTTGTAACTGCACCACCACCAGAAGAAGCGCCAGAAGAAGCTGAAGAAAATGTAACTACAGAAGTTCCTCCAGAAGAGACTCTTGAAGAGGAAGAATTAGAAGAAGAAACAAAATCGAATACTATTTTAATAGTTGCACTAATAGCAGTGGTTATAATTCTTGCAGTAGCTGGCTACTTTGTCAAGCAGAAAAAACAGAAAAAGCATTAATTTTTTCTTTTTTTAAATATTAATTATCTTTCCATAAGGTCCAGGATTAATTATTAATGTATTGCTTATCTTATCAATTTTGTTTT
>CAYQKA010000083.1:0-3476 GCA_964418055.1 uncultured Planctomycetia bacterium | reverse complement strand
CTCAAAAGAAAAGTAATTTAGAGAGAACTGATTTAAATAAAAATAAAACTGGTGTGGAATTGAAAGGTCTTAAAGCAATTAATCCAGTTAATAATCAAGAATTACCAATTTATATTTCTGATTATGTTTTAGCTTCCTATGGAACCGGAGCAATAATGTGTGTACCAGCCCATGATCAAAGAGATTTTGAATTTGCCCAAAAGTTTAATCTACCAATTATTGATGTGGTTAAGTCAGAACGAAAAACTAAGGTTTTGATTGTTCATGGTGTTGAAGGTAATTCTCAGAAGAATTGGTATCCTTGGTTAGCAAAAGAATTAACTGAAAGAGGCTATGAAGTAATTGTTCCAGACATGCCAGATGCAGATAAACCAGAAGTAGATAAGTGGGTCAAAACTCTCAGCCCTTTGGTACAGGATTTTACAGAGGATGATATTTTGATTGGTCATAGTATGGGAGCTCCGGCATTAATGCATTTAATAATTAAAGATATTTTGAAGGTTAATAAACTATTTTTAGTAGCTCCGGCGACTGAATTTATGAACGAGAAAAAAATTCAAAGTTCCGGGGTATTTACAGAAGATAATATTAAATTTGGTCGTAAATTTTTAGAAACTAAAGTTAATTATCAAAAAGTTCAAAATAATGTTCAAAAAATATATGTTTATTTTTCAGATAATGACCCATATATTAATCTGGACGGTAAAGAGAAATTGGAAAAGGTTTTGGCTGGTAATTATCAAATTTTTAACAATAAGGGCCATTTTAATAAAGGAACTGGAGTTGTTGAAATTCCAGAAATTATTTCTGATATTGAAGAAAAAATTTGTGCTACGGAGGCAAATGGAAAAATGATTAACTCCGAAGAATTTGATGGTATGGATTCGGAAAAAGCTAAGCATAAAATTATTAAAAAAACTGATGGTGAATTAACTACTCAGTATAAAATTAGAGACTGGTTAGTTTCTCGCCAAAGATATTGGGGAGCTCCAATTCCAATTGTTTATTGTCCAAAATGTGGAACTGTTCCTGTACCAGAAGAAGAGTTGCCAGTTTTATTACCTGATGATGTCAAAGATTTCAGACCAACTGGACAACCACCTCTGGCTTCATCAAAAGAATTTAATTCTAAAGTTAAATGCCCGAAATGTGGTGGAGATGCTACTCGAGAGCATGATACCATGGATGGTTTTGTAGATAATTCTTGGTATTATTATCGTTATTTAGATCCAAAAAATAAAAAGGAATTTTGTGCTAAGGATCTAATTAAAGAATGGATGCCAGTTGATACTTATGTTGGTGGAGCAGAACATGCTGTTGGTCATTTAATATATTCTCGATTTTTTACCAAAGTTTTGAGAGACAATGGTTATTTGCCTGTCGACCGAAGCCTTGGCGGAGGTGGGAAATTTGATGAGCCATTTTTGAAATTAATTAATCAAGGTTTAATTTTAGGAACTGATGGACAAAAGATGAGTAAGAGTTTAGGAAATGTAGTAAATCCCGATGAAATCATTGAAGAATATGGGGCTGATAGTTTTAGAATGTATGAGATGTTTATGGGTCCCTTGGAAGATTCTAAACCTTGGAATACTGATGGTATCAAAGGTTTACGGAGATTTTTAGATAAGAACTGGAATTATTTTTCAAATGTTGAATATAATGATGAAGGCACTGACGATAAAATAGTTTCTTTACTACATAAAACTATTAAAAAGGTTAGTGATGATATCCAAAATTTTAGATTCAATACAGCTATTAGTACTTTAATGATTTATTTTAGAGAATTGAATTCATTTTTTACTACGGTAAATTTAGAATTAGTAAATCCTTATTTAATAATGCTTTCTACTTTTGCGCCACATATATGTGAGGAACTTTGGAGTAAGTTACTCGCCTCGTCTTCGACAAGTCGAAGCGGGGGAAATAAAGGATTTATTTGCCAACAAGAATGGCCAAAGTATGATGAAAAATTAATTAAAGAAGATAAAATAAATTTACCTATTCAGATTAATGGAAAATTAAGAGCTACTTTAGAAATAGAAGTTGATGTTTCTGAAGATATTTTGAAAAAACAAATTTTAGAATTAGAAAATATTCAGAAATTTATTGAAGACAAAAATATAAAAAAGTTTATCTATGTCAAAGGTAAAATTGTGAATATCGTATTGTAGAGACGTGGCGGTGCCACGTCTGTACGAATTTATAATTTAAAATAAAAAATAAAAATATGCCAGAGAACCCAGAGCCAATAAAAACAAAAAAAAGATTTTCCAAGTTACCAAAGTTTATTAGAAAGTTTTTGCCCTATAGAATGAAAAGGCAAGTGAAAGAACTTTTTGTTGCAAGCATAGTTGTAAATTTTGCTTTAGCAATGGTGCAAATTTTTGAACCGATTTATTTATATAAAAGTGGTTATTCTTTATTGAAAATAGCTATTTTTTATTTAGTTGTTTATGCTGTTTATTTTTTCTTAATACCTCTGGGAGCTAAGTTTGCTAATAAACATGGTTATGAAAATGGAATGTTTCTAGGTTCTGCTTTTTATGTTTTGTTCTATGTCTCTTTATTTTTAATTGTTAAATATCCATCACTTTTCTATGTTTCAGCAATCATTTATGCTATTCAAAAGGCATTTTATTGGCCAGCATTTCATGCTGATTTTGCTCATAATTCTGAAGATAGTGAAGAAGCTCGGGAAATTAGTTCTATATCTGTTTCTAGCGCTTTAATGTTTATTTTAGGACCTATTGTTGGTGGTTTGATAATTACTTTCTTTGGATTTTCGGTTTTATTTATTGTTGTATCAATATTGTTTTTAGTCTCAAATATTCCAATGTTATTAACCAAAGAGAAATTTGATATTAGAAAGTATCCTTATAAAAAACTTTTTGATTTATTTAAAAGAAGTAATTTAAGAAATTTATTTGCCTATATTGGTTATGGAGAAGAGCTGATAGTAATGGTTATGTGGCCAATTTTTATTTCTATTATAATTACTAATTATTCAGAAATTGGTGCTTTGATTGGTCTAGCAACTGCGGTTACTTTGACAACTACACTATATATTGGAAAAATGTGTGATCAAAGAGATAAAAAAAAGATATTAAGATTTGGTGCTATATTATATTCAATAATTTGGTTTCTGAGAATTTTTGTTAGGAGTGTTATACCAATTTTTTTAATTGACACAGGATCGCGAGTATCAAAGTCAGTTATTGATGTTCCTTTAAGAGCCCTTTTTTATGAAAAGGCAAAAAAGGAAAAAAGGTTTAATAGTAATAGTATTATGGAAAATGTTGTTAGTTATGAGGCTGGTTTGATTGTTGGAAAAGTAATCGCCTGCTTAGTTGTTATCGTGGCTTTATCATTATTTTCAGCAAATGAATTGACTGGTTTTACAGTTAGTTTCATTTTTGCTGGAATAGTATCTTTATTTTATATGTTTATTTAAAGTGGCTTAACCCTGTTAAATA
>CAYQKA010000082.1:0-3530 GCA_964418055.1 uncultured Planctomycetia bacterium | reverse complement strand
ATTGGGAGATAGTTCTTTGAGAATTATGGAAATAGCTTTAAATGAAAATTAATCTGTTTTCTTTTTAATGAATAATACTCTACCAAACATCAACATCAAATAAAACAAGAGTAATAATAATTGATTTCTTTAATCTCATCATAATCCTTAGCAAGTCTGTTAAAATGTTTTATTATTTTTCTATTACTCATTTTAAACCAATTTAATTCTTCTCATTGCAAAAAAACACATTTTGATTAATAACCAACCATGAGAAAATCTACTTATATTTGTGTCTCCATAAGTTCTTTCCTTATATCTAATTGGTACTTCAACAATTTTGAGATCCATTTTAGAAACACCAAATAATAAATCAAAGTCTCCAAATGGATCAAAATTTCCAAAATAATTCCGATTCTTTTTTAGAATTTCATAGTTTTCTTTAGAAATTACTTTTGTACCACACAGAGTGTCTTTTATTCTTTGATTTAATAACCATGAAAACATGACACCAAACATTTTGTTGCCTATTAAGTTCAATGTTCGCATAGCCTCTTTTTCCATTGGATAGACTAACCTGCTTCCATTTATGAATTCTCCTTTATTTGAAGTTATAGCATCATAGAATTTAATTAAATCTTTTGCAGGAACAGTCATATCAGCATCATATATCATAAGAATATCTCCTGTAGCCATATCAAATCCTTTTCTTACAGCATCCCCTTTACCCTTACCAGATTGTTTAGCAAATTTTATATCTTTTTCTTTATATTTTTTTGCAACTCTCATAATCTCTTTCCAAGTATTGTCTTTAGAGCCACCTTCGATAAAAATAATTTCTGTCTTGGTACCCAAATTAGGTAGGGTCTCTACAATTCTTTCTACATTCCCTTCTTCATTTCTAGCAGCTACGACAATAGAAACATTTTTTTCTTTTTTTAGTTCTAAATTAATTGGTCTAGCAATAATGTATTGGATAAGACATAAACTTCTTATTAAAGGGAGATTGGCAAAGTATTTATTGAATAAACCAGAAACTAATGGAATACCTTTTGGGATTAATATTTTTTGTCCATCTTTTATTATATCAAAATTCTCAAGATATAACAAACCTTCAATATCTTTAGTAGATAGCCAATTTGTGAATGGTTGTTTCATCTTTAATCCAATCAATTCTGTGAATTTTAGCAGAGGTTCCCATAAATTATTATAAGAAGTTATTATTACTCTTGTTTTATTGGTACAGTTTTGTCTGATATTTTTTAAGACCCCTTGTATATCTTCGAAATAACCAATTGTATCTGAAATTACAATATAATCAAATTTATCCTCTAAGTTATAATCAAGCGCATCAGAATTAATGAATTTAAGGTAAGGATATTTTTTTGATGCTATTTTTATCATTTCATTACTAAAATCAATACCAACCCCTTTTCTTGGAGAAAGAGAATTTAATAGAAATCCTGTTCCACACCCAATCTCTAAAATACTGCTGCCTGAAGGGATATGAAATTTCATGAAATCAATTATTTTTTTATTGTAATAATTATTTCTTCTAATCCATTTATATCTTACCTTTGCTTTCCTGTCAAAAAATTTAATGAGTTTCTTCGAATTCATTTTTATTCCCCCTTATTATTTTCTTGTTTGATAGGCTATATTTAAAAACAATTATCTTTATTTTAATATTCCATCAGGTTTTAAGGACATTATAAACATAAATAAATGGTTCTTGTTTTGATTTAAATGTTTTCATTAGGATTAATCTTTGGTTGGTTTCTTTTGTTATTGCTTTTTGGGATTCTGCTACATTGAGTTCTGATATGAAGTAAATCTCTTTTTGATTTAAGTAATTGCTATTCTCTTTTAGGCGATAGCTCAGGAAATATTTTTTAAGATACGGCTCAAAATCATTTTCTATAATAGTGTATTCTAAATCAGTTCTAATAAGGGATGGAAGATATTGGTCAATGCCTACTCTAATGTCTACATTATCAAACCTGCTTATAATGATTGAATTTTCTGGAACATTTGTGTTTATCCAATTTATTGCCTGTGCCCTGTGGTATGACTTTTGGGCGTATATTGGTCTAAGTTTGATTATGCTGTCTGTTTTGTCCTTGAAAAAGCCATAGTTTAGGAACAAGGTGGCAAAGATGAACACTATAAGGGTTATAGCCATGATTATTTTTTTAGTGCTGTAGTTAATTCTTTTTATGCTGGACAAACCAATAATGGAAAGAACAGTCAGTAATGGAATTGTTGGTATGAGCATTCTTAGCATTACAGTTATCCCTACAAAATACCACCATGAGAAAAACAGGTAGTTTATGCAGCACCCAATTAGAAATAATCTCCATATGAGTTTTTTTTCTTTAAAAATAATTATTATTCCTGTTATAGCAAAAGGAAACAGAATTGTAAGTGCTACAGGCGTAATTATAAATAACTGTTTAGCTATATTTGAGATAAAATAAAATAAGGATTTATTCAATGATGCAGTTGCACTCATATAGCCCCCTGGCAGGATTTTGTTTAGGGCAATCAGGTTGCGCATTAACCAGGCAGCAATAGGCAATGTTGAGAAAAGTGCAAATGTTAGGTTATCTCTTATATTTTTCTTTTTTAATATCATAATAGAGCAGTAGATTAAAAAAGGAAGCAGAAATACTGCTGAAGGGTATCTTGCAAGAATAGCAAGCCCAAATGACAATCCAGAAATAGCATAACATATTTTATTTTTTCTGAACATAAACATAAGCATGCCAAGCATTATCAAAAAAACTGCTAATCCCTCAGAGCATGCCTGGACTCCTGTAAAATAAAAAAACCATGGATTAAATAAAACTAATAATGAGATTATTGTACTTTCAAATCTGTTGAATTTTATTTTCCTTGAGAAGAGGTAAACTAAGACTATTGCAAGGCTGCTCCACAAAATAGTTGATAGTTTAAGAGACAAAACAACATTTTTGGATAATATTAGAAATATAGAGCTGGAAAGGGGGTAAAGTGGAGGTCGCTTATCATGCGGAACATTGCCTCCAGAGAAAACTGGGCTTGAATAAGCATGATTATAGGTTATGCTTTCTGTTAATTCAGCATATTCTTTGCTGTCCCCCATTATAGGGTAATCTAATGTTGGAATCTTCGTTAGAAATGCTAACATAAAGAGACATAGTATTATGATGGCATCTCTCTTATCAATTTTATTATACATTTTGCTTAACCTTTTTTTGGAAAAATCATTAACTTTATAAAGATTTTTAATTATTTTGAGAATAGTTCTAAAATGGCTCATGAAAAAGAGATAATAAGGGATACATCAATATTTACTGTAGCGAGGTATAGTGCTTATTTCTTCACAATATTAACTGGCTTGGTTATTGCAAAAGTTTTGGGGCCTGCTTCATTTGGTGTTTACAGTGCTTTGATGCTTATTGTAACTTACAGCAAGTATTCTCACCTTGGCTTGTTGTTTGCTATGACAAAGAAAGTTCCTTTTTATAATGGTAAGAAAAAGTATAAGGAAGCAAAGGAAGTAAAGAATA
>CAYQKA010000081.1:0-3550 GCA_964418055.1 uncultured Planctomycetia bacterium | reverse complement strand
TCAATTAGAGAAGGTATTCACGCACTTACAAGCTTTCACTATATTGGTTTAGCAATAGATTGGCAACAATCAGGAATAGAAAGCGAAAAAGAAATAGTAGAGAAAGGGATTTACCATTATTGCAATAAATATAACAAAAGTGTAAATGACTTTGATCTTATTATGTATACAGATTCACGCAAGATATTCCATTTAGAATATGATGTAAAATAAAGAAAGTTTTAAAAAACATTTGACAACAAACTAACTAAGTAAGTAAGTGACCTCAGAAAATAAAAGAAGGAGGTCATAAATGTCTGAAATATTAAAATTCCCGATTAGTCTTGTGAGGGATAGCAAAGATTACAAAAATTGGAAACATTCCAGCGGTAAAACAAATCTCTCTATGGAACAATTTGCAATAGAAGCCATCAGAGAGAAATGTGAACGGATAATGGTGGAGGAGAGAAAATGAACACAATAGAATTAAAAGCACTTAACACAACAATGCCGGTTATCGGTTTCAACTATGATGAGATTAAAAGTGAGCTTATAAGATTAACTGAGAAGCATCAAGGACTCATTGTAACAAAAGAAACTCTTAAATCGAGTAAAACCACTCAAAGAGAATTAGCATCTCTTAGAAAGCAAATTGACACCTATAGAAAGGATATTAAGAGAAAGGTAAAGAAGCCTATTGATGATTTTGAGATTAAATGCAAAGAATTGATCGCTGTTGTCTTTGAAGTTGAGAATCCTATTAAACAAAGTTTGATTGTTTTTGAAGAAGAGAGAAAGAAAAATCAACAGTTATGGGTAAATGATATTGTCCAAGAGATGATCGAAACGTATAAGCTTGGTGAGAAATATGCCAAAAGAATTACCACCGAAGAGAGATTTCTTAATATAAGTATTACTGAAGAAGAAGTTGTAAACAATATTGAATCTCAGGCAAAGCTTTTAAATGCAGAGCAGGAAGGAGAAAAAGAGAAAATTCAAACCATCCAGACATTTATTGCATCTACAAATAAGAATCTAAATTTAATTACTCCACTTACTATGGATGATATTTATTATTATTGGATAGTAGATCAAAAAATTGTAGATTTGCAAGAAGTTTTAGTACAAATTGAAATTCAGGGAGCAAAAAGAAAAGATGCAGAGCAGAAAGCTCAGGAAGTTAAACCAGCAGAACCTATTGAAGTTAAGGAAGAAGTTGTTGTTAAATTAGATAGACCAATACCTCTTGGAATAGACACACCAGTAAAAGAACCAATTAAGGCTTTTAAAATAACATTGGAATGCACCAGAACACAGCTTACCCCTATAATTGATTTCATTAAAGCCCAAGGAAATAAGATTGAGAGTGTGAAGTATGTCAACATTTAAGCTCGATCATATCTCAATCTCTCAGTATGGTACATGGAGTAAATGCCAATTACAATGGTACTTTAATAAGATTGAAGGTCTAAAAATTCCACCTCGATCTGATATGATAGTTGGAAGTGGTGTTCACTCTGGAGCAGAAACCATTTACAGACAAAAGAAAACATTAGATCAATACAATTTGAGTGAAGCTTTGGATGCAACGAGGGACTATGTTGAATATGCTGATGTGAAAGAAGAAGTTGATTGGGACACACCAAAAGGCGATGTTAAAGACACAGCAGTTAATATGCTCAAGGTTTATTCTTCAGATGTAAGAATTCCAGATAAAATCCCAAATGACAGCATTGAAGCTGTAGAATTACCACTTTCTATCAGGTTAAAGAGAGGAAAGTCTGATGTTTTAATTAAAGCAAGACCTGACCTTGTCCTCACAGATAAAATCGTTGACATAAAAACAACTGGTAAAACTCCATCTACTATCCCTATGATTGTTATTCTTCAAACTCATTTATATGCAACTGCACTTGGTAAGAAAGAGACAGGTGCTCATTATATCATCAGGAAGAAGAATCCAACTGCATTTGAAAGGGAGATAAAACCAGTAAGCAAAGATAGTATGAATGTTGTTCAGAATCTACTAATAGATTTTTGGGAGAGCTTACAGGTGGCAATTAAAAGTGGCAACTTCCTTCCTACAGGGATTTCCGCTGATGCATGGGTGTGTGATTATTGTGGTTACGGGCGTACTGGTAAATGTCCATATTATAGACTAAAGAAATAAAGGGGGAATAAGATGAAAAATGATTGGAGAAACTTTGTACTAATATTATTGTTGGTTATTAGCGTAATCCAGACAACAACATTAATTTTCAAGACAGAGATTGATAAAACAACAGAGAAAGCTGATGATCTGGCTTTGGCATTATCACAAGTTAATGGATTAGCCGATGAGAGAAGTTCTGTAATCGGTCAAATTAATGAAGTTCTTACAAGGAACGGATATTCGCATTTGAAAAGGAAGATAGTTAAGAAAACTGAGGAGGCACAAAATGAATAATGTGATTTTACAATTTCCGAATGATTTACATAAATTTGATAAATCTATATCTCGGAAGAACAAGGCAGGTGAACAGAAGTATGTGTGTACTGAATGTGGGATCGTTGGATGGTTAAAAGATGATGCAGATACTATCCTTATTAAGAAAGGCAATAAAGCTGCTATTGAGAATTGTAGCAATGCCGGTGCAGGAAATATGACCCAATCAACAATGATAAACCCTGATGTTGGAAAGTATGTCAGATTACTTAAAGAAATAAAATATGGTGATGATGATAAGGTTCTTGAGAAAGGATCTGAATTACAGATTATTGAGTGTCCCGTAAGTCACAAGAAAGATCACAACATGAAAACATGGATAAAGTATGGCAGTGACTCTATGTTCCTTTACGATTCAGAGAGGGAATTCATAGATGCTCCAAAAGAAAAAGAGCCGGAAGTTATTGTTGAAATTGATAAAGAAGATCTTCCTGAAAAGATTAAGGAAATAGCAAAGGATCTTCCTGATGAAGTGGTTGCTAATGCTTTAGTTGAAGCTATTGATGAGAGGTTTTCAGAACCATCTCCAATGAAAGAACAGAATGTATCGGTTAGTATTGATGATATAATAAACATCATCAAGAACTTTGAGATAAAAATAACTTTTAATTATAAAACAGAGGAGGAAAAATGTTAGGAATGTTTCTTTTAGGAATTTTTATAGGGGCGTTATTATTTTTAATTATCGCTGATATCGTAATAACTATCGGAAAAAAAAGAGAAAAGAAAGCCAGAGAAAAAGGAATAATGGAAGGGAATCTTTCATCTATAAGCAGAATGTCGAGAATTAATAGATATGACATCAACCATCCTCCAAAACTTAAGATGCTTGATAAGGTTAAGTGTTGTTCAGATCGAAGAGAGCAACATAAGGGCAACTACACAGTAATAGGGATAGTTACACTTCTTCCAGAGAGATCATTAACCCTTTATGATTCAAAGAACAATAATATATTCACATGGCAAGAACGTCTATGCATAAAATTAGAAAATAAAGAAGGAGAAGAAAATGAGTGATAAAAAAGCAGAAGTAATGGCAGTAAATAGCCACGATCAGTTTATAAAAGCTGTTCAGACAAGAGTTAG
>CAYQKA010000080.1:0-3738 GCA_964418055.1 uncultured Planctomycetia bacterium | reverse complement strand
CAGGAACTTCATTTAATTTAACAATTCCAGAATCATATAATTCAAATTTCTTTTTAGAGAACATTCTATAAAAATTAAATATACTTTCTTCAGGAACATTTTTCCAACATTCTTTTTTTAATGGACAATCGTATGGGTCTGAACAATGAACTCCAATAGAAGCTTTTGGCTCAACTTTAGAATTAATAATCTTCTGCATGTTTTCAATTCTTTTTTCAATTCCTAAACTAAATTCTTCAACTTTTTCTGTTATATCTTCTTGATGAAATAATTCTTTAGGCTCAATTTCTCCATTTTTTATATAAGTGTTATTAATATGCATAACAAAACAATTTCTAATTTTAAGGTCAGCTTTTTCATAAACATATTTTTGAAAACTAACATCATGAATATTGATTTCTTTTATTTTAGTCGCTGATTTAACTTCAATTATGTCCCACTTATCTTTTCCGGTCGGCATAAGGATATCTCCTCTTGAAAACAAACCCTCTACCAAAAAACCTGCTTCGAAGATTGGCTTTCTTTCTTCTATTGCTTTTTTTGTTTCATCAATATTTTGTTTAAAATTAAATTTGGATAAATTAATTCCATTTTCAAAAACTTTTGTTGCAAGTTCACCCATCAGAGTTCCAACCTCAAAATTATGTTTTGCAGAGAAATCTGGTTCAGGTATTCTTATTTTTTCATTTTTTGCAACCCAGAGTAGTTTGGGACATTGTAGGCCTAATAGGTAATTTGATTTTGTTAGCATTTTCCATTTCTACCTAAAGCTTTATTCGCTTGCCAAATTAAACGTCTTTTTGATCCACGATCCAATGCTCTTTGCCCTGAAAGCATACCAGTGAAAAAAATTGGAATTTTTAGTTTGCCCAAATAAAAATAATCAAATCCTTTTTCTTTAAAGTCTTCTGAATAAATATTTTTATTAAATTCTTTTTTAATTATTGTTGACGCTAAAGCATTATTAATGATAATTATCTTGGGTTTTATAATTTTTAAAAGATCCGAGAATAAATCCAATTGCTTTATTCCAAATTCATTTAATTCTATTTTTTTCCCACAACAAACCATTTTTTTCACTTTATTTTGATTTGTTTCTCTAATAAATAATAAATCTATATGTTCCCAATTATTTGTAAAATCATAGAATGGTCTGAAGTAAGGGTATGCGTCTTCTTTTTTTTCTGCTTGAATATTCCTATCATGTCTTATTAATTCTTTTTCATTTAAAGCTGAAAGTTCTTCGCTATATCCTGGGTTTATACCAACAAATAATATGTCTGGATTTTTCTTCAAATCTTTAAATAAAAGTGGTTTTCTCTCAGTGAATTTTTCTCCTCTAAATTCTTTCCAGATTGATTTAATTTTTTTATTTATTTTTTTCCCATTCATTTTATTATAAATACCTATACAACTTCTCCCTTAAAATATTTTCCAATTCAGGATCATATCTCAAAAAATTATTGCCAACCTCTAAAACAATAATCCCTTCAACCTCTGGAAATCTTTCTAACAATAATCTCTTATGTTCATCTTCCATCACAAAAATTATATCTGCCCATTCAACCATCTCTTTTCTAACTGGATTTTCAGTTAAAGGTCCAACCCCTGCAGATTTAGCCGAATATTTTTCAGAATTTTTAAATAAGGATTCGGCACAAGGACTTCTATCTATATTTCCCGAACAAATAAATAAAAGGTTTTTCATCTTGCTCTCAGTCCTTCAAAATTTTCAAAATCCGAATTTGTCCTCATTATTTCCATAGCAAACTCAAGAAAATTTTATATTTATAATTATCCATTTCTTACTTGAATTTTTATAATTTTAATTAGTTCTAATTGACCTTTTCCGAACTCGGTTAAATGTCTCTCTTTCTTTAATTTAATACAATCATGCTCTATTTCATTAAGAAGTTGGTTGAGTTTATCCAAAGCCATACATTTAACATAAGATTTCTTTTTTTAAAACCAAGCGACAACCTTTTTGTGACACAATTATTCAGAAATCCTTAAAGCTTCTTTTAAAATATTCTTACCTTTATTAGTTATCTTATAGAATTTAAATGATCTATCTTCTGGATTGATGCACGTTATCAAACCGTTCTCTGTTAATTCTTTTATCGTTGTGGAATTATGTGACTTATATTGTTTTAATCCCCTCATGATCTCTGATTGGCTCAACTGTGGGTGTTTAGATAATATACTTAGAGTCTCTTTTCTTCTCTTTGCTCTTGCAACAAAGCTGATTAACCTTATATCCGCCATAAACTAAATGAGTTACAGATACTTTTATTCACAGGTTACATTTTGAGTTACATAATAAACAAGATTTAAAAAAGATAAAAGGTTAATAATATTTAATAAAAATGACTAAAGAAAAGAAAGAACCTAAAAAAATTACGGCTGGATTAGTTTTTTCTTGGATTTTTTCTTTAATTTTTATGTTTGTTGGATTGGGAATGTTAATTCAGAGCAAAGTTGTTGCAGGGATTTTCTTTATTTTAGCAGGAATAATCATAGACCCAGCATTCAACAAATTTCTTAAAAAGAAAGTAAATTTAGTTTTAAGTAAATGGTTGATTTTTTTAATAATGGTAGTTTGTTTAATAGTGGCTTTTTCAACAATGGGTGGGCCCTCTCCAGAATATGTTGATGATCAGGGGGAAATATCTTCAATTCCCACTTATACTCTTGGAGAATCATTTATAGTAGAACCTTTCAAATACACAATAAATTCAGTTGAAACAGAATCTCAATTAGTTAGCATGTTTGGTGTTGAGAATGCACAAGGAATTTTCCTAATAGTTGATTTAACATTAGAAAATATTGGGAACGAAGCAGAATATGTAAATGACGAATTATATATTATCGATTCCCAAAACAGAGAATTTGAATCAGATTATGAATATAGTTTATACGTAGACAATTATTTATCTTCAATAGATAAAGTAAATCCAGGATTATCTGAAACAGGACAATTAGTTTTTGATATTCCAGTAGATATCACTGGAAAAATTGGAGTAAAAAAAAGTATGTGGAATGATAAGTTTAGTGCTTTTATTCAATGGTAAATAAAACTTTTTGACAATTTAAATAAAATAAATTCAATGATAGACAAAATAACTTTCAAAAAATTTACAGAACTCGTTCTTGAAGATGCTAAAAAGCCACTTAGCCCATTAGAAATTTGGGAAAAAGGAAAAGAAACATCACTCTCTGAAAGATTGGGAACTTCTGGAAAAACTCCTTGGCAAACTATCGGGGCTCAAATTTATGTAGACATAAGAGATAATCCAAAAAGCCTTTTTTATCAATATAACAGTAGGCCTATGAAATTTTATCTTTCTAAATTTAAAGAAGATTTTAAGCCAGAAAATGCTCCCAAGGAGGAGCCATCAAAAGACGATACATTAAAAACAAAATTTAACGAGAGAGATTTACATACCCTGCTTGTTAAATTTATAGATTCTTCTATGGATTTTAATGCACACGTAAAAACAATTTACCATGAGATTGCAAAAAGAGACCAAAAGGGACTAAACAAATGGATTTATCCAGATTTAGTTGGAGTTCATCTTCCCTTTAACGATTTTGACGTTTCAACGTTGCAGATTCAAAAAGAACTTTATTGGACCGCTGTTCGTTTCTTTAGTTTTGAGATGAAAAAAGAATTGAATATTGGGACTTTAAGAAAATGTTATTTTCAGGCAGTCTCGAATAGTAGTTGGGCTAATGAAG
>CAYQKA010000079.1:0-3877 GCA_964418055.1 uncultured Planctomycetia bacterium | reverse complement strand
GATCCTGATCTAATTGCATACGAAGAAAACGTCACCAGGACTAACATGACATTGTATGAAGAAATAACACATCTGGATACATTAAGGCTCAAATATAAGGATATTAAGCACCTTGCTGAGGTAATGCACAGTTCAGTACGTGCTATTAATACAAGATTATGCTTATTAAACTTAAATAAGTCTTGGATGAAAGCATTAAAAGATAATAATGTTAAAGATTTCACAATCCCGATGCTGAAAATTGTTTCTCAATTAAGTGAAGATGCACAACAATCTTGTTTTGAAATTTCATGGGTTAAGAATATGAAAGAACTACAGGCATATCTTTTGAAAGGTGTAATTCATAAAATCAATTTTGCAAACTGGAAAGGAAAAGAAGGTGATTGGTTTAAATCCTGCATAGATTGTGAGTATAATTCAGTAAATACCGAATACTTACTTGATGAATTTAAAGAGAAAGATGGTGTTTGCGTAAACAAGGATTGTTGGGATAATAAGCGAATAGCATTTTTTAATCATTTACTTAGTGAATACACAAATCTCGATCTTAAAGAATATCATATTATTCATGATTGGGGATTTGATGCTGATGATAAAGCATTATTGAAAAAATCAATTGAGGCTAATGGCGGAAAAGGTAAAAAAGTAATATTCCATGAACGCAATCATGTCTTGGTAAAGCAAAAAGTTGCAAAGAAAAACCTTAATAATTATCATAAAGCATTTGAAATTCCAAATCACTATGGAGATGATTCACCACGTGTAATTTATATGGAAAAGAAAACATCTTCGTTTGTTGATGGAGAAAAAAACGAAGGCATTGAGATGTCAGAAATAGAAAGCCTTGAAACAGGACTTGAAAATCGTAAAAATAGGCATGATCGTAAACGTAAAAGAGCTGCGATTGATTCATTATTAATTGCACTTGAATATACTGCCGGTCATGATTATCAATGCAGATTTCCATCAGATGAAGAATTATTTTCTTTGATAACTATGGTTGGATGTTCTGATATCAGTATAAGTGAACATTCCGGGTTAGGTGAATTATCAAAAGAGTTATGTGAAAAAACTGATAGATCTGATGTTTATTCATTGGCTTGTGTAGGAAATTGGATTGTATATCACAATGTAATTAACCCTGAACTTAAACGTCAATTAATATGGCATAAAGTATCAAGAAATTTAATCAATTTACTCAAATATGGCCAAAGTGGCGGAAGTGAAGTTAAATGGGATCAAGCAGAAATAATATCAAATATAATTGAAATTGATCTACAACAATTATTTAATCAGGCAATAGAAGAAATTCCTGAACCTAAAAGCTGGCAAGTACTTGTTTCTAAGCTTCAAAAGTATGACGCTATTGAGCTTATTAAGAAAGATGGTATTTATACTCATGAAGAAGGATTTATGATTCCCTGTTCTGTTTTAGATGCCTTTAACGTGAAATTCAAAACGAAAACCGGAAAAGTATTTTCTGGATATCATATCGATGATGATATTATTGAATGTATTGTTGTTGGTGAAAAGACTAAAGATAGAGTAATAAAAGCTATCAATAAACTTACATCAATTGCAGATGGTGAAGTTGTTACTATGAAAATTAAAGAAAAATTAGTTGCATATACTATTGAAATTAAAGCACAAAACGATACCCTGTTTTTTGAAAGTTGGGGAAAAGCCTCAACACACTATTATCTTGAAAATACAAAAAAAGAAGGAAATGAAAATGAAAAAGAAAATAATTAAAGACCTTTCTGATGAAATGAATTTATTAGCAGAATATCCTTTCTACGATGAAGAAGCTGCTGCCAAAGGTTATGTGTCAGTTACACAATTATTAGATACAGATCGCATATTTCATCTTACCAGAAGGCATAAAGATGAGATTGTCAAAAAGGCAAGTTCTGTAATAGTTCCGCAACTCGGAAGCGTGTTTCATCTCGGAATGGAACTTGTAACAAGTAATAATGCAAATTACATAAATGAAATAAGAATGTTTACTCCATTTATAGTAGGAGATCAAACAATTATAGTCTCAGGTAAATTTGATTGTTTGAAAGTAACACAAGATAAACTCGGGAAAACAGAAATAACAAAACTGAAACTTATTGATTATAAAGAAACAAGTGTTTTTAAACTCGGTAAGAATGAAGCAAAAATAGACTGGGGAATGCAATTAAGTATTTATCGTTATATGCTTATGCATCCAGAAACTGAGTTTGAGGTTACAGATGAAAACCAACATCAAATAGATAGAATAAAAAAACTCATACATGAAGAAAATATAAATATAAATAGTCTTGAAATACAGTACCGGGCGAGAGATTGGCGAAGTGGTGAAGCTTTACGCAATAAAATGATATATCGTTATTATCCTGATAAGGTTGGTAAGATAGAGCTGGATATTTATGATATAAATTATATTAAAGAATTCATACTTCGCAAATTGTTCTCTCTTATTTCACAGGAAGATTTAAAAGACGATGCTTTACCTTTATGTACTCCACATGAAAGATGGCAAAGAATAACAGATTTTGCAGTATTCAAAGGTGAAAATGTAAAGGCAACAAAGTGTTTTCGTATTAATGAATTTGATAATGAAACATTAGCTGAAGAAGCTGCAATGGCTTATGTTGATAATCATGCATCCGGGAAACTAATGAAAATAGTTAAACGTGAAACTGAATCAAGAAAATGTCTTGAATATTGTGATGTTCGTGATCATTGTAATTTCGGTAAGCAATTAATGAAAGAAAAGGAAAAAAACAATGGATCTTAATAAAAAATCTACTGTTCTAATTGATGGCATTGAATATGAAATTAAAGATGTGCTTAATATTAATAGAGAACAAGCATTATGGGATATCAGAGTCGGAATTAAAAAAGGCAATATTTTTTGTCATGAAGAATTGGAAAAAGCTTTAGAGGGTGGCGTGGAACCAGAAGAAGCAATAGTTGAATGGTTTTATAATCAAAAAGTAAAAACATTCAGTAATTTTGATTCGGTAAAAAACCCTAATAAAGAAATGGCTGTATCTGAAATTAAGAAATTATTATATATCGATGATTTGTCAATGGTTGAAATAGTAGATGCACTTAGTTTCTCATTAACAGATAACTTCTGGAAGAATCAAATTTTATCTATATCTGGTCTAAGAAAAAAGAACACAAGTGGTATTCGTAAAATTGAAAATTTACGGTTAGCTTCTTTAAGATCAAAACAAAAGAAAGCTGAAGAATCAAAAAAGCCGCTGGAAAAACAGAATAGCAGACAATATAACGATCTTGATTAATGGTGGTATCACATGAAAAAAGAGAAAAAAATAATGAGCAAAAATTTTGATTTAGAGGCAGAAAAATTTATTCTTTCTGCTATACTTGAAAAGCCTGAAATCTTCCTGGATATTCAGAAAAAGCTAACAAACTATGAGATGTTTTATGGTTATGAGCATAAGTTGCTTTATGATGCAATGTTGCATTTATTCAATACGGATAACACAATAGATCATATAATGCTTATTAATGCACTAAAAACTAAAAAAACTTATAATGATGAGCTTAAACTTTTAATATCAAAATTAAAATCAGAGGTTAATGATGTATCTTCCTATGATGAGAAAATTTACATTTTACTTAATAAGTGGAGAATGAGACTTACTGAGAGAATGACAGAACGGATACAGAAAGTGACAGCTTCAGGAAATTGTTCGTTTAATGAAGTCAAGGAGATAATGGAAAAATATGCTTACCTTGATGAATCAAATGAATTTAACTCAAAAACTGTTATTCAAATTTTGAGAGATGAAACAGAAATTAATAACTTACTTATACAGAAAGGAGAAAAACATAAATATCATGGAATACCAACATC
>CAYQKA010000078.1:0-3992 GCA_964418055.1 uncultured Planctomycetia bacterium | reverse complement strand
TAGGAGCAACACACTTTTGTTGTTCCGGCGATAATGTATCTGATAACGCTATAATCTCATAAAAGTTCTTCTTAGAAATTTCTCTATAATTTAATGTATTCATTCTATCACTCCCTATTCTAATTTCATCACATTCTACTTATTCTTAAACATCTTTGTTATGCTATGCATGTCAATAGTTGCAATTATTTGTGATACGGTTCGTTGTTTTTTATGCTAAATACACAGAAAGTTAGCGAGTCATGAATTTTCAGTCGTTTCATGCAACTATTATTCAATCTTTAAAAAGCTGCGTCTCCATCAATTTCAATAATTCTATCTTCGCATAGTATAAATCTAGAATAAGAATCGCCATGATCAACTAAGTATGCAATATAGACGCTTTTATTAAATTCTGGAGATGAATTGCCACTCGTTAGTACAATTGTAATATCATCTTCTTCAATATCATTATATATAGATTGAATGTAAGCAATCGCTTCATCGTATTTATAGTAATTATCTAATTCAATCACAAAATTTCTACTAAATACTCTCCAAGTTTTAATTAGCAGAATTTCTTTTCCTTCACTATTCACTCCAAAAATACAAGATGTTCTCTCACCCATTAAAAAGGAATGATTCGTTTGGTCTGAATAATTTTCATCAATTAAATCATTTAAGTAAACCCCTTCTACAATACTATCAATGGAATATACTTCCTTCATGTATCTACTTGCTATTTTTTCTGCTCGCTCAGTTTCTAAAGTGTTGTCCCAGTAAGCATATAAATACATACTAAAGCCAAAAGATATAATTACTATAAATAGTATTAAAATGTTAAGTAATATTTTTTTAGTCCATTTCATATTATCCTCCAATTTTTATAAGAAGTAGAATATCTAAGTAATAGATTCCTAGTAGTTTAATGCATTATACATCTAAACTACTTTTCTTCAATTAACAATGCTGGTAATCCCGATTTAACAACTTGACTAATTGTAATAATTCCTTCTTCTAATGCATATGGTATATCAATGTATTCTTTGTTGTATAGTATAAAGTAGCGAGATTCTCCATCACAATTACCTGCAGTAATATAATAGGTGGTACTATCATCTTCATAAATAACTTCATTTAAATACACTTCGCAAGTTCCGCTGCTTTCATAATACACTTGGTATTCTCCGAAATAGTAATCAAGTCCATCATAACTATTACAAGATACCAAAAACACCATAAAAAACAAAGTAAATAATACTAATATTTTTTTCATATGTTCCTCCTATATTTATTAAATCAATATCTATGTTCTATCTTCTCTAACTATAATTATTAGTTTGGGATTTTTACCCTATAAATTCCCATCCCCAAACAACAGGTTGATCTGTATAATTCCAATTGTCATCCCATCCGGCTGGTTTTATAAGTGCTTCAACGTATATTGTAAGACTAGAATCATAATTAAAGGCAAAACTCCCTATAGCGCCGACACTACTCGGAATTATGATACTTGTTAGAGCAGTTGCATGAGTAAAACAATAACTTCCGATACTTGTAACACTATTTGGAATTACAATAGTTGTTAGACTGATTGCGTAACCGAAGACGCTACCTCCTATGCTTATTAATTGACTATCTGCTTCAAATGTTACTGTTGTTAAATTGGTTGTTCCATAAAAAGCGTTAGTTGAAATACTTGTAACACTATTTGGTATCTCAATAGTAGTTAGACTGATTGCTTCATGAAATGCACCTATCATAATGCTCGTTAATTGACTATCTGCTTCAAATGTTACTGTTGTCAAATTGGCTGTGTGATAAAATGCGTTAACACCAATACTTGTAATACTATTTGGTATCTCAATAGTTGTTAGTCCTTCCGAATGATAAAAAGTACCATTGTCTATGCTTACTAATTGACAATCTTCTGCAAATGTTACTGTTGTTAGACTGTTTGTATAACCAAAGGAGTAACTCCCTAAATTTGTAACACTATTTGGAATCGCAATACTTGCCAGACTGATTGCTTTATAAAAGGCATAACTTTCAATCCTTGTTACACTATTTGGAATCTTAATAGTTGTTAAACTGCTTGTACTATAAAAGGCATAATCACCTATTCTTGTTACACCATTTGGAATATTGATACTTGTTAAGCTGATTGCTTCAGAAAAAGCACGATCTCCTATTTCTGTTAATTGGCTGCCTTCTTCAAACGTTACTGTTGTTAGACTATCTGTATTAGCAAAGACGTAAGTTCCCATACTTGTAACAGTATTTGGAATCACAACAGCTATTAGACTGCTTGCATTAGCAAAGGCACTATCTCCTATGCTTATCAATTGACTATCTTCTTCAAATATTAATGACGTTAGATTAGTTGTTCCAAAGAATGCATGATTTCCAATGCTTGTGACACCTTTTGGAATCACAACAGCTATTAGACTGCTTGCATTAGCAAAGGCACTATCTCCTATGCTTATCAATTGACTATCTTCTTCAAATATTAATGACGTTAGATTAGTTGTTCCAAAGAATGCATGATTTCCAATGCTTGTGACACCTTTTGGAATCACAACAGCTGTTAGACTGCTTGCATTAGCAAAGGCACTATCTCCTATGCTTATCAATTGACTGTCTTCTTCAAACGTTAATGTTGTTAGATGAAATAATCCGTAAAAGGCGTTATCTCCTATGCTTATTACACTTTTTGGAATCACGATACTTGTTAAGGCAGTTGCTTCAGAAAAAGCATAACTTTCAATACTTGTTAATTGACTGTCTTCTTCAAACGTTACTGTTGTTAGAACGTCTGTATTAGCAAAAGCATAACTTCCTATATTTGTAATACTATTTGGAATCTGAATAGTTGTTAGACTCCTCGCTTCATAAAAAACGTAGCTTTCAATACTTGTTAATTGACTACCTTCTGCAAATGTTACTGTTGTTAGACTGTCTGCATTAGCAAAAGCATAACTTTCAATACTTGTAACACTATTTGGAATTATAATACTCTTTAAACTGCTTGCTTCATTAAAGGCGTAATTTTCAATACTTGTCAATTGACTACCTTCTGCAAATGTTACTGTCGATAGTTTAGATATATTATCAAATGCATAAGATTCTATAACTTCAACACTTTTTGGTATGGTAACCCCTTCAAGTACAGCGTTATCTTTAAACGCTTCTTCACCGATAGATGTTACAGGGAACCCATTATACAATTCAGGAATATTGACAAATCTATCAATTCCTTCATATGAAACTAGATAATATGAATGGCCATCAGTATTAACAGCAAATATAAAATCGCCCGTTTGAGGAATTGTCATATTGCTACTTACAGCTAAATCGCCTGCAAAAACACCGGTGTCACTTGTTCCTAACCACCAATTTCCGTTTTCACCAATATGTGGGGTTAAGCCATCTGATCCAGGCTCTCCTTGTTCACCAGTTAGCACACTTGTACTAATTAAGTTATTCCATAAAGAGTCTCCAGTATATCGCCACTGAATATACTCGTCGGTTATTTGGAATACTACTTCTCTTCCTGCTTCTCCTTGTGGCCCTTCGATTGTTTCTAACCATTCCTCATATGTTCCATCAAATTCATTGGCCTCAACAGCCATGGAATATATGTATTGTAGTTGAATCGTTAATGCATTTTCAGTGAGTAATGTAGATTCTTCGCTATTTGTTAAGCTTGTTGTAGTCGTAGATGAGTTGAGTGAATTACAACCCGAGAGGGTTACAATTAAAAATACAATTAAAAGTAATTTAGCGTATTTCAATTTCATAAAGCATCCTCCATTTACACTATTATGATTACAAGTTTTAAAGGCTGTTTATATTATTAACACCCTCATTTTATCTCATTATAGCATTTGCATATATGTCTTTCAATCCATTATGGACTTTTCAAACACAATGGAAAATATTTTAAAAAAAGAAGCATAAAATTGCTTCTTTGTTTGTTTATGTAAATATATAATGTGTTTTTAGTCGTTTCA
>CAYQKA010000077.1:1264-4000 GCA_964418055.1 uncultured Planctomycetia bacterium | reverse complement strand
TGGTGGGCGAATAGAGAGATGCCTACGGACACTTTTAAGGTTGAGAGAAACGGAAAAGTTATATTTGAAATAAAAAATAAAAAGGAGAACGAAAAAGATGAGTGAAGTAAAATCAAGTAGTATGTTAGTAGCAACAAATGGTTATCTTGAAAAATTAAATAATTTTGCTAAGAAAACAGAAATGGAATTTACGGATTATCAAAAGAGTTGTGTTGTAAATGCTATGAGAGAAATATACCCAATGGTTGAAAGCAGTATTTACACATTAGAACAATTTGCTGTTAATAACATTGTTAAAGTCCTAGAACAAACTGCGTTCTTAGGTCTAAATTCAAGTGCAGTACCTAGAGAATGTTATTTTATCATTAGAAAAAATTGGGATAAAAAGAAGAATTGTGCTTTACCACCAACACTAGAATTTGGAATTGAGGGTGCTGGTAATGATGTTGTGTTAAATGAGTTTGGTAGAGATGTTAAGGAAATAAAGTCTTATATCGTTTATAAAGACGATGAATTTACAGAAGGCTTTATGAATGGTTGGGATATGGTATTACCAACATATAGAAGAAAATTCAAAACCAACATTCCTGAAAAAGTTGTTTACCTTATCAAGAAAGATAACGGAGAAATTGACGTTCAGTACGCAGATACCGAAGATGTTAAGAAATCATTACTTGCTAACGCAAGACAAAATGGTGCGGAAGAATCATTGTTAAGAGAAATCAACAAAGAGAGTTTATACGCAATTCTTGACAACAAAAAATGGCTTGATTATGTAATTGAGAAAAAGTATGGTAATAACTCATACAAAACACCATTGTTTAGTCCAGCTTACACAAGTGTTATTTCACAAGGGAATATGATAGAAAGAAAATTAAGAAATCATGCAACTAGAAAATATCCTAAGAACTTTGATAACAAGGCTATATCTGAATTGTATGAAGAAACCTTTGAAGATATTAAAGAGGTAGAACGAGTTACAAAATCTCCAGAAGAAATGGTAGAAAACGCTGACAAAGAATTTGACAAAGGAACTTCAAGTGAACCGGTAATCATCAAAGAAGATGAAAGACCACAATTAGTTGTTGTTAAAGAAGAAGAACCAAAACAAGAACCAAAACCACTTGTTGCTGACGATGACGGAGTAATTATTGAAGAAAAACCACAAGAAAAAGAAGAGCCACAACAAGAAAAAGCAAATGATGATGAGCCTAACTGGGACGAATAGTGGCAGATACGCTTTAGGTAAGGTGTTAAGTTTGGGTAGTTCGAGTATGGGCAACGCCTATTATATCGAGATAAACCGAAAGGGCTACCCTAACCCTTACAAATTACTTATCGAATGTGGTTTGAAATACAAAGAATTATCAAGACGATTACTAAATATTGGAATTAGCATAAGCGACATAAATGGGTTTTTAGTAACTCACGAGCACCACGATCATTCAATATCTGTTCCAGCACTACTTGAAAGAGGTAAGAAAGTCTATGCGCCTAAAAGCGTGTTTGAGCACTTTAACGTATTAGACCAAGTAACTAACGAGAACATTATGAAAGCTAACCACTCAAAGAGAATAGCGGACAAGATTGACGTTTTAGGCTTTGAACTAGAACACAAAAACGAAGATGGGTCAAAGACTTATAATCTAGGCTATATCATTACTGCGGAGTGCGATTATGAAACACATAATATTCTGTTTGTAACAGATACCCAATATATAAGATATGATTTATCAAATTATAAGTTCAACACAATATTTATTGAGGCAAATAACCTTACAAGGAACATAATAATGGCTCTAAAACAAGCGCAAGCCAAAGGCGATAAATATAAAGAGATACACTTTGATAGAGTATTACATTCACATATGTTGGTTGAGAACACTATCAAAACCTTGATAGGAACCAAGAAAAGAAATGGGTTTGACCTAAGCGAAACAAATATGATATTCTTGATTCACTTAACCGCAAGCGGACTTGCAAACCCACAAGTGATTAAATCAAAAGTTCAAGACGCACTAAAAGATAACAAGAAAACAAGAACAATAACCATAGGAAACAGAAACTACCTTTCACCCAAAGTTCATGTATTCAAAAAAAATGGTGAAATGGTATGAAAGAAGAAAAAAAGGACTACCCAGAGCCATATCTAACAAAGCAGATAGAAGCACGAAAGATAATCAATGAAAAGAGGAAAGAGAAATGAAAGTTAATTTAAACATTCCGTTAGCAGCGGTTGATAAAAACAAAAAAGAATATGCTGTTACAGAAATATCAATGGGCGGTTATAGGACAACCGTTTCAATGATTGAAAAACAAGAATCATACAACAGCGTTGATTACAAATTTTATGTTGAGGGAAAAGAAGTAAACATTTATAAAAGTTCTTTGTTCAACCCATACATAAACGATTATGAAAATCTGATATGTTTTGAAGAAGTCAAAGAAAAACCATTTGACAAAAGCGTACCATTTTAGGGAGGAAAAGTAAATGAACGAAATAAAAACTTGTTTAAAAATAGATAGTAAAATATATGTTATAGATACAGAAAATATTTTATATGTAACCGATGAAATGTTTTTTATGAAAGTAGGCGGAGAAAGACAAGAAGGAATATTAAAGATTATTCAAGAGGAAGAGGAAGTGGTGGAAATGCCAAATGTTAGCCCTTCAAAATCTGGCGAAGTTTATTATGATTCAGGGAAAAAAGTTCACAAGGAGGAAAAGTAGATGGG
>CAYQKA010000077.1:0-1164 GCA_964418055.1 uncultured Planctomycetia bacterium | reverse complement strand
AAGGAGGAAAAGTAGATGGGAGATTTTGTATTGAAGAAAGGTATTCAAGTTGAGTTTGACAAAGAAAATGGGTTGTTCCATTTCAAGAATACCGATTTATCATATCATAAGAAATTAACGAGTAGAGCCTTTGCAACTATTATAGGTGTGAATAAGTGGGAGAGCGTAGGTAGTGCAATTTTAGAGCGATTTAAACTCGTAGAGAAAGGCGAACCAATCGATCCGTACTATTCTGTTCGTGGAGATTTAGCTGAAATGTTGGCTTATGACTTCTTAAAAAATCATTACAAAGTGAGCAAGGGTATAGATTTAGAACTTGCAACTTGGGAGAAAGATGCTATAAGATATGACAACTTTCCAAAGAACCCAAAATTTGGTGGAATGATAGATATTGCTATCAAAACCCCAGAGAAATACCGAGCGGTTATTGAGGTTAAGAGCAAGAGTATGAAAGACCTTGACAAAATCAAAGCAAACAAAGGAAACCCAGAAGAAGTTATGCAAGGTGTATTCTTGTCCTATCTATCAAAGGTTGATAAGTGCTTAATGGTTTATGTGTTCTTTACACCAAATCAAGAGAAGATTATGCGAGAATTTGTTTTAAGAGATAAGTCTATCGGTTATGATATTGATTCAAAAATGGTAGCGAAAGACATTCTAAACAGCACGAAATGGACTTTTGAATCTGTAAAGATAGTACCTTTCAAACATATGGTTAGCAAGTATGATATGCTCACAAAAACAGAAATGGGTTATAAAACACTTAGCGACTTGAAGAAGAATGGGTATCTACCAACTAATTACTTTGCACCAAACGAGGAAATGTACCTAAAAAGCCTAGCAAGTGGCGAAGAAGAAGTACCGTTTTAGGAGATGAACAAAAATGACCTTAGAAGAAAAGTTGAGAGAGATTCAAGTAATTAAGAATGAGATAACTAGACTTTACACCAAACTCAACCCACTTAAAAAAGAGGTTGTGAAAGAAATGGTTGATACTGAAATCAAAGCCCTCACGCTAGATAAGGACTTACACGCTACGCTTGTATGGGTTGTAGAGAAAAAGATTGACTACGATAGGCTAATGCGCTTGTACGGAGATATTTACTTGTTAGGGCTTAAAACAACATTCAGCAAGACACAAGCACTGAACAGCGTATCAAGTTC
>CAYQKA010000076.1:0-4030 GCA_964418055.1 uncultured Planctomycetia bacterium | reverse complement strand
ATTATCAAGCACTACACATACAGCATCAATTCTGTATCTGCCGGTATATCCTTTGTATTTCATATACATTTGAGCATTTTTAATAACTTTATTTATCTTTTTTCTTATTAAGGATTGCTCCGGCATACCAAATTTATCTCCAGTCCTGGTTCTGACTTCAATAAATACCATTATATCTTTAAATTGGGTAATCAAGTCGATTTCAGATAATTTTGTTCTGTAATTTGCATCAATTATCTTGTAGCCCTTTTTCTTAAGAAATTCTTTAGCTAAATTTTCGCCAAGCTGGCCGGTCTTCAAATTATCCTTCTTAGGATTATCAACGGTTTTGCTTTGGTCTTCTTTAGCTATCTTTTTTTTAGCAAATATCCTATCTAATAAAGACATTTTCTATTTAAGCCTTTGCTCTATATTGCAGGGCTTCCGCCATATGGGATGAATTAATTTCATCCGAATTATCAAGATCAGCGATAGTTCGTGCTACTTTTATCATCTTGTAATATGCACGGGCTGATAGATGAAAAGCAGCAGAAGCCTGATTGAGAAGCTGCTTTATTTCTTTAGATAGGGGGCAGTATTTTTTAATATGCCGGTTTTTCATTTCGGCATTAGTGTAAATTGAATCCTTTATAAAACGCTGTTTCTGTTTTTGCCTTGCTTTTGTAATCCGTTGCCGCACTTGCTGAGAATCTTCAAGAGATTCTTTAACTTTAAGATCCTGACTTAATTTATTTGTATCAACAACGGGCAGATCAACATGAAGGTCGATTCTATCTAAAATTGGCCCGGAAGTTTTTTTTCTGTATTCCTGTATCTGTCTTTCCGTACAGGTGCATGCTTTTTTGGGATGATTTAGAAATCCGCAGGGACACGGATTGGCTGAAGCAACTAACATAAACTGCGCCGGAAAATTTACTTTCTCCATACTTCTTGATATTGTTAAATTACCATCTTCCATGGGCTGTCTGAGAGATTCTATGACTGAGCGCGGGAACTCATTAAACTCATCTAAAAACAATACGCCTCGATGAGCTAGACTTATATCTCCTGCCTGAGGCCGAGAACCACCGCCAATAAGCCCAACCCTAGAAGTTGTGTGGTGCGGAGAACGAAAAGGACGAATTTTAATAATTGAGCCTCCTGGAGGCATATATCCTGAAGCTGAATAAATCTTTGTAACCTCAAGTGATTCTTCTTCGGTTAGTTCCGGTAAAATCCCAGGAAGAGCTCTAGCCAACATGGTTTTGCCGCAACCGGGCGAACCCAACATAAATAAGTTATGACCTCCTGCTGCTGCAATTTCCATAGCTCTTTTTCCTTGCTCTTGGCCTATGACTTCTTTCATATCAAATTCAGCTTGACTATCAAAGGCTTTAATATCTTTTTCTTTGTATTCGCAGGCAGCAATAACTCCTTCTTCATTTGAAAAATGCTCAAGCAGGATTTTAAGGTTTTCGACCGGGTATACATTCACGCCCTCTATAACGGCTGCTTCGTTGGCTGATTCTTGGGGGATAAAAATATTATCTATGCCTTTTTCTTTAGCAAATAGAGCTAAAAGCAAAGCGCCTTTGGCATGTCTGAGACTCCCATCAAGGGATAGTTCTCCAAAGAAAAGGCTATTTTCGGGTAGTTTAATATCATTAGTAGAAGACAAGATGCCTAAGGCAATCGGCAAGTCATAAAAAGAACCCTCTTTAGGAACATCTGCCGGTGCTAAATTAACAACAATGCGGTTGCCGGGAAATTTAAATCCTGAATTTACTATAGCAGTTCTTACTCTTTCTTTACTTTCATCAACTGCCTTTGAAGGAAGGCCGACTATACCAAATGTGGGAAGTCCTTTTTGAGCCACATCTACCTCTACTTCGACTTTGATAGTGTGAAGTCCTGAATTAGTTGCTGACGGTACTTTGATTAACATGATATTTGCCTCTCTCCTTAAACAAGATGCCTTTTATTTCCATAAGCGAAAGGGTTTTGCCCAGTTCTGATACGGATATATTTAAAATGCGAGCTAAGCTATCAACTTCTAACGATTCGTGATTCAACTGCTCTAAGATTCTCTGTTCTAAATTGTCTAATTCATTATCAGGAGCATTACTAATCTTTTTTGTCATGTTATAGAATTTTAAAATATCATTTGCCGAGGTTACAATTTCAGCTCCATCTTTTATTAATTTTGCAGTGCCTATTGAATTTTTACTCGTTAGCGGCCCGGGAACAGCAAAGAGTTTTCTGTTATTTTCATTAGTAAGTTTAGCTGTAATAAGTGTACCGCTTTTCTCTGCCGCTTCAATTACTAATGTGGCTTGCGATAAACCGGCCACGATTCTATTGCGCTTAGGATAAGTCCAGGCGGCCGGCGGATGATTTCCCTCGAATTCTGAAATAATAAGGCCGTTATTTTCTAAAATTTCGTCATATAGATCTTTTTGATAAGCAGGATGTATTACATCAATGCCACAGGGCATAACCGCGATAGTTCTTTTACCAGATTCTACGGCTGCCCGATGAGAATGTGCATCTACTCCAAACATAAACCCCGAGATAATAGTTATGCCAGCGCTTGCAATTTGTGTGACCAAACTATTAGTTATAATTTTACCATAACTGGTTATTCTACGTGAGCCAACTACAGCTAGACAATTTCTAAAGATACCCTCGTCCCACTCACCTTTAAAATATAACTTTTCTGGAGGATCTTTTATTTCCTTTAATCTCTCAGGATATCTATTGTCTTCTATATTAATCACTTCATTCATATTGGTTATTCCCCCCATATATCACCGCCGCGGTGATATGTTGGGGCGTTAGGTTATTTTTAAGCAATGAGTGTTTTTTTTGGATTGTTTTGGAAAAGAGATATTTACTTCTCTGCCTAAACATTCGGCTATTTTAATTAAGGTAGAGATAGTTAAATTTTTTTCTTCTCCGGTTTCAATCTGAGAAATAAATTGCTGGGATGTACCCAATTTTTTAGCGAGATCAACTTGGCGCAACTTACTATCCTGCCTCAATTCGGCAATTTTTTGGGCTACGGCAACTTTAGCACACTCAATTTCGTATAAACGTTTGAACTTTTTATCCTTAAGCTTATCTTTTAAATCTTTATTAATGTTTTCTAATCTTACTTTTTTCATTTAATCACCTCATACTTTTTTTAATTTTTCAATTTTATTTTCGATTTCATCCTTGCGCTTTATGCATAGCTTTAAATCGTCCTCGGGAATTTTTTGTGTATTCTTTTTTATTGCATGTATTAAAACTGCATTATCTTGCAAGTAGAAAAAGTAAAATATTCTGTTATTTTTAGGCCGCAATTCATAAATATCTTTTTTTAAGTATCCAGCCATTGGACGTCGTAGATTATTGCCCTGTTTTTTTAATTCGTTAAGATAGGCATATATCTTTGCTTGCTCTTTTTCGGTTAAGGAGTTAATAAATTCCTTAACAGGAACAAAATTATTTTCATCTACAAAATAGTATATTTTTGATAATCTATCTTTATTCATTTTATATGATACAAGTTATAACTTGTATTGTCAAGTGTTTTTTTGCATTCAAGACTGAGTAGTTAGACAATTTTTGTATCACCGCGGCGGTGGTATGTCGGGTTATTATTCAAGAATTAAATCTTTTATCTTTTTCAAATCTCTTTGATAATCTATAGTATCTATCACAAAGCTTTTATACTCTTCTGTGTTAATGTCTAAAATATTATCAAATTTACAAAGTCTTATATGATTTCCGGGAATCCTTATGTATTCCTTATATGATGAATATGCCCAGTCTTCGGGATTGCCTACAAGATATGAAGTCGTAGGATTCAGATGTATATAGCGCGTAAGATGGAGCAATTGCTCATCCGACTTTACCAATATTTTTTTTGTCTTTCCCTGCCATAAAGGACCTTTTCTTTTATATTTGATATTGAAATACCGGGTATAGCTATTTAATATGTCATTTAAAAATTTAGAAATACCATTATCTTTTAATTGTTTTAAAATAAAGTGAAAATGCGTAGGCA
>CAYQKA010000075.1:0-4050 GCA_964418055.1 uncultured Planctomycetia bacterium | reverse complement strand
AAAAAATAGTATAATTTCAAGCTTTATGTCTTTATTATAGCAGATATATTATTTTTTTTAAATTATTAATTAAATCCTCCAATACCTCCAATATGTGAAAATATAATAAATAACCTCTATCTATTTGAAACTTATCACTAATGTCTAAGGTGGTCAATACAGATTTGGGGGAAAACAAAAAACCCGTATTTTACTACGGATTTTTCTATTTCTGAGATCAATTCTTAAATAAATGTTATTCTAATATTAACTCTGTTTCAAACAAAAATTCTAGAGGAGTCCACCCAAAATTAGTTACAAAACCATTTACAGTAATAATTTTGCTTGATGGAACTAACCAAATCTTTGCTCCTGTTTGTCCTACATATTCTCCTGAAGTATAAGTATTCATAATTAAATTTTCAAGCTCACTTTTTATCTGCATATACCCATTAGCATCAGTTGTTTCAGTACCTAAAACTTTTGAACCTATACCAGGCCAGTCTTCTTGATAGCTTAATAGAGTATAATCTACTCCGTCTACTAAATCTACTCCTTCAAATAAAAAATCTGTATTTTCTCTATAATGAAATTTCCCGTAAGCTCCGTCTACTAGAATGTTCCAATTTGAATCTTTAGCAACTAAATTAAGTAAAGTATAATTATTTGGTGTTTCATAAATTAATTCATCTTCAAATAAATATTCATCAGGATTCCATCCATTCACAAAACAATTATCTGTACCGAGTTCTACTGTTGGAACTAACCAAATCTTTGCTCCACTTATACCTTCATAATCTCCACTAAATCCATATGGATAATCATTTAATAAATAATCCATCATTCCACTAATTTCAACTGTACCATCAACTTCAGCTATTCCTGTTCCTAGTTCAACAGAATCGCAACCAGGCCAGTCTTCTTTATAGCTGATTAAAGTATAATCTACTCCGTCTACTAAACCCTTTCCTTCAAATAAGAAATACTCGTCGTAAGAAAGTAGTCCATTAGCTCCGTCTACTACAATGCTCCAATCACTTGAATCTTTTTCGAACAAATTGAGATGATTTAGATATTCATAAGGTGTTGTATAGATTAATTCATCTTCAAATAAATATTCATCAGGATTCCATCCATTCACAAAACAATTATCTGTACCGAGTTCTACTGTTGGAACTAACCAAATCTTTGCTCCACTTACACCTTCATAATCTCCACTAAATCCATATGGATAATCATTTAATACATAATCCATATCTCCTGCAATATGTACATTTCCTCCTTTGTTAGAAAATGCTGTTCCTAATTCAACAGAACCACAACCAGGCCAGTCTTCTTTATAGCTGATTAAAGTATATTCTGTTTCTGCTTTTAATTTATGTCCATTAAAAACAAAACCAAATCCTGCATCTTGTTCACTATAATTTAATTTACCCCAAGCCCCAGGATCAACTATTGACCAATCACTTGAATCTTTTTCAAATAAATCAACGTGTTCTGAAACTCTATGACCATTTTGATTTTCATTTTGATTTCCAGTTTCAGTTTTTATTTCAAAATTAATATCATTTGATAAAACAGTGGCCCATGTTCCACAAGCATATTGATGAAAACTTTCTTCTGTTAAAACTATTTGAATATCCTCATATATTCCTGCTGATAGTTCTGTAAATTCTGGTCTTTCAATTTGTGGATAAACATTTGAAGCCATGCAAAGTTTTGGTTCCGTACAATTTAATTCTTCTCCCCAAAATGGTGCTTGATTTGTATCAACATTGTAAAGACCAGGAGGATTAGAACATTGCAAAACATGATAACTTATATCACTTACAACATTAGTTTGGATTTTGCCAAATTCATCTGTTGTAAAATAATCAAATGGTAAATAACCATGAATACATTCTCGTTCTGCAAGCGGTTTTAATTCATTTGCTTGATAATAAGCATCATCTTTATTTTCACCAGCAGAATACCATCTGCCAGCATAACCAATTAGTTCATTTGTGGCGTCATTACCACCAGCACAGGCTGGGGTTCCTACTAATTTAACTTGATAAGTAAATCCTGGTTTTAACCCGCTGGCTTTTACTATTCCTTTAAAATTATTCATTATTGATTTGTATTTTATCATTACATCTGCATTTTCATAATCATAATCGTAAATAAATTGATTATCTACATCTTCTACTGGTAAAAGTTTAAAATGATTTAAAAAATTACCATTATCAATTTTTTTTACAGTTTGAGTAACGGCTTTATTTTTCTTTCCGTTATTGCCTTTATTTCCGTTATTTTTAGCTAAAGCTATAGAAGCAGTAAGCAATAATCCAAGAACTAAACTAAAAATTATAAGTTTCTTTTTCATATTTTTTATCCTTTCTACATTAGTATTGATTAAATCCTCCAATACCTCCAATATATAAAATGTGATAAATAGTGCATAACTATTTAAAACTTATCACTAATGCTTAGGTCAGTCAAGCTGATTTTGGGGAAAAGATGAAAAATCGTTTTTAAAGCAGTTTTTTGATAAAATATAGCTATAATAGTAGTAAACTATATACTTTTAAACGATTTCTAATTTCAATGGGAATCGTTTTTTTGTTTAAAATACTTTATATTTTTAATTTTTTCATTTATAATAATATTATGAAATTAATAGCTGATTTACATATTCATTCTCGTTTTTCGAGATGTTGTTCAAAAAATATTACTATTCCAGATTTAGCCAAATGGGCTCAAATTAAAGGAATAGATATTTTATCTAGCTCTGATTTTACTCATCCCCAATGGTTAGCAGAGATTAAAGAAAATTTAGAAGATAATGGTCAGGGTTTATTTACTTTAAAAAATAAAGAGTATAAAACTCATTTTATTTTATCTACGGAAGTTTCTTGTATTTATAAAAGAGGCGATCAATGTCGAAGATTACATATTTGTATTCTATTTCCCAGTATTAAAGCCGTAGAAAAGTTTAATGCCAAGTTAGAAAGTTTAGATAAAAATTTAAAATCAGATGGTCGGCCGATTTTAGGTTTAGATGCGCGAGATATTGTAGATATTGCTCTGCAGGCTGATGAAAAAGCTTTGATTATTCCGGCTCATATTTGGACACCCTGGTTTGCTATGTTTGGTTCTAAATCAGGTTTTAATTCGGCAGAAGAGTGTTTTGGGGACTATACTAAGCATATTTACGCTGTGGAAACTGGACTTTCCACAGATCCTCCAATGAATTGGATGGTTTCAGATCTAGATAAGTTTCTTCTGGTCTCTAATTCCGATGCTCATAGTATGGAAAATTTAGGAAGAGAAGCTAATGTTTGGGATCTGGAAGATTTTTCCTATGATGAAATCTACAATCTTCTGAAAAATAAGGATAAGAGTAAATTTTTATATACTATTGAATTTTATCCCGAAGAGGGTAAATATCATTCTGATGGACATTTAAAATGTAAAACCTTCTTTAGTCCTTCGGAAACCAAAAAGAATAAAGGTATTTGTCCAGTTTGTAAAAAACCACTAGTTATTGGAACTATGAATCGAGTTATGGAATTAGCAGATAGAACCCCAGAGAATGTTGAAAAAATAAGAGATAAATTTATTCCTTACAAATCTTTAATTCCTTTAAAAGTGATTATTGGTGAAATTGAAAAAGTTGGTTCTAAAAGTAAAAAAGTTGATCTGATTTATCATCAGCTTATTAAAAAAGGGGAGAATGAGTTTAATATTTTATTAAATATTGAAATAGAAAAACTTAAAATAATTGGCGGAGATGTTTTTGCGGAAGCCATTAGAAGAATGAGAGCCGGTCAGGTTCATTTACAGCCTGGTTATGATGGAAAGTATGGAATTGTTAAGGTTTTTAATGAAGAAGAGTTAAAAAAGATTAGAGGCGAACAAAAAACATTGTTTTAAGGTAAATAAAAAATACCTACATCATAAGATAAGGGATTTTTTTGTTTATAGAGATACTAATGCGGGAATATTTTTTATTACTTCAGAATAAATTGTGGCTATTAAGTTTAATTAAAAATAACTAAAAATACAAATAAAACTAAAAGCACCGTATGG
>CAYQKA010000074.1:0-4153 GCA_964418055.1 uncultured Planctomycetia bacterium | reverse complement strand
AAGAAAGACGGTGTTGATTATCATACGGCAGCCGATATGACTGGCCAGGCGAATCACTTAGGTGTTACTATAGAAGCTGATATCATTAAACAAAAACAACCAACTAATAATGGCGGTTTTACCGCTATTAATTTTGCTAAGACTAGTCCTATTGTATATGATAAATTAACTACTAATAATCCTATCGATTTAACTAGATATCAGTTAGCTAATTGTTATATGGGCCGTATCGGTCTCATTAATTCTGGTGGTGCTTCAGGTGAGAATGATTTAAAGCAGGCGGTAAAGACCGCGGTTATTAACAAAAGAGCCGGCGGTATGGGCTTGATATCAGGTAGAAAAGCATTTCAAAAGCCTCTCAAAGAAGGCATCCAGATACTAAATGCTATTCAGGATGTTTACTTAGATAAAGAAATAACAATAGCTTAAATTTATTTATAAATTAAGTTCAATAGATATAGGGCAATGGTCAGAACCCATTGCCCTATTGTTTATTGTAGCAGATTCAAGTTGTTTCTTGAAATTTTGACTAATAAAAAAATAATCAATCCTCCAGCCAATATTTCTATCTCTGGCTCTTGTTTTTAAATCCCACCAAGTATAGTTTTCTGCCTTAGAGTTAAATATTCTGAAAGTGTCAATGAAGCCACTATTAATTACCTTATCTATCCACTCTCTTTCCCGAGGTAGAAAGCCTGAATTTTTTTCATTAGCTTTCGCTCGGGATAGGTCAATCTCTTTATGAGCCGTATTAACATCGCCGCAGAAGATAATCTCATGTCCTTTTTTATTCTCGGATATTATCTCTTTTAAAAGGCTTTCATAGAAAGCCATTTTATATTCAAGGCGTTGAGGTGAAGCATTGCCGTTTGGGAAGTAGATATTATAAAGAGTAAATTTTTTGTATTCAGCTTTTATGAAGCGCCCTTCTGAATCAAAATCCTTTTTAAAATTGTAGCTAATTTTAAGGGGTTTTTCTTTTGTAAAAAGTGCTACTCCTGAATAACCTTTTTTCTCGGGGTGGCTGAAATAAGAAAAAAATCCCGGAATATTGAGAATAGCCTCGGGCAATTGATCCTGATGGGCCTTTGTTTCCTGGAGGCAGATAATCTCGGCTTTTTCTTTTTTTAGCCAATCCAAAAAACCTTTTTTATAAATGGCCCTAAGGCCGTTTACATTCCAGGATGATATTTTCATAAATATTTATTTTTTAGCCTTTCCTTGATTGGCAACTGATGATATCTTAGCTTTAATGGCTTCTTTATCACCCAAGTAGTAATGTTTTATGGGTTTTAAATCATCATCTAGTTCGTAAACCAAGGGTACCCCCGTAGGGATATTGAGTTTCACGATTTCTTCATCCGGGACATTGTCTAAATATTTAACCAAAGCTCTTAAGCTATTGCCATGAGCGGCAATAATGACTTTTTTGCCTTCTTTTATAACCGGAACTATAGTGTTTTCCCAGTAAGGAACAAATCTGGCAACGGTATCTTTAAGGCATTCGGTTAAAGGTAATTCTTCTTTAGTTAAATCAGCATATCTAGGATCTTTTCCTGGAAAACGTTCGTCACTTTCTTCTAACACTGGAGGCGGTGTATCATAACTTCTTCTCCAGACTAAAACCTGTTCATCACCATATTTAGCTGCGGTTTCGGCTTTATTCAGGCCCTGAAGTGAACCATAATGCCGTTCGTTTAATCGCCAGCTACGGTAAACCGGTATCCACATTAAATCCATGCCCTCTAAGGTGAGCCAAAGGGTTTTAATGGCTCTTTTTAGAACAGATGTATAAGCGATATCGAAGGTAAAACCCTCGGCTTTTAGAGTTTTGGCAGCTGTCTGGCCTTCTTCAAGGCCTTTTTCAGACAAATCGACATCAGTCCAACCAGTGAACCTGTTTTCTTTGTTCCAGATGCTTTCTCCGTGTCTCAGTAAAACAACTTTTATTACAGACATAATTTTTCTCCTTAATGATCCGCCTTAGGCGGAGAATTAACCTTTGTTTAAGCAAGGAGTCTACTAACTTCCTTAATTAACTCAAGATATACTAATCTTACTACCTTTTACCCTTTTTGCAAGTAAAAACAATAATACACAAAATACTGACCACACAAATTTCGCATATCTTTATATTTCAGACAAAATACGAAGCATAATCAAATAATTGAGCTTGAAAGAAGTTCGTTTGCGGTGTATTATATATTTATGCTATTAAATATATAGAAAATACGTATTCCGTATATTAATTGTTATAGACAAATAAAATGCAAAAATTAATATCCAGAAAACAAATCCGATTAGAAAATTATGATTATGCGAATAATGGATATTATTTTATAACCATCGGTTCAAAAAACAAAGAAAATATATTCGGTGAATATAATAAACAATGAAAATTCTGTAGGGGCCAACGGCTGTTGGCCCGATAATGATGATATAAAAATAAAATTGAATAAATTTGGTTTAATTGTTGATGAAGAATTAAAAAATACGGAAAACATACGACATGAAATAAAATTGGGCCAATATGCGATAATGCCTAATCATTTGCATTGTATAATTATAATAAATCGGGCGGCCAGCCAGCCGCCCCTACAGACAACATCAAATATTATTAATCGAAAACAAACGTTATCATTATTTGTGTCTGGTTTTAAATCTGTGGTAACAAAACGTATTAATATCTTACGTGACACACCAAAGAAACTGGTTTGACAGCGTTCCTATTATGATCATATAATTCGCAACAATAAATCATTAAAAAGAATTCGTGAATATATATCTAGCAACCCTGAAAATTGGGAACAGGATATTGATAATTTGATAAACCCATAACAAAGCAATCCAGCGGGCTGTAACCGCTGCGCAAAACCGCCGCTGAGCTCAGGCGTTAGATTAAAAATATAGAAAATTTACGAATTTATGGTTAAATATGTTAGGTGGTCGCAAAATGCGACCACCTCTGAAAAAGGATATTGAAAATGTCACATAAAAAATCTGTTGTCCAAATAGGAAAAATTGAACAGCGTATTCTTTTAATTCGTGGAGAAAAAGTTATCATCGATGCAGACCTGGCTGAATTTTATAACGTCCCGACTAAACGCTTAAATGAGCAAGTAAAACGCAATAAAAATCGTTTTCCTAAAGACTTCATGTTTCAATTAACACTTGAAGAAAAGGCACAAGTAGTCGCAAATTGCGACTACCTTGAAAAATTAAAATATTCACCCACCCTACCTTATGCTTTTACTGAACATGGCACAATTATGGCTGCAAGTGTATTGAACTCTCCTCGCGCTGTAGAAGTAAGTGTTTTTATCGTACGAGCGGTTGTCAAACTCCGCCTGATGATTTCAACCCATAAAGAATTATCTCATAAAATTGCTCAGTTCGAACGCAAATTGGGTGATCATGACCAACAAATCCTTACATTAATACAAGCTATAAAACAACTAATGAATCCCGCACCGCCTCCGAAAAAAAGGCGAATAGGTTTTCGTTTAGATTAAATTCTAACAAAGCAATTCAGCTAACCCTATGCTGCGCTTCGCTCCGTTTCGGGTAGCTTAACACAATTCCGGAGACAGAACACTTATCTATGGATTATGTTCGAGGCGAGACCTCGAACAATTACCCATGTATCACCGCGGCGGTGATACCCTAAATTAGTAAACTATAATACAGGGTGCCGGATGATGATGTTCCTTTGAAAGAATATGGGAGTGGGCATCTGGCGGCAATTTAACTTTTTTATCTAGATAAGCTGCCAAAAACTCCTTATTTTACGAAATCCGTATATCATAGATATTATAGACAAATTACGAAATAGAATCAACGATTTGTGACCATAGTTCCACCTCGGAGGTGGTGTAGCCGGTTGTTAGATGTTTTTCAAAAAAGAGCATATTGACTTTTTGCTGCTAGAGGCATAAAATGTAATAATCTCAATTTATGGATAATATAATAGAAAGATATCAACCTTTTATAGATAAGAACAGAAGACCATTGCTGGCTATAGCTAGCTTTGTATTAATAGTTTTAGTTATTTATATTGCTTCTGCTATCTATCATCAATATAACGGCTGGGTTCTCAGAGCTTCTTTTTATGGAGAGCCTTTTCATGGCAGAGTTACTTCTTCTGGAAAAGTAT
>CAYQKA010000073.1:0-4223 GCA_964418055.1 uncultured Planctomycetia bacterium | reverse complement strand
ATTTTTTTTGTCTATATTTCCAATGACTAGGCAATCTCCTAGTTTTTCAGTTTTTTGACAAGTGGACAAAGCATTCCGGGCGTAGCTTAAATGGCAAAGCACGTGGTTTGGGACCACGGGGATAGGAGATCGTGGCTTCTCGCTCGGACAAACAGAATACAAAGAACGACCTAAGGTCTATGACCTTCAAATGGGAGGTGTCGTTAAAAGTTATTCTGTCGAACTCTGATTAGATTCAGAATGGTTAAAAAATACCTCCCATTTAAAATTGGCTGATTCGTCTACGATTGGTTAGGACCCTGGGCTTTCAACTCAGAAAAAGGGGATCGACGCCCCTATCGGCTACAATAATAATATTCGACCTATGGCTCTACCCATCATTATCAGTAATGGTGGATGAGAGGAAGCTCAGGACTCCGCTGCTAACGGAAGGAGACGAAAGTCACTTGTACTTCCAAAGGAGCAATTCAAAATAGCTAGAGGGAAAGCAGCTCTATAATGCAAAGGTAGATGCCACTAGAGAAATCATAGGATAGAACAGAATCCTGGCTATGGAATATTATTTAACGTACACATTACAGCGATTATATAATAAATTATTAGGAAATGGCGGTTATTAGTACTATATTTAAGTACTATGAAAAAAACATGTAAATATTGCAAACAAATTTATTATGCCAAACCTTCAAGAAATAAAAAGTATTGTAGTAATGAATGCCGTCTAAATGATGCACGGATATCAAATAAAACTTGTAAAAGCTGTGATACCCAACTTGTAGGGGAATATGCTTATCGAAAACAGTTTTGTAACCACCAGTGTTCGTCTGATTTTAGATATAAAAAGTACATTGAAAGATGGAAAAAAGGACAGGAAAACGGGCGAAGTGGCGTAGATAATATATCTAATCACATTCGAAGATACTTATTTGAAAAAAATAAAGACGCTTGTCAAAAATGTGAGTGGTCAGAAACTAATTTAACTACAGGCAAGATACCGCTAACTGTTAACCATATTGATGGACATTGGAAAAATAATAAAGAAGAAAATCTAGAACTAATATGTCCGAATTGTCATTCTTTAACATCTACATATGGGTCATTAAATAGAGGTAACGGACGAGTACACAGACTAAATAAAATTAATGGGGCTATAGCTTAACTTTGGGAGAGCGCCATCCTTGCAAGATGGGAGGTTTCGGATCGTTCCCGAATAGCTCCACAATATTATATTAACACTAAACAAGAGGACACACATCTTGACAACATATACATTAGCACAGGCTTTAAGGCGTAAATCACGTCTAGAATCAGAATTAAATGATTTAATAGCCGCACTAGATTTATCAAAAACCTATTATAAGGTTGATGGTCCTGCAAACATTGCAGATATTCGTCTACAAATTTCGCAGATAACCACTGAAGTAGTACAGCTCGCTACAGAAATCCAAAAAAGTAATGCAAATAATGGTTTAGTTGAATCATTAATTCGCAAGAATGTATTATCACGTGAGCTTGCAGCATTAAAATCCAAAAAAGAGCGTATACGTTATGGGTATGAAGCCCGCAAAGCAGACACAATAGTTCCCGTAGTACATGAAGATTTACAAGACGGAACCATCGTTGCCGGCCTAACTGAAGAATATCATATGGCTAACGATGCCCTTCAAGCAAAGAACGCACAGATAAAAATAACTGTGGAATAATTTTTAGGCAGTCCCTGTCTAATTATCTTTTTAACATATTGTACTTACTCTGAAGCAATCAGATACAAGCATGGAGTCTAAACTTACCTTTTATAACCCCAAGTGCACTCCTCGTTAGCTTGTAAGACCGCAAATTTACCTTTTACCATATGCACATTACCATTTATAAATGTTAGAAAAATAATTATTCATACTGCCTATTAACACCCGCATAGCTCAATGGTAGAGCCGGCTCCTTATAAGGGTCAGATAACGGGTCAGTACCGTCGGCGGGTACAAACAATTGCCCTCTTAGTTCAATTGAATAGAACACGTGGCTACGGACCATGAGATGTGGGGTTTGAATCCTCCAGAGGGTACCAGATTTATTATAGGAGATAAAACATGAAATGGAGATACACAATATTTGTTGGGGATGTCCATGGAAAGTGGCATGCCTTATTACAATTATTAAAAAATAGCGGATATGATCCTAAACAAGATCGACTCATTTTTGTTGGGGATTATATTGACGGATTTGCTAGTGAGCATTTTAGTGCGAAAAAGACTATTGATATTTTACTAGACCTAGAAAGTAACAATCCTAATGAAGTATACTTTATTCGTGGCAATCACGATGAATGGATGCATCAATGGATACAAGCAAAAACACAACCGCCGAAAAAAATATGGACAAGACAAGGCGGTAGAGAAACATTAACTAGTTATGGCATACCTGATATGTTACCTTACAATTTAGTTAATAATAAACTTCCTGAGAGTCACATATTATTTTTTAAGACACTTCTACCTAGTTTTATAGATGAGAGTTTTTTTGCAATTCATGGTGGATTCTTTGATCGAGATGAAATGGAAATAGCAAAAGCTGGAAATCTTATTAACAATCATATGTGGGATAGAGAATTTTATGACACATCCGTTCCAATAATTTTAGATTTGTATAAAGAAATCTTTGGAGAACGAATTTTTATATGTGGACACACCCCATATGGACCTTTGTTAACAGAAACTGGCGGAGTTAAACGTTTCTTAATTGATAGTGGAAAAACTATTGATGAGTGGCATGGAAAAATATTCGCAGTAGTATTTGATCAGGACTTACAACATAAATTTGTAAATGCTGAACAACCGGAATCGTAGCAAAATTGGTAATGCAGCAGACTCTTAATCTGAAGATTGCAGGATCGTGACCTGTCGATTCCACAAATATGCTCTCGTCGTACAACTGAAGAGTACACGGGTCTTCTAAGCCTGTAATGTGGGTTTAAATCCTACCGAGAGTACAAAAGGTAATATAGAGGTGGGCTTAGGAGTAGCCATCCTTTAAAGAGTGGGACGTTAGATTATGGGAAGACGATGAAAAGTCTCCATTGTGGAGCGCTGTTTGTGATGACTAGCTGTAGCGAGCATACCGGTGTCTCCTTGTCGTAGGTTGAACTATTATTCGTATAAATACAGTAAGCGGGTACCTTTGGTGTAACAACACATATATTATCATTCATGGGATATGGGGCTGCATGGCGTGGCCATTTGTCTGTCAAACAAAAAATCAGACGGGATCGTTACCCGTATATCCCGCAAATGCCGGAGTGGCGTAATTGGTAGGCGCGCTGCGTTTAGGCCGCAGTGTTGAAATATACATGCAGGTTCGATGCCTGTCTCCGGTACTAACCAAACAAAACAATGAAACTAAATCCAAAATTATTCCATAGAGGTTTTGGTCCTGAATCTAATTTTCAAGTAATTTCAAATCTAGATATAGCTTATGGTTTTGGTGATCTTTGGTATACGATGCAGCAGACCATAGAGCGAAATTATGCTAGATTGGGAAGACCTGTAAAACATAGGTGGGCTGCAAGCGCTAAGTGGGTTTTAAATAGTTATCTAATGTCGGAAATTATTTATTACTATTTATTTTCTGAAGAGAAGCAAAAACGAACAGCACCTTTTGTTTTACCGCCAGATTCACTATATCCTCCAAAACTTGCAGGAATTAATCCAGACAAACATTGGACATTAATTACAAAGTATCAAGACGGTAAACCATGGGAAATTACAGATCTCACGCATCATACATATATTGATAAAGCAAAACAAGTTCCCGACATGCCCTCTTTTATTAATGCTTCACAAGAAAGACTGGACTGGGACTATACTAAGGGTAAAGAATCCTCATTTTATACCGCAGAGCCTTCTAAAAAAGCTCAGTATGCAATTCAATGTATTCTTGAGTTTTTTACTTGTAGAGAAATAAAAAACCAACAAATGTATATAAAAAGTAAAAATCTGCAACTGGAAAATTATATTATGAGACAAAAAGGTCAAACAGTTTTTTAAATAAAACAAATTAGAGTGTGATGCCCCAACGGCCGGGGGGCGGATTGTAGACCCGCTTAACTATCAACTAAGTTCGACTCTTAGCACACTCACAACGGAAGCTTTGCAGATATAGTTATTGCGCTGGTTTGAAGCACCAGAGAACTCGGAGCGTAACCGGGAGCTTCCACGTCGCTCACATGG
>CAYQKA010000072.1:0-4225 GCA_964418055.1 uncultured Planctomycetia bacterium | reverse complement strand
CTAAAGCAGTTAATGAAGGTATAGCAAGTTTGCGCAAAAAAGGTAGTAAAGTTTATTCTGAGGGGCCACATATGCTCCCTAATGTTTCTCTTATGCTCGCCGAAGGAGTAATTAAAAAAGTCAAAGACTGCAAAAAACCCTTTATAACTATAATTAATTCATATACGACTCAAATACCTGGACATGCTCATCTTGACAAAATTGGAGCCATTGTGAAAAGTGAACTCGAAAAACAAGGAGTTAATGTCTGGTATGCCAATATAGGTGGGGCTATTTGTGACGGTATAGCCATGGGGCATTTTGGAATGAAATATTCCTTGGCTTCTCGTGAGCTTATTACTGATCAGATAGAAACTATTATAGGTGCTCATCCATGTGATGCCTGGATAGCAATAGGTAACTGCGATAAGATTGTACCCGGTATGTACAATGCTATGGTGAGATTAAATATACCAGCTATTTATTTAAGTGGTGGTCCTATGTTGGCTGGTTGCGGTAATACTGATTTAATATCCGTTTTTGAAGGTGTTGGTGCTAATTCAGCCGGAAAAATGTCAAAGAACAAATTAGAGCATTTAGCCGAAGTTGCCTGTCCTGGTTATGGAAGTTGTTCCGGCATGTTTACAGCTAATTCCATGAACTGCTTAGGTGAAGTTTTGGGTTTTGCTCTTCCGGGAAATGGTACGATTACAGCCACAAAAAGACAGAAAGGCAAGATAAGACAGTTTGAACTTAATCCTAAAAGAATAAAGTTAGCTAAGAATGCTGTGCATACTCTTCTAAAATTATTAAAGAAAAAAATCAGACCTCTTGATATTTTAAAGAAGGAAAGCATTGATAATGCCTTTATTCTTGATATGGCTATGGGTGGCTCAACTAATACAGTTTTGCACATTTTAGCTCTTGCTCATGAAGCGGGCATTAAATATAATTTAGAGCGACTTAATGTACTTTCAAAAAGAACTCCTAATGTTATTAAAATAGCTCCTTCAAGACCTGAAGTTCATATGGAGCATGTAGATAGGATAGGTGGCATGGGAGCTATATTAAAAGAGGTTTATAAAAACTCTAAAACTCCACTTAAAATTAATGCCAGAACAGTTTACGGCAAATTAGGTGATTATGTTTTAAAATCTCCTAAGCCAGATGGTAAAATACTAAAACCGGTTAAGGATGCGTTTTCAAAGCAAGGTGGATTGACAATTCTATTTGGAAATATTTGTAAAAAAGGTGCTGTTTTAAAGACTAGTGGTGTTGATAAAGATATGCTTAAATTCAAAGGACGGGCTAAAATATTTGATTCTCAGGAAGAAGCTCTTTCTGGCATATTGAAGGGTAAAATTAAAGATGGTGATGTAGTTATTATTAGGTATGAGGGGCCTAAAGGAGGTCCTGGCATGCAGGAAATGCTTTCACCGACTGCAGCGATAAAAGGAGCTGGTATTAAGGCAGCTCTCATTACTGACGGTAGATTTTCTGGTGGCACCAGAGGTCTTTGCATAGGGCATGTATCTCCTGAGGCAGCAGCTGGTGGAGAGATAGGTCTCCTTAAAGGCGGCGATATAATTACAATCGATGTTCTAAAAAGAAAAATGAATGCTTTAGTTTCAAAAGATGAATTTGCAAAAAGACGAAAGAAACAAAAACCATTTAAATCTAAAGTTTCGGGTGGTTGGTTAGCCAGATATTCTTACTTTGTAACTAGTGCAGATACCGGAGCTGTTCTAAGAAATCCTGCAGAGTAATAATAACTTAGAAGGAGAATGCGTATGGATAGAAAGGTATGCAAATTATCGCTCTGTATTTTTTTTGCAATATTAATATGTAGTTTTTATATGCTTTCAGTGGGTGATTCTGGTGTTTTGTTGAATAAAATACCTCAGCCAAAGATTTTTTATCCTAAGAGTGAAAACGTAGACTTAAGCCAAAAAGGTAACCTTGAATTCAAATGGAGTTCCCTGGTAGGTAGTAGTACAGATAGACGCTTCTATGATTTTAGACTATATAAAGGTTATGATTTTAATTCCGATAGCCTAATTTATAAAAAAGAAGTATCTCCTTTTAAAAGTAGCTGGAGTGTTGAATCTAATATGTTTGATGACGGGCAAGTTTATACCTGGACTTTAAGGCAGGTATATTTATCAGGTAAAAGCGATAGAAGCATTATTTCATTTAAAATTCACAAATAGAGTTGTTTAAAGTAGAAAAGGGCCAATTAAATGATGAAGATTATTAGTCTTGTTGCAGGGGGTGCTTTGGGCACTACTTTAAGATATTTTTTTAGTGGCGCAATTTATAAAATTACAGGACCTGATTTTCCCTATGGAACGCTTGCAGTCAATATAGCTGGATGTTTTATAATTGGTTTTTTAGTTTCCATTACTGAGACAAAATTTATTTTAGGGCCTAATAGTAAGGTGCTTCTAATGGTTGGTTTTTGTGGAGCTTTTACAACTTTTTCGACCTTTATCTTAGAGACAGCAAATTTAATGAAAGATGGACAAATATCTAGGGCCTTTTTGAATTTATTTGTCAGTCTTGTTTTAGGTTTTGTGTTTTTAAGAGCAGGTATGATTATGGGAGAGGTGCTGTAGGATTATGAAAATTCCAAATGAAGGTGTACTTTTAAGGATATTTATTGCAGAGGCAGATAAGTGGTCAGGAAAACCACTCTATGAACAGATAATATTATTAGCTAGGAAAATGAATTTGGCTGGAGCTACTGCTATAAAGGGTTTTATGGGTTTTGGTTGTAAAAGCCATATGCACACAACTAAACTATTGAGACTCTCCGAAGATCTGCCAGTTATAGTGGAGATAGTTGATAGCAAGGATAAAATTGATAATTTCTTACCTCATTTAGATGAAATGGTTGCGGGGGGATTAGTTACTCTGCAAAAAGCTAACGTAATCATGTATAAAGCTGTCGAATGATAAATCTGAAAGCTTTTCATTGGTTAGTGATGACAGTAAGGGAAATCAAAAAGGAGATCGGCTATGCAATATGAAGTAAAAGAGACCCTGGATGAATTTTCAAGGTTAATGAGTGATATTAATAAATCTATCCCTGAGGAATACGCTGCGTTTTTAAAGGAAAAAGAGACTATTGTAAAATCAGGTAAAATACCAGAGAAGACGAAGTGGTTGTTGTTACTTATTGCTAGTGTTACTCAAAAGTGTCCAGTATGTGTTCCTAGGGCGGTTCAGCATTGCCTGAAGGCGGGATGGAGCAAAGAAGAGATGCTAGAAGCGTGTATGGTGGCTGTTTTGGTGGGTGGCTCAAGTGTAATGACTTTTGTGACTCTGGTTAATAAAGCCGTTGAAGAGCTCGCATAAAAGGCAAAAAGAACTCAAGTGCAGCGTCTATAGGTTGTTTGCAAAAAAAATCTTGGCAAGTTTACCTTTTTATAAATAATTATTAATAAGAAATAAATCTATTTTGAACAAGATAAAGATAAATAAACCGCCAAACTTATGCAATATCAAGTCTTGCGGTTTTTTGTAGCATTTGTAGGGCTTAAGTTTTGAGAATTTGCAGAAAGGAGGGTTACTGCGTTGGAAAAGGGTAAGGTTAAGTGGTTTAACAACAAAAAGGGCTATGGGTTCATCTCTCTCGATGATGGCAACGAAGTTTTTGTGCATCATAGTTCTATTGAGGGTGAAGGATTTAGAACCTTAGAAGATGGCCAAGATGTAGAATTAGAAGTATCTGACACACCTAAAGGAAAGCAGGCTAGTAAGGTTGCGAAACTGTAATTTATCAGTATAAAATCAATAATAACTAAGGTCTGGTATATAAACTTCCAGGCCTTATCTTTTTTTTATCTGGCCTTGACATTATAGCTATATTTTGGTATAGTAATTTTTACTTACAATCAGAATTTATAATTATTTAAGATTAAAATTGACTTAAACTATTGTTAAACAATAAGTTAAAACATGCTAAAGGGTGATTTTTTATGGCACACGTAACAGTAAAAGGTGATGATTTTGAGAGGGCTTTTAAGCAATTTAAGCTCCGCTGCAAAAAAGAAGGCATATTAAAGGAATATAGAGAAAAACAACATTATATAAAGCCTTCAGAGAAAAAAAGAAAAAAGATGAAACAAAAAAGATAACAAAACAATATTTAAGTCATTTTATATAGGAAACCTAGTAAGGTTTCCTATTTTTTTATCTTTATATTTTTATTAATAAATGATATATTAAGCACAAATGAAACTAT
>CAYQKA010000071.1:0-4243 GCA_964418055.1 uncultured Planctomycetia bacterium | reverse complement strand
AGCTCTTTATAGTGATAAAGCGAAAAAACGCTTACATTTTTTATTTTTTTTCTTTCTCAAAAAAGGAATTTTAGTTCGTATTCAAAGTTATGTTCCCTGACATCAATATATTTTGAAATAACTAATTTTCAAGCCGTTTTTTCCAATATTTTAAATTTTATATTCTTCTACTATGATACTTTGAAACGTTTTCTAAATATGCTTGCAAATGGTCATTTTGACCACTCTGTGGCCAAGAGCGTATTGCTTTTATTTTAAAGTATTGTATAATGTAGTCATACTTATGTGAAAGAGGCGGTTTAATGAGCAATTATTATGTTAAACGTTTCTTATCAGCTTTGTTTACAATTTTCATAATTGCTACCGTTACATTCTTTTTAATGAGAGCAATACCTGGCGGACCTTTTACGAGGGAAAGACAGGTTCCAGCAGAGATCTTAAAATCTCTAGAAGAAAAGTATAATCTTGATGAACCTTTATTTATTCAATACGTTGATTACATGAAAGGTTTGGTTACTCTTGATCTAGGGCCATCTTTAAGAATTCTTGGCTATGACGTAACAGAACTGATAGCAAGCGGATTTCCAACAAGTGCCAAAATAGGATTACTGGCCACGGCGCTGATTGTTTTAGTCGGGTTACCGGTGGGAATTATTTCAGCATTGAAACAAAATAGTCCGGTGGACTATGCAGTTACGTTTTTGGCAACACTAGGGGTTACAATACCTAGTTTTGTTCTTGCTACTTTATTTATTTTTATTTTCGCAAGCCAATTAGGATGGGTACCAACAAGTGGATTAAATAGTCCATTGTCTTATATTGGGCCAACAATTGCATTATCAGGATATTCACTTAGTTTTGTTGCTCGTTTAACAAGATCTAGTATGCTTGAGGTTTTACGTCAAGACTATGTTAGAACTGCAAGAGCTAATGGACTTAGTGAATTTAAAGTTATTTTCAAGCATGCGCTTAAAAATGCTTTAATTCCAGTTGTTACTTATATTGGACCTATGGTTGCAGCAATATTAACAGGATCATTTGTAGTTGAGAGAATATTTGCTTTACCTGGTATGGGTGGATACTTTGTAGAAAGTGTTACGAATAGAGATTATACTGTAATTATCGGTATGACTGTTTTCTATGCGGCTTTCTATATAATGATGGTATTCTTAGTAGATATTGCTTACTCATTTATTGATCCAAGAATAAAATTGGATAGTTAGGAGGTTAGGAAAAATGGCTAAAAAAGATTTCGAGTTTATTACTCGTGAAGAGAAATTAGATAGTGAACAAACACGCCAAAGCCTAACTTACTGGCAAGATGTGTGGAGAAGACTTAAAAAGAATCGTTTATCAATGTTTGGTTTAGTAGGAGTTATTATAGTTATATTGTTTGGTGTTTTAGGACCATTCTTTACTCCTTATAAATATTCAGATCAAATATTAGACTATTCTAATTTACCTCCAAGTTTTGAAATTTATAAACTTGATGAAGATTTCTATGTATACGTTACAAGAGAGTACCGTTTACTAGAAACTACTGATAATGGTAGATTACTTGGACGTATTGATTACGTATATAAAGATACAATAAATAAGATATATTATTATGCAAAAGAATATCAGTTAACTGTTGAACCTCCAGGTGCAACTAGTTATCCTTTAGGTGGCGCAGCCGTCCCTGCAGGATCTATTTACTCTGAAAAATGGGGGGTTGCATTTAGAGATGCTGAATTTGGTGCTGGGCAAGAAGAGGTCGAATTAACTTATGTTCATCCCGACAGTCCTTTTAATGAAGCTTTACTTGATGGTGAAGAATTTGACATAAACAGTGAAAAAATGACTTTTTCTTCAATCATTTTTATGGATAATCCGAATTCGGATACTCCTGTATTAACTGCTCTTGATTTTGGAGTGGGTGCACAAGCAATTATTGATCAATTAGATTTAAATGATTATATTTCTGAATTTATTATTGGTGGGAATATGATTGATGTTAATTTTTCATATAAGTTGATGGATTCAGACGAAAGACCAGTTGGATATGAAGATGTATTAATGACAGTAACTTATGACCATGTTGAAGCAACACATACTTATGATAAAGTATCTAATTCAACATACAGATGGGGAACTGATGTACTTGGACGCGATTTATTAACACGTGTTATGTATGGTGCAAGAATTTCACTTACTGTTGCATTTGTAGCAACTTTAGTAAACTTCTTCATTGGAATATTCTATGGTAGTATTTCAGGATATAAAGGTGGTAGTGTAGATAATTACATGATGAGGTTCGTTGACATCATAAACTCTATACCACTTGTATTATATGTAATTTTATTAATGGTATTACTTAAAGAGGTTGTAATTGATGTTACTGTCTTTGGACATTATTTTGTTATCTTCAAGGGTGGAGCAGGAATTGGAACAATCATTATTGCTTTAGGTAGTATTTATTGGGTAGGAATGGCACGTTTAGTACGTGGACAAATTTTAGGTTTAAAAGAACAAGAATTTGTACTTGCTGCCAGAACTATTGGAGTTTCAACTAGAAAAATTATTACTAGACATTTAATTCCAAATGCAATGGGTCCAATCATTGTTTCAATGACAATGATGATTCCATCTGCCGTATTTACAGAAGCATTCCTAAGTTTCATTGGGCTAGGTATTTCAGCTCCAAAAGCATCTTGGGGAACTTTGGCAAATGATGCACTTAGTGGATTAACTACATACCCTTATCAATTATTCTTCCCTGCAGCAGCAATCGCAATTACTATGCTTGCATTTAATTTCCTTGGTGATGGATTAAGAGACGCTTTAGATCCAAGACTGAGAAAAGGTTAGGTGATGAAAATGAAGAAGAAAATATTAGAAGTAAACAACGTAAAAACTTCATTCTTTACTCATCTAGGTGAAGTACAAGCAGTAAGGGGAGTTAGTTTTGATGTACGTGAAGGTGATGTACTTGGAATCGTTGGAGAATCAGGATCTGGGAAAAGTGTTACTTCACTCAGTATAATGAATCTAATTGAAGAACCAGGTAAAATTAAAGAAGGTTCAATTATTTTTGATGGTGTTGATTTAACAAAATTAAGTAATAAAGAAATGAGTGAATATCGTGGTAATGAAATTGCAATGATATTCCAAGATCCAATGACAAGTTTAAATCCTGTTTACACTATTAAGAATCAAATGATAGAAGTAATCAGAAGACATACAGATTTATCTAAAGAAGAAGCTTTAGTTAGAGCAAAAGAACTTCTTACAATGGTTGGTATACCTGATCCTGAACATCAAATCCACGATTACCCTCATCAGTTCTCTGGTGGGATGAGACAACGTGCATTGATTGCTACAGCGATTTCATGTTCTCCAACACTGTTAATTGCAGATGAACCAACAACTGCTTTAGACGTTACTATACAAGCTCAAATATTAGAGTTACTAAAAAGTATTCAAAAACAAACAAAAATGTCAATCATCTTAATTACACATGACCTTGGTGTTATTGCCGAAGTTAGTACTCATGTTGTAGTAATGTATGGTGGATTAATTATGGAAAAAGGAACAGTTGAAGATATCTTCTATCGTCATCAACATCCTTATACTCAAGGTCTTTACAAGTCGATTCCAAAAACGACTAAAAAAGATAAAGAAAGATTAATTCCAATTGAGGGTAGCCCTCCGGACTTATTGAAACCTCCAAAAGGTTGTCCATTCAGTCCGAGATGTCCTTATGCTATGAAGATTTGTCTAGAAAAACAAGCTCCTTTACATGTAATTTCAGATACACATAGCTCAGCTTGTTGGTTACAAAGTCCTGAAGCTCCAGATGTTGAAGGATTCACAAAAACAAAGGAGGCTAAATAAATGGATGAATTACGCAAACCTTTGTTGGAGGTAAGAAATCTTAAGAAATATTTTGATAAGAGCAGAGGATTCTTTAAAAAAGATAAGAGAATTTTAACTGCTGTTGATGGAATAAATTTACACATTTACAGAGGAGAAACATTTGGATTAGTTGGAGAAAGTGGTTGTGGAAAATCAACTACTGGACGTACAATTGTAAAATTATACGAGCCAACTGATGGAGAAATATTATTTGAAGGTGTTGATTTAGCAACTATACGTGAAAAGGATATGTTACCTTATCGTCGTAAAATTCAAATGATTTTCCAAGATCCATATGCTTCACTTAATAGTCGTATGACTGTTACTGATATTATTGCTGAAGGGA
>CAYQKA010000070.1:0-4322 GCA_964418055.1 uncultured Planctomycetia bacterium | reverse complement strand
GAAACAAAAGTTTTAGAAAAGCTTCATGCGATTGATTTTCCAACACCAAAACTAATTCTTTCAGATGACAAAAACATGCTCATAAAGATGCAATTCCTTAAAGGAAAAAAGCTCAGGGATGCTTTAAACAATACAAACTGCGTAAAACTATGCAAGGAATTAGGAAGAAAAATAGCAATACTTCACAATAACAATATTATCCACGGCGACTTAACAACATCAAATATGATACTAAACAAGGAAATTTATTTCATTGACTTTGGATTAAGCTTTTTTTCAGAAAAAGTCGAAGACAAAGCTGTTGATTTACATTTATTAAGACAAGCTTTAGAATCAAAGCATTATGAAATCTTTGAAAATGCCTTCAACGCAGTCTTATCTGGGTATAAAATAAAAAATCCTGATTATAATATGATAATTAAAAGGCTTGAAAAAGTAGAAGCAAGAGGAAGATACAAAGGAAAATCTTAAAATCAAAAGGTTTTTATAGTGAAAATCAAAACAATAATAAAAAATGGGTGTTATTTCAAATACACTAAAAAAACTTAGTGGAAAAAAGCTTGGAAAAATAGAAAAAAAGTGGGTGTTTGATGCTTCTTCTTCTATATCATCAAGCCCCATAGCTGCAGAGATAACCAAAGGGCAGACAGGAATTGCATTTGGCACGCATGACGGGAAGATGTATATGCTTGGTGGTGATGCCAAAATAAAATGGCTTTATTCAATCCAGGAAAAGATTGATGAAATCCAGCAGATGTTCCTTGATGAGGAAACTGCAAAAAGCATTTATACCTCGCCAACACTTGCTGATATAAACAAAGATGGCAAGAAAGAGGTCCTTTTTGGTTCTGACATAGGAAATTTTTACACATTGAACTCGTCAGGAAAATTATTGTGGAAGTTCAAGACAGATGGAGAAATAAGGTCATCTGCTCTTGTTCAAGATAATATGATTATATTTGGCTCTAATGATAAAAACCTTTATGCTTTAAATTCAAAAGGAAAACTTCTATGGAAATTTAAGGCAGACTCAGGAATTGAATCAAGCCCGGCTATCTTGAAAGGCAAAAAAACTCAGATAATATTTGGCTCTAATAACGGCAAAATTTATTCCCTAAATACAAAAGGAAAGTTGTTATGGGGATTCAAGACAAATGGAAAAATAACAGCAAAACCAGCAATAGGAGATATTTATGCCAATAAAAAGAATTATATTGTTATTGGATCTGCTGATAACAACATTTATGCCTTAAATGAAAATGGCAAACTTGAATGGCTCTATGAAACCGAGGGCAGAATATGTTCAAAAGCATGTTTGGCAGATATTAACAATGACAAAAAACTTGAGATAATCTTTGGATCATGCGATGATAATATATATTGCTTGTCATGCAAGGGAAGCAAAATATGGAGTTATGAAACAGACTTCTGGGTTGTTGCAACCCCATTAGTACTTGATATAGATAATGATGGAAAACCGGAGGTTATTGCTGGCTCTTATGACAACTCTGTTTATGTTCTTGATTCAGAAGGCACGTTCCTTCTTGATTATATGCCTGGAATCTCAGGAATAACCCAACAACCAGGCCACTATAACGATTTGATAACAGCAGAACCAGGAGAATATGTTGGAAAAAAACTTTGGGAATATAAAACAGAGGGAATGATAATTGGCTCTGCATTTATCACAAACAGTAAAAAACAAAAAGAGATTATTGTTGGAATAAAGAAAGGAAAATTGGATAATTTAACTTATAAAAAAGATTAATTGGAGGGAAAAATGGTTAAGGAATTGAAAAAAAATGAGGAATTGAAAAGAATTAAACTTTATATAGAAGGTTTTGATGAACAGCTTCAGGGAGGTATCCCAGAGGGGCATATAACTTTAGTTTGTGGTACATCTGGAACAATGAAAACTAGTGTAGCCTTTAATGTGCTATACAATGAGGCATTGGATGGAAAAACCGGATTATATGTCTCTCTTGAGCAATCAGCTAAATCCCTTTTAGAGCATACAGAAAACATGGGCTATGACCTTTCAAAAATTAACCTTGTTGTTATATCAAATATAGCAAAATTAAAAGATAAAATCAAGGATATTAAATCAGCAAAGGGTGGCTCACTGGTTATCTCAGATTTGGGTGCTATAAGAAAGGAGATAAAAGGAACTAAAATCGGGCCTAGCGGAGACTGGCTGAATGTTATAAAAAACATAATAAAAAAGCTTAAAGCAGAAGCAAAATGTGATTTTTTTATTCTTGACTCTTTATCAGCATTTTATGTTTTGTCAAGCTTTGATGATCCAAGGACAAAGCTGTTCTATATATTTGAATTCTTAAGGGATATTGGATTAACAACTTTTTTGATTTCAGAGATGCCCCTTGATAAAAGAAAGTATAGTGAATATGAAGTTGAGGATTATCTGGCAGACGGAATAATTTTATTGCAGCAGACAGAAAGATTCAGAAAGGTTATAAGGGAAATATCAATTATTAAGATGAGAGCTACTGACTGCAACACAGATGTTTTTACATTAGAATACAAAAATAAAAAATTCTATGCTATGCAAGGAGGAAAACCACCCTTAGTATAATCCAGGATTTTTCGAAAACAATAAATAGTTATATATAATTTATATTCCCATGGGTAAAATAACAATTGATATTAAAAAGTCTATTGAGCAGAATGCTGCTGTTTATTTTGAAAAGGCAAAGAAATCAAAGAAAAAGCTTGATGGCGCAAAAAAAGCTTTTAAAAAAAGTCAGGATAAACTAAATCTATTAAATGAAAAAAAGAAAAAAATAGTTTTAAGTGAAAAAATAACAGAAAAACCAGTTAGAAAAAAAGAATGGTATGAAAAATTCAGGTGGTTCTTCAGCTCAGAGGGATTTCTATGTATTGGTGGGAGAGATGCTACAACCAATGACATTATAATAAAGAAACATGCTGATAAGGAAGATATTGTTTTTCATACAGACATGGCAGGCTCGCCTTTTTTTGTTATAAAAGCAAATAATAAGAAAACAGGCCCAAAAACAATGGAAGAAGCAGCCCAGGCAACAGCATCTTACAGCAGGGCATGGCGTTTAGGCTTGTCAAGCCTTGAAGTGTTTTATGTAAAGCCGGAACAGTTGACAAAAGAGGCAAACTCTGGTGAGTATATTGGAAAGGGTGCTTTCATGGTAAAGGGCAAGACAAACTACATACATCCTATTCTTGAAGTAGCAATTGGCATTAAAGATAGTATGATAATTGGCGGTCCAGTTAATGCTGTAAAAGTTAACTCTGAAAAATTTGTTATTATAAAGCAAGGAAAAGAAAAAACAAGTGAAATTGCAAAAAAAATTAAAAAAATCATTGGTGGAAACATTGATGAGATAACATTATTTATTCCTGCAGGGGGCTCAAAAATCCAAAAAATTAAATAAAAAGATTTAAATATCATATAAAAAAAGTTTTTAGTAAAAAGAGGTATTTCATGGAGAACATATTTTTTGACATTGGTCTTATAATAATTGTTGCAACTATTATTGGCTATTTAGCAAAATTGCTAAAGCAGCCATTGATTCCTGCATATATTTTAACAGGGCTTATAATAGGACCAATCCTTGGATTAGTAGAAGATTCAAACATAATTTTAATGTTATCTGAGATTGGAATAGCATTTCTTCTGTTTGTTGTTGGACTTGAGCTTAATTTAAAGAAGTTAAAAGATGTTGTTTCAATTGCAGTCTTTGGTGGGCTTATGCAGTTTATTTTACTTTTTTCATTTGGATTTTTAATAGCAATGGCTTTTGGCTTTTTAACTATTGAGGCATCTTACATTGCATTAATAGTTGCTTTCAGCTCTACGATGGTTGTTGTGAAGATATTATCGGACAAGAGGGAGATTGATACCCTACATGGAAGAATAATCATTGGGTTCTTGTTAATGCAGGACCTAATTGCAATAATTGCTTTATCAATATTAACAACACTAAACAATTTCTCAATGGCAATACTAGTAATTGCCCTGCTAAAAGGAATTATCCTGCTTTCAGTAGCAGTGATTGCAAGCAAGTTTATTCTTCCAAGCTTGTTTAGATTTGCTGCAAAATCACAGGAGCTTTTGTTTTTGATGGCTTTAACAACCTGCTTTTCATTCTGTATTTTTGCTAATTACATTGGCCAGATAATGATGTATTTCTTTAGCCTTCCTTTTTTTGAGAATGTTATTCTTGGCAATGTTCTTGAACTATTAAAGCCTGGGTTTTCAATAGCAATCGGTGCATTTATTGCAGGAGTAAGCATAGCAAACCTTCCTTACAATGTGGAAATTATTG
>CAYQKA010000069.1:0-4385 GCA_964418055.1 uncultured Planctomycetia bacterium | reverse complement strand
ATCATCTGTTTTGCTTGAGACTTTAAAGCATTAAATCCCTTTTTAGTTCTACTTTCAATATAACATCGCACCATCGGCTCTGTCCCACTAGGCCTAAACATAAGCCAATCATTGTTTTCTAAAATAAACTTAAATCCATCGAGCGTTTTTACTTCTCGCACCTTAACTCCAGCAATTGATTTAGGAGAATTCTTAGAAATTTTATTCATAAACCTTGCTTGTTCATCCCAACTCATTTTTAAATCAATCCTTTCATTATAAAAATAACCATACTTACGATGGATTTCATTTAAAACCTTTCTTAATGGTTTTTTAAAATAAGCAAGCGCTTCTACAACCAAAAAATTAGCCAAAAGACCGTCTTTTTCAGGAATATGACCAGCTATTGAAAGCCCCCCCGACTCTTCTGCGCCTAAAAGGCATTTCTTGGTAAGTAATTGCTCAGCTACATACTTAAATCCAATTGGAGTCTCTACAACATTATAATCAAAATCTTTAGCTATTTCATCTATTAAATGTGTTGTTGAAATACTTCTAGTGACATTGTCCATTTTTTTCCTAGTTTGTACTAAATAGTAAAAAATCAAGGCAATAATTTTGTTTGGTATAATAAAGTCTCCTCTGTTATCAATAACACCAAATCGATCACTATCTCCATCTACAGAGAGACCAATGGCACATTTTTTCTTTTTGACTAACTTAATTAATTCAGATAAGTTATCTGGAGATGGATCAGGATTTCTACCTCCATAGGATGGATCAAGCTTACTATTAATTACTTCTATTTTGTACCCTAATCCTTTCAAGAAGCCATCTAGATAATCGGTTGCTATTCCATTCATGCAATCCACTGCTATTTTTACTTTGTGTTTTTTTAGATTAGCAACATTTAAAACTTGCTTTAATTTTTTGAAATAAGCTGGAGCCGGATCATAACTTTTGATATTCTTAGCTATTAATGCTTCATTAATCTTTACATTTTTAGTTTTAAGGCGAGCAACTTCTTTTTCTATAATTTTGGTTACTTTATTAGAAGATGGTCCACCAGATTTAGCTGAAAACTTAAAGCCATTGTATATAGCAGGATTATGGCTTGCACTAATAATTATTGCTCCACCTAATTTCTTATTAAGTATAGTATAGGAAACAATTGGAGTCGGAGTTGACCGTGGAGGAAAATAAACTTTTATATTATTTGAAGCAATAACACGTGCGGTTTCTTTAGCAAATTCAGGTGATAAAAACCTGGTATCGTGACCAATAACAATGCCTCTCTTAGCTAAACCTGATTTTTTTAAATAATTTGCAACTGCTTGACTTAAGAGTCGCACATTCGCAAAGGTAAATTCTTCACTTATAATTGCCCTCCACCCAGATGTTCCAAATTTGATAGCCATTTACTAATACATCCTTTCATATTTTACATTTACTTCGAGATCATCTATATCAACATCGAAACTAAATCCATGTTTATCTTTTAAATTTTGCTGATATGCATCAATTTGATAAGCCGTGCCAATAATACTAAACAGCCCAGTTGAAATATACGGCATATAAATAGAATCAAAAAATTCAGCAGCAGCTTTAGCTGAAGTGTAAGCTAATACTCTTTCCCTTTGAGTATATTCATCGTTTGTCAGTGGGCGCCACGCCTCTTCTTCAAGATTAGGACATTCAACAAAAAAATCATCCCATTCTTTCTCAGGATTTTCAGGCCCATTGTACATGCGATTTAAAGAAAGTTCTGGAGGTAAACTTGAATAATCTCTGCATATAAATGTATCTTCTGCACTTGCAATTGTCAAGAGACTAATAGTCATAATCAACAAGAAAATCACTAAGATTAGTATTTTCACTATGCTTCCCTGAATTTTGAGTTTCCCCCTTGCAAACAAATCAATAGCTTTGGGATACAATATATGCTCTAATTTATGTATTTTCAACTCAAAACTTTTGAGAGTTTCTCTTGGTCTAATCTTAATTACATCTTGCAATATTATCGGGCCACTATCAAGCTTTTCATTCACAAAATGAATGGTAACACCTGCAACCTTTACTCCATATTTATAAGCATCTTTGATACTATTTGCACCCTTAAAAGCGGGCAAAAGAGCAGGATGGACATTTAATATTCTATTGCGATATTTTTTGACAAAATAATTACTTAATATGCGCATAAACCCAGCCAAAACTATAAGTTCAATATTATATTCTTTTAGTTGTTTTATAGCTTCTTTGTCAAATGTTTGGCGAGTCTTATATACACTTGGATCAATGAAAACTGTTTTTAAATTTGCTCGCTTTGCTCTTTTTAAACAATAAGCTCTATTGTTATCACAAATGACAAGCCCTATTTTAGCTTTGACTTTGCCAGCCTTAATAGCATTTATTATGGCCTGCAAATTGCTACCATTACCTGAGCAAAAAACGGCAATATTCATATGACTATTACTATCTCCCCTTTAGGTTTACGTTCTCTATATTTTTTTATCAGATTTTCCGCCTTATCGCAAACAATTTCTTCAAATTTTTTTGTCAGTTCCCGACAGATGCAAATGTCTTTGTCTGGCATAATCATTTGCATATCTTCAAGTGTTTTTTGCAAGCGATGAGGAGATTCATAAAATATAGAAGTTCTTTTTTCATTAAGAGCTTCTTCTATCTTTTTTTTTCTAGCTTCTTTTTTTTTCGGTAAATAACCTTCAAATATAAATTTATCAGTGGGTTTGCCAGAAGCGACTAGAGCACATAACACTGCAGATGCACCAGGAATAATTTCTAACTTAATATCTTCATTAAGAGCTGCGCGTATTATATAATAGCCGGGATCACTTATAGTTGGAGTACCCGCATCACTAACTAAAGCTATATTTTGACCATCTTTTAGCCATCTAATTAATTGTGGACTTCTATATTTTTTATTATGTTCATAATAACTGATAAGTTTCTTTGAAATATTATAGAAACTTAATAGTTTAGATGTATGGCGGGTATCTTCACAAGCTATTACATCAACTTCTTTTAATATTTCAAGTGCTCTAATGCTAATATCTTTAATATTACCAATAGGAGTGCTTATTACAAATAGTGTTCCGTTTTTATTATCCACTTTATTTAGAAATTATTCTTTAGAAATTCTTTAAGTTTATTTTCTTCATCTTCGCCGAGCATCATAAAAGAAAGCCCATAAGAACAGGTACTATCATTTGTTGGATTAACCCACTCTATTCGAGCAAGCACCTCACTAGATTCATCATGTTCAGGTAATCTTAATTCAAGCTCAAGGACTTCTGGCAATCTAACCCTACTATCTATTTCTATGCTAATGCCTCCCAAGCTTATATCTTGCGCTTTAGTTTTTATTTTATCAAATCCTTCTATTTCTACATCCATATAAACAGTTAGCATATCATCATCTGGCAGGTTAAGCCTAGCATATCTCCTTTTCTCCACCAAGTTATCTTCGCTAGCTTTTTGGTTAACTTTAAAATTATATCTCTCAACTGGCTTGAGCCTAACGTCTGCAAGAATTTCATCTACATCAGGAAGTTGCCTCTGATACGACATTGTTTTAGCGTGCAGTTTTAATTTATAGCCAACAAGTGAAATTAAACTAAAAATTAGTATAAAGTTTAAACCTATGCTTAAATTTGATAAACTAAACTTAGCATTTTTAATATCTGTTGCGGCTTTTTGTATCGAAGTCATACCTACATTATTAATAGGCTCTGCTTGATTACTTTTTTCTTTAGAAAAAAAAGTTATATCATCAAGAACTGCGAATTCCTGCATTTTCTCTTTAATAGAATCTTCATAAAGAGCCCAAATATAAGTTCCTGGCAAAGTAATCTTATTCACAGACGAGGCTACAATAAAATCACTAATCGGTGAATAAGCATCAGCTACAATAAAGGAGTTCTGATTATCATAATCCTTAAAGGTTGTTTTCTTATCTTCTACTATTCGGCTAGCTAAAAGATTAGCTCTAATACGCTTAGCATTATTAAAATCATCTATCTTAGATATAACACTATGTTCTTTAACTTGAAGCAGTATTCTATTGCTATCTCTTCTAATCCTTACAGCAACATTTGGTTTAAATTTAAGTACTAATGAATCAATTTTTGGATAATCGTCAGCAAGAGAATATAAAACACTTTTAATTTCACGAATATTACCACGTTCAAAAATTAATATTTGTGGCTCTTGAGAATATATATTGGTTCCGATAAAATCTATAACTAATCTAGGCGGGTTTTTAAGGTTGTAATAGAGAAAATCTACTGGTTGGTTTGTTCTTATGTCTATAAGAGTTTGACTGTTGGAGTTACTTACTTTTATGTCTGTCAGTTTAATATATGCTTCCTGAGCATAACATAAATTTG
>CAYQKA010000068.1:2390-4422 GCA_964418055.1 uncultured Planctomycetia bacterium | reverse complement strand
GCAGCGGTACCTAGCGGAGCTTCAACCGGTGAAAAAGAAGCTGTTGAGCTCAGAGATGGCGATAAAAGCAGATATATGGGTAAGGGTGTTTTGAAAGCAGTTGCTAATGTTAATGAAATCATTGCCCCGGAAGTTATAGGTAAAGATGCTTTAATGCAGAAAGAAATTGATCAACTACTTATTAACTTAGACGGTACACCCAATAAAGGTAAGCTTGGAGCTAATGCAATTCTATCTGTATCGTTAGCTTGCGCTAAGGCTGCTGCAATTAACAAGAAAATGCCTCTTTATAAGTATATCGGAGAAAGCGATGCAAAAATTTTACCGATACCTATGATGAACATTTTAAACGGGGGTATGCATGCTGATAATAATGTGGATATTCAAGAATTTATGATCATGCCTATTGGTGCTCCTAGTTTTAAAGAAGCTCTTCGTGTTGGCGCCGAAGTTTTTCACAACCTTAAATCAATATTAAAATCTAAACAACTAAATACTGCTGTTGGTGATGAAGGTGGTTTTGCTCCTAATCTGGAATCTAATAGTGAAGCTTTGGATGTAATAGTTGAAGCCATAAAGAAAGCGGGCTATGAACCTGGCAAGGATGTTATGCTATCTTTAGATCCCGCGGCATCAAGTTTTTATAAAGATGGTAAGTATGTTTTTGAAGGTAAAGAAAGCACTTCTGATGATATGATTGCTTATTATGAACAGCTTATAAATAAATATCCTATTGTTTCAATTGAAGATGGTTTAGATGAGGCTGATTGGGATGGCTGGGATAAGATGACTAAGCAATTAGGAGACAGAATTCAGATCGTTGGAGACGATTTATTTGTTACTAATCCTGAAATATTCGCCGAAGGCATAAAAAAACACATAGCTAATTCAATTCTGATTAAAGTTAATCAAATAGGAACTTTTTCAGAAACTCTTGAAGCTATAGAGATGGCAAAGATGAATAACTATTCAGCTGTTGTTTCCCATCGATCAGGAGAAACCGAAGATACAACTATTGCTCATATAGCTGTTGGAACAGGAACGGGTCAAATAAAAACTGGTTCTGTTACTAGGACAGACAGAGTTGCTAAATATAATGAACTCTTAAGAATAGAAGAAGAGTTGGGTGATAAAGCCGTTTATGGCGGCACGTTATGGAAAAAAAAGATATAATTAAACTAAGTTTTCTACTAGCTATTTTATTAATTCTATTAGTACCTCGATTTTATAAGTTACAAAAGAACAAGAACAAACTTCAAACACGAATTCAGATTCAGAAGCACAGGATAGACCAGCTTAAGAGAGATAATATAGCTTTGGAAAGAGAAATTCAGCTTTTAAAAGAAGATCCAGATTATCGGGAAGAAGTTGCTCGCAATGAAATGGGCCTGATTAAAAAAGGTGAAATTATTTACCGTACGGTACCTGAAAATTAAAATTTTTTGATTAGATTAAGTGAAGTTCGCGGGGTGGAGCAGCCTGGTAGCTCGTCGGGCTCATAACCCGAAGGTCGCTGGTTCGAATCCAGCCCCCGCTACCACTTATAAGGAGGCAGATACTGATGCCTTTCAATTTAGCTTCAGTCATCAATTTATTCTATCGCAAACCTCTCGAGAGGCGTAAATATTTACGCTTAGATGCTCGTATACCTATTCACTATGTTGTTATTCCTCAAGATCAAGAAAAAGAGATAAAAAAAGGTATCCGTTATTATGCGCAGAGCAGAAATATAAGCGGAGGAGGACTATTACTGGAAGTACCTCTTGTTCAGGATGAAATTTTTTTTACAACCCACTTGATAAAGGTAGAATTTAAAATTGATAAAGATGTCGAACCTTTAAAGGCTATTGCCCGTATGTTGGCTGTGGAGAAACCAAGGCATGCAGATAATTATTATATGAGATTAGAGTTTGTGAAAATTACTGATGATGATAGAAAAAAAATTATTAATTTTGTGACTCATCAGGTAAAATAATAATATGCTAAAGCAAAAAAGAAACATGATAAAAAAAGCAAGTAAAGTAAAAATATT
>CAYQKA010000068.1:0-2290 GCA_964418055.1 uncultured Planctomycetia bacterium | reverse complement strand
ATTTAGATAAAGCTATTGTTTATTTCACAGAAGATAAAATATGTTTAGTTGTTGATGAATTACATGGGACGTGGCAGGCTGAATTAGATGGTAGTTCTTTTGGAAAAATATCTGATGCTAAGCTAATACCTACTGAATACACAAGAAATAAAGCTCATTACGCAATGTTGCCAGATTCTGAAATTAGAGAAATAAACCTCCCTTAAACTCTGAGATATTTTCTAGAAAATCCTACAATAAAAAGAGGCATTATAAATATACCGGATAAAGATTCAAACATAACAACTACTTTAGTAAGCCCTACCGCAGTTACGTCTCCAAAGCCTACAGTTGAAAAAGTTATTACGCTAAAATAGATTGCGTCGCTAAAGTTTGGTCTGGAAATTATACCTTCTTTAATAGTATGTCCCAGACTGTATAGAACAGCTGATATAAATATAATAATTACGCAGGTCAGAAAAGTTCTTGAAGGTTTTTCTCCGTGTCCCCAGATTAAGTAGGAAAAACTGAGCATAAGCCATATTAAAAATCTTTTTAAGTATGATAAAAGACCTTTTTTATCTTTTGATTTTGTTATTTGATTAATTTTATTAGGTTTGAATAAACGATAAGTAAGATATTTTCTGTAGGCTTCTCGTGATTTATAAAGGCAGTCTGATAAGCTAATCAATTCACGATCTCTTTCATAGTTAATGGCTGCTTGCTTGTATAATAAAGAAGCATACTCATAATCGTTGCAGCTTAAAGCATCTGTTGCAGCACGTTCGTAGAGGATAGCAGCATTATGAAATCTTTTTTCTCCCGACTTTATTGACCAGCAGCTAGCAGCCAGAGTACAGCAAAGAGTTGCTTCTTTGAGGTTGTTATTTTCTCTATATAGGTGACTTGCTTTTTTAAACAGAGGATAGGCGTCGGAATATTTTTCCTCAGAAAGTAACTTATTTGCTTTTTCTTCTAATAAGCGAGGGTTATTTTTCATAAATACCTAATATATCTGAATTGGTGCCGGAGGTGGGACTCGAACCCACACGAGGGGTTGCCTCACGCGATTTTGAATCGCGCGCGTAAGCCAATTCCGCCACTCCGGCGTTAATAACTTGGTGGAGCTGAGGGGGCTCGAACCCCTGACCCCCACGCTGCCAGCGTGGTGCTCTCCCAGCTGAGCTACAGCCCCGGTAATATTTAGATAAATTCAATATAAACTCGGGTAAATCTCCAAAAAATAACTATATCATCCATCATCTTAATTGTCAACGATTTTTGATAAAGGCGTCTTTTTTAAACTTGACGGTTTCTGATTTTGTATGTTAAGATAATTTTAATTGTTCTGAAGTTGTTCTAAATTTAAAATGTTTGCATAAACAGTGATTTAGGGTTTTTAAAATATAATAGTGGAAGGTTGATAATTTGATGCAAGAGAAGTATTTTCATAAACAAATAGATAAGAAATGGCAAAAGTACTGGCGGGATATAAAGCTTATGAGCATGGATGAAACCTCCCAAAAGCCGAAATACTATTGTCTTATGATGTTTCCTTATCCTTCAGCTGCATTGCATGTTGGTCATGGCCGTAATTATATAATTGGAGATGCAGTAGCTAGATATATGAAAATGAAAGGTTATAATGTCTTGACTCCCATGGGTTGGGATGCTTTTGGCTTACCTGCAGAAAACGCAGCTATCAAAAACGGAGTGCACCCTAAGGAATCGACCTTCAATAACATAACTACAATGAAAAGTCAACTCGAAGAATGGGGAGTTCTTTATGATTGGGATAGAGAAGTGGCTTCTTGTAATCCTGATTATTACAAATGGACCCAGTGGCTTTTTTTGAAATTATATGAAAAAGGATTGGCTTATAAAAAAGAAGCTGCTGTAAATTGGTGCCCTGGCTGCCAGACAGTTTTGGCTAATGAGCAGGTTATTAATGGAGCCTGTGAAAGATGTTCAACTGAAGTTCAACAGAAGAAGTTGAAACAGTGGTTTTTTAAGATAACGGATTATGCCCAAAAACTTTTAGACGATATTCAATTGCTTGATGGTTGGCCCGAGAGAGTTAAGACAATGCAGGCTAATTGGATTGGTCGCTCTGAAGGTGCCTATATTGATTTTAAGGTTGATGAGTTAAATGAAACATTAACTTGTTTTACAACCAGGCCAGATACAATATTTGGAGCCACGTATATGGTTGTAGCTCCTGAACATCCCTTCGTTGAAGAGATATTAAAAATATCAGAAAATAAAGATGAGGTACTTAAGTTTTTAGAGAAGATAAAAGGTCAAAGCAGTT
>CAYQKA010000067.1:0-4431 GCA_964418055.1 uncultured Planctomycetia bacterium | reverse complement strand
GTACTAATGAATGGTATAGTAGTACTTATACTAATAATGAATTTTCTTATTCATCTCTAACTAGTAATAATGATTGGAATTATAGAAAAGCAATTATTATTGATAAAAATCAAGTAGAAGGAGAACTTAATAATTTTCCTATATTAATAGATTTAAGTGCAGATGAAGATCTTTATAACTTTGCTAAAGAAGATGGTAGTGATATAATATTTACAACTAAAGATGGAATTAAACTTAATAGAGAAATGGAATTATTTGATAAATATACAACTTATAAAAAAAAGATAACTATAGACCATACAAAAGTAGAAGGAAATTTAGAAAACTTTCCTGTACTTATATCAATAATAGATGAAGATCTAAAAAATTATGCAAATATTTCAGGAAAAGACATTTATTTTGAAGATGATAATGGGAATAAACTTTTTAGAGAAATTGAAGATTTTAATAAAAATACTGGGAAATTAATAGTTTGGGTAAAAGTAACCACATTATCATCTACAATAGATACAAATTTAATTTTAAATTTTGGAAATCCTAATATTGAAGAAGAAAATAATACTGATGTTTGGAATGAAGATTATCTGGCAGTATATCACAAAAATAGTTTAACAACAACAATTAAAGATAGTAGTAAAAATAATTTAGATGCAACAAAATTAAATATAGAAGAACCTTTGAAAATTACTGGTAAAATAGGTTATGCACAAAATTATGATGGGATAAACGATAAAGTAAATTTGCCAGGAATTACTTTACCATTGAATGGAACACTATCATTATGGACTGATTTATCTAATGTAAATTCGACACAATATTTGTTAGGTGGTTCAATTACAGGTTTTAGATATAGTGGTACTAGTTTTTTATTATATAATAAATCAAGCGGATATATCCCCTTAAATTGGACTAAACAAAATAAATGGATAAATATTCATATAATAAGAATATCAAATAATGATTATAATATATATATAGATGGAAATTTAATAGGTATAACTACAGCAGGAACAAACAATTCAGATATTGATTTTTTACAAATAGGTAATAGATCTGGAGCATATTATTTTAATGGACCTATAGATGAACTTAGATTTTCAAATGAAACAAAATCTACAAACTGGATTAAAACAGAATACAATAACCAAAATGATCCTGATTCATTTTATAATATCAATGAACTAGAGATAAACAATACTTCTAAATTAGTAAGCTGGGTAAATATTCCTGAATTATCATCTCAACAAGACACAATAATTTACATGTACTTTGGAAATAGTAATACTAATGAAAGTAATGACTCGGATACATGGGATGAAAGTTTTATGTCAGTTCATCATTTTAACGAATCTCCAAGTATAAATGACACAGCTTCTTTTTTAGATTCTACTAGTAATAATAAAAATGCAACTCCTAAAAATTTTAACTTTGATGATAATTCATCTACAGATATTTTAGGAATTATTGGCAAAGCAAATAAATTTGATGGTGAAGATGATTATATTACTATCCCAAATGATTCTACTGATAATTTAACTTTTTCATATTGGATAAATAAAGATTTTACAGATTATAGAAGAAATACTGTCAAAGATGGAAATACTGCTGGTGGATTCATAAATGTTTTTAGCGGTTCAAGTCATGGAGTATATATCCCTCAAGGAACACCTACACCTGGATATCACTATGGTTCAGGCATAATTGCTGATGAATACAATTTATTAACATGGACTTACGATAAAAACACATTAAAAATATATACAAACGGAGAAATCAAAAACACAGTTTCTGTTGCAACAACTAATGATTTTAGTTCTACAGCAATAAGTATTGCTAAACCATATGGAAGTGATACTGAAGATTTTAAAGGGATAATTGATGAATTACAATTAAGCAATACCATAAGAAGTGAAGAATGGATAAAAACCCAATACAATAATCAAAATAATCCTAATGAGTTTTATAATATTGGAAATTTAGAAAGTAAATAAAAAGATAAATGATGAAATTTAAAATTAATAAAAATATAAATAAAAAATCCGCTGCAAGTTTAGTAGCTATAATTATGTATGTATTTGTAAGTATGGCCATATTAGGATTAGTTGCTAATTTTGCAAACCAATATGTTGTACAATATCAAGAACAATATAAATACAACACCATGATAAATGAAATTTCAAAATTAGATTTAAAATTAAATAATATTTCTAATAATAAACTAAATTCAGAAATTGTAAAAGTAAATAATTCTGAATATTTAGAAATTGATTGTACTAATAATATTATTAATGGACATATTAATTATAATCAAAACTATAAAGATAGTAATGTTTATATTCAAGGTATAAATACTTATAAAAAATTTGGTAAAATTTATTTTGAAAAAAAAATAGATACTAATAATTCCATAAATTTAGATTGTAAAAATTTAGTTTTAAATAAAGGAAGAAATAATTTAGAATTAAATTATTTTGATTTTAATGAAAGTAATGGTGAAATTAATATTGATATACTTAGATATAAAAATACCATAGATAATTTTTGGTATAATTCTAATTGGCCATATAGAAGTAAAATTACAATTAATTCTAATGATGTAAATGGGAATCTTGAAAGTTTCCCTGTATTTCTAAAAGTTACTGATTATAATATTTTAAGTAATATTAATAGTGATGGTAGCGACATTGTTTTTACTAAAGATAATGGTAAAACAAAGTTAAAACGAGAAATAGAAAATGTAAGTAATAACATTCTTCCATATTATATTGAAGAAGACATAGTAGATAATAATTACAATGTATGGACAAAAACAAGTGTATTAGCAAATTCTACAAAAACAATTTATTTAGAAAAAACTAATGGATATTCTCCTAATGGAGATAATATATTTTTATTTTTTGATGATTTTGATACAAACATATTAGACATAAATAAATGGGATGACTTAATTTATATTGAAGGCAGTTCAGGATCTACAATAAATGTAGAAAACAACATATTAGAAATTTATACATCTTCTGGATCACTTACTTTATATCCTACAAAATATAATTTTAAAGATGCAATTGTAGAATATAAACTTAAAACAATTACTGAAACTGGTCTTACAAATCCTGACAGAGCATTATTTTGGCGATTTCAAAACCTAAATCAATTCTATTTTGCAGGTTGGGAATGTTGGGACGCCGATTCTTTTACTATAGGAAAAAATCAAAGTGGATGGATTGAACTTATTAGAAGTTCAAGTTATATAGATGACGGTAATTGGCATAAATTTATAATTGACATTAATAACACAAAATTTAATTTAAACTATGATTCTCAAGATATTATTAATACCGAAGATACTGTAAATAATTCTTCAGGTCCCTTTGGTTTTATGTTAGATGGAAAATACTCCAGTTCAAGAGAAGTAGAAGCAAAAGTAGATGATTTATTTGTAAGAAAATATACAGAAACCGAACCAATAATAATTCTAAATAAAATAAATAACAATTTGTATAAAATTAATATTATTAATACAACAGACTATGATTTAGAAGATTATCAAATAAAAATACCTGGAGACAATTTGAATATAAATTCTAAAACACAATCTTTAAAACTATTAGATTCTGAGTTAATAACTTGGGTGAAAATAGATGAATTGTCTTCTACTTTAGATACTGATATTTATATGTATTATGGTAATAATAATGCTAACGAAGTAAATTCCAGTTATGTGTGGAATGAAAATTATATTATGGTTCAACATCTTAATGAAAGTCCAACTAATGATATAGAAGGACATTTTGATTCTACCATTAATAATATTAATGGTGTTGCAAGAAATTTTGATTTTGATGAAAGTTCCACAACAAATACAACAGGAAAAATCAACAGAGCAGATAGATTTGACGGAATTAATGATTATATTAATTGTAATACTATAATTCAAGGATTATTGAATAAAAAAATAACAGTGGAAGGATGGATGAAAATAGATTCACATTCTAATTATAATGGACTTACAACTATGGGACAAATATTTCCTGTTGGAGAAACTGGTGTAAAAATATTTTTTAATTCGAGTGGATCAGCTACTTTTATAGTAGCAGACGGCACAGATAGAAGTACTACTGCTTTTAATTACACATTTCTAGAAGACACCTGGTATTATGTTGTTTTTACAGTTGAACTGGGTAATAGTAAAAAACTATATGTTAATGGCGTATTAGAAGATACAAAAGATATTTCAACACTTAACGGTACATTCAATAAGAGCCTAATCAATAGAATTGTGACTTCAGATTACTTTGATGGAAGTATATCTGAATTTAATATATTAAACAATATACAAACTCCTGAATGGATAGAAACACAATATAATAATCAAAATAATATTAATAGCTTTCTAAATATTGAAGAAATTGAAAGATATTAATTATAATA
>CAYQKA010000066.1:2757-4458 GCA_964418055.1 uncultured Planctomycetia bacterium | reverse complement strand
AGCCTGAATTTATCAAGATCATTTTGTCGTAATGTTTCTAAGTATTTTATGTAACTCTCAGCTATCATATAATGAAAGAGCGCTTTTTGATTTTTATCTTTAATTGATTTCACTTGTTCTTTTAGAGATTCGATTAATCCCAGATAATTTTTTGAAGGTTCTGCTATTGTTTTATCTTCTTCTGCTTCTTTAAAACCAACTTTATCTAAAGCATTCCGCATATATTCATTCTTCATAAAATAGTTCCAGACAAGGCCGTCATTGAAATTCTCCAGCATCAAGAGCATAAGGCCTCTGTCTATACCGTAATAAACAGGCGCGTAGAAGCCCCTATCTAAGCTAAACGAATTCCTTAAGCCGTATTTACCCCAGAGAAGAGGATAGTTGATAAAAAAGTTTTCCAAAGTGGAAAAAGACTCTTTGGGCGTAAAAACTATTGAACCGGCTACGCCGACAGGTGAAACAGTCCCATTATGCATGGGCGCGTTTTGACCGCAAGGCGGGCTTCCAAAATGCATAGTGTAGGCCTCGGGCAGGTAAAAGGAGGATATGCACCAGGAGTCAGGCCCATAAGTCTTATAAGCGGAGGCATTATCTATGCAGAACTGCCTATTGGCTAAGGTGGCCAGATATGAATTCTTCCACCAGTTAACGCCTTTTTTATCTCGTTTGTCTTTAAGGTAAAGCCAAGCATGGGCGTATTGATGACAGAACAAAGTTCCATTGAATGAATAGATAAACGGCCCAATATCTTTATAGCTTCCCTCTTTTCTTTTAAAGGCATAATAGCATGAAGGTTCAACGGGATAAGTAGGTGAGCCAACGGCCAAGAGGCTGATTATCATAATTTCATCAGTAAAAAAGTTCCAGTATCTATCAAAGTATCCTTTTTCGGGTGACCAACCCATGTAAAATAAGCTTTTATTTTTGTCATAGAAACTTTGCCAATTAATGTTTTTATAAAGTTCTTCCGCTTTTTCTTTTATTTCTCCGCCAAAGTACTCACCCGCTGTTAAAGCGCCGCAGGCAAGCAGGGCGGTATCAATAATAGACACTTCACAATCTCCGGCTCTCTGGGCGGTATTCATATCTAAAAAGTGATAGAAAAAACCGTCTTTACCTTGGGCTAAGATATCACCGGAATAATCTTTATTAGGCAAAAAGGTATCAAACGTTTTAATAACTCTTGCTTCTGCTTCTTCTTTTTCTATCCAGCCTCGCTCAGCTCCAATAGCATAAGCGGCCAGTCCGAATCCGGTTGCGGCAATACTGGCATATCCTCCCTGAGAGTTGTCAGCTGTTAAGCCGGTTTTATCATCTTGATAATCAAGGAAATAATTAAATGCCGTTTTACTTAAAATATTTAGAAATTCATTATCAGTTAAAGGATTTAGTTTGCATTCTTTTATAGGAAAGATCATCCTCGTTTTGTTACCGGCCGCGTCTTCGGTTTCAGCTTGAATAATATATGTTTTGTCAGTTGGCAAATTAGCCGCCGGCCAGGTTATGTTGTATATATTATCATCGGTATTATAATCATATCCTATGGTTTTGTAATAATCTGAGTCGGAATATTTAAACATAAAGTGGATATTTTCCAATGAATTATCGTCTGAAGCGCTAATGGCTTCTACTTGCAGATGAACCGGTGGTTTAAATGATGTGCCATCTTTTAAGAGTTTATCGTTAATTTTAAAGCTG
>CAYQKA010000066.1:0-2657 GCA_964418055.1 uncultured Planctomycetia bacterium | reverse complement strand
ACCGCCGCGGCGAGATGTAGTGTTATTAAAAGATAACATACGTGAAAATACTATCCGTTACTTTAATATTACTAAATAAAAGGGATTCTTGACATCAATTACCCTTATGCTATAATTAAACTTAAGTCATTCAATAATATAGCTTTATTTGTTGATAACCGCTTTTCGGCGGTTATGTAATTTTTAGAGTAAAGTTAAATTGGGAGCATAAAAATGAAATTAAGTGGTGCGCAGATTTTAATTAATTCGCTAATTAAAGAGAATGTTAAGGTTATTTTTGGGATGCCAGGGGGATCTCTCCTGCCTGTTTTAGACAAGCTCTATGATTGCAAGGAAATTAAATTTATTCTTAATCGCCATGAGCAGGGCGCAGCTCACGCAGCTGATGGATATGCCAGGGTTACAGGTAAAGTTGGTGTTTGTTTGGTAACATCAGGTCCTGGAGCCACTAATATAGTAACCGGTCTGGCAACTGCTAATTTTGATTCTGTTCCAGTTGTTGCTATAACTGGTCAGGTTAATACCAATATGATTGGAAACGATGCTTTTCAGGAAGCTGACCTAACTGGTATTACTCGCTCGATTACAAAACATAATTACCTAGTTAAGGACGTTAAGGATTTGGCGCGGACAATAAAAGAGGCTTTTCATATTGCCTCAACTGGTAGGCCCGGCCCTGTTTTAATTGATTTACCTAAGGATGTTACCATACAGGAGTGTGATTTTAAATATCCCAAGCAGGTTAAATTAAGAAGCTATAATCCTACATATGCAGGTCATCCAGGTCAAATTAAAAGAGCAGCTGCTATGATAGCAAAAAGCAGGCGACCCGTTCTTTATGCTGGTGGTGGAATCATAATCTCTAATGCTGAGAAAGAATTAAAAGAATTAGCGGTGAAAAACCAGATTCCGGTTACAACGACTTTGACTGGTCTCGGTGGATTTCCTGAAACGCATACTTTGTCTTTAAAGATGTTAGGTATGCATGGTTCGGCTTATGCTAATTATGCCATTATGGATTCAGATTTGATTATTGCTGTTGGTTCTAGATTTGATGACAGGGTTACAGGTAAAATTGATGAATTTGCCCCAAGTGCAAAAGTCATTCACATTGATATTGATCCTTCAAGTATAAGTAAAAATGTTAAGGTTGATATTCCTATTGTTGGTGATTGCAAAAAGGTTCTAATGGATTTAAATAAAAAGATGAAGAAAAAACCTGATACCCATGCCTGGCTTAAGCAGATAAAAGGTTGGAAACAAAGTCACCCTTTGGCTTATGAAAGAGATAACAAGCTGCGTCCTCAGTATGTTATTGAAGAACTTAATAAACTTACTAAGGGTAAAGCTATCATTGCGACTGAGGTTGGTCAGAATCAGATGTGGGCTGCTTTATTTTATCAGCATGATAAACCGCGTACTTTTGTAACTAGCGGTGGTTTGGGTACTATGGGTTATGGTTTTCCAGCAGCGTTGGGGGCTCAGGTAGGATGCCCTAATGATTTAGTTTTTGATATTGCTGGAGACGGCAGTATTCAGATGAATATACAGGAATTAGCCACAGTAGCTGAGTATAAGATTCCAGTTAAAATATTAATACTAAATAATTCATGTCTGGGAATGGTCAGGCAGTGGCAGGAACTATTTTATGATAAGCGTTATCAAGCAACACCTTTAAAAAATCCTGACTTTGTCAAAGTAGCTGAAGGTTATGGAGTTAAAGGTATTAAAGTTACCAAGAAAAAAGATGTTATTAAGGCTCTTAAGGAAGCAATTAAAACTGCAGGGCCGGTTTTGGTTGATTTTCATATTGAAGTTGAGGAAAATGTTTTTCCTATGGTTCCAGCGGGCAAGGCCATTAATCAAATGATAGGGGGCTTAGCGTAGAATTATGTCAGATAAATTTAAGACACATATTATTTCTGTCTTAGTGGAGAATAGGTTTGGAGTTTTGGCCCATATATCCAGTTTGTTTTCAGCTAGGGGTTTTAATATTGATTCCTTGACGGTCGGAGAAACCGAAGACCCTTCAATGTCCCGCATGACAATAGTGGTTACCGGTGATGACAGGACGCTGGAGCAGGTAGATAAGCAACTTAATCGCCTTATCGATGTTATTCGAATTGATGACCTGACTAAAAAAGGGTTTGTTGATAGAGAGTTGGTGCTCTTTAAAATTAATGTTAGCGCTGCTAATCTTAAGCGAGTTAAAGAGGTCCTAAAAAAGAATAAAGCTAAAATTTTTGATGAGAAAAAGACAATTCTTTCAGTGGAATTTTGCGGAAATAGTTCTCAGACGCAAAAACTATTTAAGGATATTTCAAAGTATAAAATTATAGAAGTGACTAGAACGGGTAAATTAGCTATAGCTAAAGAAAAATAACATTTAAAGGAGAAACAAAATGGCCAAGGTTTTTAGAGAAAAAGATGCAAACTTAAAAGAATTAAAAGGCAAAACAATTGCTGTTATAGGTTATGGCGCTCAGGGTAGAGCTCAAAGTCTTAACTTAAGAGACAGCGGTTTGAAAGTTATTGTCAGTGATCTTAAGGGTAGTGTTAATTGGAAACAGGCTCAAAAAGATAAGTTTAAGCCAGTTTCTGCTAAAGAAGCAGCCGAGAAAGCTGATGTAATTCAGATTCTTACTCAAGACCATGTT
>CAYQKA010000065.1:0-4543 GCA_964418055.1 uncultured Planctomycetia bacterium | reverse complement strand
TAATTGAAAGTGTTGAAGACATTGATATAAACAAACTTAAAAAATATACTTCAGTGTCAGTAACTAGTGGGGCCTCTACTCCAACGAAAATCACTAAAGAGGTTATCTCATTCTTAGAACAATTTGATAAAGATAATCCATTAACCCATAGTAACAAATCATCTATAACAAAACATAATTTATTATCAAAAAAACCACTTCCAAATTAGGAAGTGGTTTTAATTTAATTATTTTTAACTTACTACTACATTGAATTCTTGTAGTGTTTCATTCAATGATTCATCTACTACTTTAACTGTTACGGGATATCTACCTGGTGTATCGTAATCTACATTGTCACTAACTTCTACCATCGTTAATACTCCGTTACTGTTATCTAGTGCATTCAAAATAAAAGTAGTCCAATCAATATCTGATACTCCTGCTACTATTGTTTGATCGGCTATTGTATCAAATGTTGGAGCAGTTATATCATTTACTACAACATTAAATTCTTGTAAAGTTTCATTCAATGCTACATCTACTACTTTAACTTTAACAGTATAAGTCCCTAAGGTATCGTAATCTATATTGTCTGTAACTTCTGTTTGAGTTAATACTCCATCACTATTATCTGCTTCATTTGTAATTAAAGTAGTCCAATCGATATCTAAGCCACCTACATCTATTGTTTGATCTAGTATTAAATCGAATGTTGGGCCAGTTGTATCTTCTACTGTGATAATAACTTCTGTTTCACTATAATTCCCTGATCCATCAGTTAATCTTACTGTTACTGTATATGTTCCTGGTGTATTGTAATCTACTTGTAGTACTCCAGGTTCACTAAATATTAAAACATCACTATTTTCTACAATACTTGTAATTACTAGATCATTTGTTGTAAATGGTCCTGCTTCTATTGTTTGATCTACTATCACAAATGTCGGAGTTATTGTATCTTCTACTACAACATCAAATTCTTCTGAAGTTCTATTCAATGCTCCATCTAGTAATTGAACTATAACAGTATATGTCCCCGGTGTATTGTAATCTACATTGTCAACAAATTCAATTGTAGTTAAGTACAATACATCTCTGTTGTCATTTCCATTAATAATATAATCAGTCCAAAGGATATTTGTATATTGCCCTGCTTCTATTGTTTGATCTGGTATTGAATCAAATGTTGGTGGTGTAGAATCTTTTAATATTATTGCAACTTCATCGTAAACATGATTTACAAAACCTATATTATCTTCATTAAAGTTAGTACTTCCTTCTATCACCATTTGATAACTGTTATTTACAGTGTCCAGATTAATAAATCCATGAGTGTATTCTCCAGGATCAGTATCATTATCTTTCAAAGTAAGAGTAATTGTATCAATTACAGTTGTACTATTACCATTTTTATATAAATTAATTACTAAATAATCAGGTGTTACTGTATCCAATACTTTATCGGAATCTTCTCCAATACCTACAAAGAAATCGATAGTTGTATCAGTAATCACAAGTGGATGTTCTTCCTCATCAACTAAAAATGTAATCTCTGGTAAATCAAGTGGAAGCGAGTGGAAGTAATGTGTATACACTATTGCCGTTTCATCTCCTGCACCTTTACCTAAATCATAAGTTGCAGTTACTTCAACTGAGTAATCATTCTCTGAATATAACTGTACTAAAGGTACTCCAGCTTCTAAAGTTATTGTCATACTCTCTCCAACAGGTATTCCATCTGAATTAAGTAACTGTAATTCAAGTTGATCAACCGTAATGATTTTATATTGATCATCAGTTGAAACTCTAAATGTAATAAGTTTTTTACCTTCAACAACTTCTTCTATAATAATTATTTGATGCGTAGAAACTGTTTCACTTATCAAGACTGCTTCTGTGATATCAGGTCCTCCGCTATTCAAATTATAATCAGATTCAATTTTGATTACATACTCTGTACCAAAATCAAGTCCATCAAATGACATTTCAGTGTTATTTCCAACAATGATACTTAAATCTTCATCAATTTTAAGTCCATCTTGATATAGTACTGCTCTTAAATTAGTTGTTATTGTTTCATCAACATCCGTTACTAATACTTCATACTCTATTTCTGTATCTAGTAAACTATTTATTGTGATAACCGAAGTTGGTAAGAACAATGCTTCAGTAATTGCAGTTTCAGATGTAAGAACAAGTCCTAAAAATTCTCCATCACCATTGTTCATGTCATAATCTGTTTCAATTTTAACTTCATAAATTGAATCTGCAAGTAAACCTGTAAATGATTGTGGTGTAGTTCCTGCTACAACAGTAATAGTATCTCCAGTAGCAATACCATCTTTATATAAAACTGCTTGCAAGTTATTGGTACTAACTGAATCTAAATCAATGATGTTTACATCAAAAGTAATTTCAGTCTTACCTAAAATAAAATTAGAAATTTCGGCTGTAATCATATCTTTTTCTATAGTATTAATGAATTCATAATCCATCAAGAAATCAATTTCATCATCAGTATCTTCATTTAAATTGTAATCTGTTACTACTCTGACACTATATCTTGTATCTGACAATATTCCATCAAATACCACGGTTGTAATAACTCCTGCAGTCAAAGGAAATTCAATCCCAGTAATAACGCCATCTTCTAATAAGACAGCTTTTAATGTTCCAGGTTGAATTGTAAAATGTTCATCAATTACATCAACATCAAAAGTAATGCTTACTTTATCTGATTCAACATTAATTAACTCTGCACTAGGTCTGTCTTTTTTATTAGTCCTAATTGTTGCCTCAGCAATTACAAGTTCTTCAATTATTCCATTCCCATTATCTAAGTCATAATCAAGAATTACAGAAACAGAATATAATGTGTTTGATAGAATTCCAGAGAAAGTAATTCCAAAAAGCGAATCTGGATTCAAAATCAATTCATCTCCAGTTTCAACTCCATCTAAGTATAATATAGCAATAATCGTATTATCTTCAGTAACAATATCAGGATCAATAACTGTTAAATCAAAGGTAATTGATTCAGTGCCCTGATTTTCTTCACTAATTAATCCACTTGGTATTTCTTTTTCTAACGTTGATATTGATTCAGTTATTAATAATTGATCAACTTGTAGAAAAGCTCCATCATCTAAATCATAACTAGCTGTTACGGATATATCATATAGATTATCCGATAACAATCCATCGAATGTAATACTGTTAATTCCAACATCTAATAATCCAGAATCAATTTCACTACTACCTAAGAATAAATGAATAACCAAACTACCTTCTTCAGTAGTTTCGTCAATATCCATAAAGTTTACATCTAATGTTATTGAATCCTTTGTAGATACTATGTTAATTAACTCAGCAGCTGGTGCTTTATTACCATTAGAAATTAATAAGCTTCTAAATAAGATGTATTCATCGATATCTTCAAAACCATCTCTCAAGTTATAATCTGCGATAATATCTATACTATATGATTCATCATTTTTGACAAGATAACTAAATATTAATTGTGTATCTTCTAACCCAAAGTCAAGGGTAGCTACTTGAATATCATTTTCATATAAAATTGCAGTAAGAGAACTCTTCAATGTTTCATTTATATCAAATACTGCCAAATCAATGGTTACATATCCTTGAGTGACAACAATCTCGTCCACAGTAACACTTGGTACTTCATTATTTAATGTTGTCAAGACTTGACTCAAGATTACTTTATCAGTTTGAACACCCATACCATCATTTAAATCATAAGATGCTTCTATTTCAATTAAGAACTCATAGTTAGACAATATGTTATAAAATTCAAAATCAACTATATACTCTAAGACATTAGCTGTTTTTACTAACTCTCCATCAATGTACATGTTTGCAACTAGTGTGTCTTTATCAATTAAAGAATTTGGATCATCAATTTCCAAATTGAAAATTACTCTATTTTCTTCAATATCTAAATCAACGATTTTTGTTTCAGGAACTAATCTTGGTAATGTCTCAAATTCTTGAGTAGCTAAGACATTATCAATTAAAACGCCATGTCCGTCTCTAAGGTCATAATCACTAAAAACTTTCAAAGTATAATTATTATCATTTAACAATTCATCAAAAATAATATTTGCAACTGTCCCAGTGATTTGTGTTTGAAGAACCAAAGTATTTCCATCAAATATTTTGGCACTAATTCCACCATCTTGTGTTACTAGATCATTATCATCGTATACAACATCAAAAGTTATACTATTTGAAGTAACTAAAAAGTTATTAATGGTTGCACTAGGTAGTGAATTAGCTATAGTAGAAAAAGATCCACTATATAAAGCAACATTTGTATTTAATCCAAACGAATTATCTAAATCATAATTTGCTTTTACTTTTATTTCATAATTTTTATTAGCTAGCAAGTCAGTGAAGGCTACATTTGACTGACCAACAGATATTGTTTTTTCATCTACTTTTGTTTCACCTGAGAAGAGCTCCGCTACTAAAGTGTTTGTAACGATAACATCATCAGCATCTACAACATTAAAGTCTACAGAAACTGAATCTCTAGTAA
>CAYQKA010000064.1:0-4665 GCA_964418055.1 uncultured Planctomycetia bacterium | reverse complement strand
GCCTTAAATGGTGTTGGGCTGTTTTATCAAAGGAGTATTTTATGGACAAGGCAATTAAAAAAGATGATAGAATTGAAAGATTTCTTCAAGAGGCGGGAGTTGATTACACCCTACCAGATACGTTCGATGTATCGAGGATTTACACACAAGTGAATGTTAGTGATGTTTCACTTATCGCAAAAGGATGGACAGGCGACACCTTATCCGAATTGAAAAGAAACATGGAAACGAAAAACCTCGATAGAATTTTTGGTATTCACTATGAGGAAGAACACCCTTTCATGATGGACAAAGATTCTACCTACAAAGCGTTATTCTACGCTTATGAAAACCTATAAAGGAGGATTATTATGAAATTTGATAAAAGTAAAATTATCACACAGGTTACGGTTGACCAAGCAGAGGTTGGGGATATTGGATGGGTTGCAGATACTTGGGAAGACATGGAGTTTGAAATTGAAACATCACATCCAAGGACTTTGAAAAGTATTAGTCCGGATACAACATTCCCATTTTGTGCAGAAGAGATATCTTTCGCTCAATTCTATCCAGCACCAGAACCAACCTATGCAGAACGTCAAGCTAAATGGGTGGAAGAGAACAATGTAAAAATTGGTGATAAAATCAAAGTGGGAAGATATGACGGAATAATAAAGGCAATACGTACTAACTGTCTTTCAATAAAAGGTAACGATGTTATCGTGTTTGATTGTGAATATTCTATCATTGAACTGATTAGGTATCGCCCATTCAAGTCTGCTGAAGAGTGCTTACGACACCTATGGTTTTATAATAATCACGTTGAGGATCAGAAGGGTGATACGCAAATCTGTGCGGTAATTGGTGATTATAGCTGTCTCATTACGAAACAAAATGGTTCAGAAATGTGGTCTTTCTCGTATATGTTAGAAAATGGATATACCGTTGATGGAAACCCATTCGGAGTAAAGGAGTAAATCATGAGTAAAATTAGACTTCTCACAGCAAGTGAAATTAGTGTGAAACCCAAGCAATTGTTTAATAACAGTAATGGGGTGTCTGCGATGGTGTTACTTTACAAGGACAGTCGTTGCGATATGGCTATCCTTGATGAAACATTCGGGGCTGACAAGTGGAAGAGGGAGCATAGGATTATCGGTACTAGTTTATTCTGTACGGTAAGTGTATGGAATGAGACGATATCGCAATGGGTGTCAAAGGAGGATGTTGGAACCGAGTCTGATCTTGAGAAAAAGAAAGGTGAGGCTAGTGACGCCTTCAAGAGGGCCTGTACAAACTGGGGGATAGGAAGAGAGTTGTACACTTCACCACGGATTTATGTGAATCTCAATCCAAGAGAGTTTAGAGCAGGTGAAAAGCCCAAGATGAATTCAGGTGTATCGTTCTCTCTGGCAGATATCGAGTACAACGAACACAGGGAGATATCTTACCTAGTCGTAGTAGATGGAACTGGCGTCTCCCGATGTACGGTAGGTAAGAAGTCTGGAACTTCTAAACCTGTAGAAAAGCCTACGTCTGATGTACCACCACCCGAACCACAAGAAGAGAAACCAAAACCAGATGATGAATACAAGTTCACTCCTAGATGGGCCTTTGATCGGATGGTAAAGGTTGCCGGTAAACAAGAGGTGGTACAAGAAATCCTCAAGAAAAATGGCATTACAAAGGTTGCAGATATCACCCAAAAGGATTTTGACAGGCTGATAAATGTAATACCAAAGGCAAAGGGTCCAGAAAACTTCCAAGGTGACTTACTAGATGGTGAAGAGATACCGTTTGGGGATGATGACGGAGGTGAAAGGTGAAGATACAACTACAATTACCGGTGAGTTTCGATGCAACCAGACATAAGAAGGTTGACGAGGCTATCGCAAAGATTCGGGAACAGGCGATACGGATTAGCAAGGGTTATGTACAAGTAACAATAGAGGCTTATCCTTTCGTCTGTTCGAAGAAGGAAATGAACTACTTCCATATGTTATGCAAAAGACTGGCAACACAGGCCGGACAGAAGGAGGACTGGCAAACTATTAAAGACCTAGTTAAAAGGACAGCCTTGGACTGGGGATACCCACCAGAGTACGATTCTGAAGGCAGGGTGATGATGGAGAACGGTGAGCCTATACCACTCTCGGTTGGAAAGGCTACTAATCAACAGGTATCCGTATTGCTGGATGTCCTGAATGATGTCGCAAATAGCAACGGTTTAAGCTTGGAGGACAGGCAATGAAAAAAGATACAGCATTATTCTCACCTTTTGGGGTGAACAAGAGCAAAGAATTAGTGAAGGTTTTTGGGAAACAAGACCAGATATTCAAAGCGGTTGAGATATTTTCAGAACTTTCTACTCAGTTATCTGGTTACTTTATGCTTCAGGAAACTGATTTTGAAGAAGAAGTTAGAGAGTCTAATATCGTAATTCTTATGGCTAGGGCCAGAATTGCTTTTTCTACGCTTCAAACTATCTATGATGAAGATACTCTAAAAACCCAAGAACAACTATTGGTAAATACAGAGCGTGTGCTAAATAGTCTTGATAACGAGAAAAACATACAGGAGGGGTCAGATGGCAGGGAAAGCGACATTCGCAATTATAGGTAGACTGGTACGGAACGCAGAACTGAAAATGGGGAAGACTACAATTCTTAACTTCTCAGTAGCAGTCGAGTCATTCGGTGCCGACAAGTATGTTTCATACATAAAAATTGTGATGTTTGGTAAGGCAGCAGACACTCTCGCCCAATATCTTACCCAAGGAAAGGAGATAGCTGTAGATGGTTACATGAAGCAGGATAGGTGGAAGGATAAGAATACCGGTGCTAACAGGGAAGAGGTTAAGCATATCGCCACAAGTGTTATCCTGTTAGGTGGCAAGAGTGAAGGTTCTACAAGTGATGCAGAACGTGATGAAGACCAGATCCCTTTTTGATGGAGGATATTATGACTGTACTAGAAGTATTAGCAAACGCTCAATTCAATTTGAATAGCCGGTTCGAGTTCCAGACACTGATAGGTAAACAGCAGTTGGATAACGCTATCGCCCAACTTGAAGAAGATGGTGATGCCGATAAGGAATTTATCGAAAAGGAGGAAGTATGAAACTAACCACTTACCAAAGAGAAGAAGATATTGAGATTCCAGATGGAACATCTTTAGTTGTTAATTGGGCCACTGGTGTTGGAACTTTTGACAATCACCCAATAACTAGCAAGATAACATCACCAATTTTATGTTGCCGTCAAAACATAGGTGATGAAGAATTCAACAGGTACTTTGTAATAAAAGATGATAAAGGCCCTGCTACTCTATCAAATCTATTTATTGCACAAACGGAAGATGTTTTAGACCTACGTGGAGAATGCCAAGATCTGAAACGCAAGATAAGTTTACTTAGGAATACATCTTTATTCAAAAGAATATTCAGATGGAAAAAGGAGAAGCTATGAAACATACAAAAGAACCTTGGCATGTAATGGAGGAAGGTTTTGGCACTAAAGGGAATAACAATCCTACAGTTTATGCCACCGACACCGAACTGAGATATATTTGCAAGTGTGCTGATGGGTTGAATATTGAGCCTACTGACAATGTAGCTAACGCCAGGAGGATTGCTCTTTGTGTAAACAAATGTGCCGGTATCACCGATGAAGCTTTGGACGCTGATGTAATAAAGAGAATGTTTGAATTTGAGCATGGTATGCATGAAGAATGGCATGAAACAGAGACTGCCATAAAAGACAGAACTTGGGGAAAGATGAAAATTTGGGAGGATGACTATGAAGGTTAAAGTAAAGACAAATGATAGTGAATGTTTCGCAGAGAATGAAATTGTATGTCCTTTTTGCGGTAAAAAGGTATCGGATTCATGGGAATTTGGAAACGGAGAGGAGGGAGATATAGGGGAAATTGAATGTAGCAATTGCAGTAGGATGTTCTATGCTACCCGACAAGTAACTGTTAGTTATTCTTCGTGGCCAAATTTTGAAGCTGATGATTGGGAAAAAGAGGATGTCTTTGAAGATGGTTTGTCTGAAGAAGAGGAAGATTGGGCCAATGAATTTGAAAAGCTGGAGGTTGTAAAATGAGATATGTATTAGCTATAGACCCCGGGAACAATGAAAGTGGTATCGCACTGCTAAACAGTGATTATAGACCTGTCTTTAAGGCGAAACTAGATAATCATGAGATACTGAAGGCTTTTACGCTTCAAAGTATCTATACATCTGAAGAGCCTATCAATCCTGTACTGGAATACATTCAGAAGATAGATGAAGTGGTGATAGAAATGGTAAGTCACTACGGAAGTGGTATGTCTGCTGGTAAGACAGTGTTCGACACCTGTGTTTGGATCGGTAGGTTTGCGGAACATTTCCTACTGATGGGAAGAAGTGTGACCCTAATGGAAAGGCGGTATGTAAAGTTAGGGTTGTGTGGTACTTCAATAGCCAAGGATAGCAACGTGACACAAGCTCTGATAGATCGCTTTGCCTACGGTGTACGCAATCATGGTAAAGGGAAGAAGAAGCAGCAGGGATGGTTCTTCGGATTCAAGGCGGATATTTGGCAAGCGTATGCTATTGGCGTGGTATACATTGACCTTATTAAAGCAGAAGACCATAAAAATATGGAGGTATTGTGATGAAAGATAAACCAATCATTATGAGC
>CAYQKA010000063.1:0-4932 GCA_964418055.1 uncultured Planctomycetia bacterium | reverse complement strand
AACTAAAAAATAAATTCAAGGACAAAAACTTTTATTTCTTAATCTTTGATACAATTGATTTTAACCAATTAGAAAACTTTCCTTTTGTTGAGTGCTTTGTAAACACAGCCTGCCCCAGGATAGCTTTGGATGATTCTGTTAATATAAGCAAATCCATAATTAACTTAAGAGATATAACTTAATATTAAAAAAACTTATTTTTTCTTTATACCTAGTTTATTCATAATATTTTTGATTTCTGTTATCTCTTTCAGTGTTTGTTTGGTGGAATCAACATTTATGCTTAGAAGAATAAACAAAACAAGAAGTATGAGCCATGTGAATATTGAGATAACCATTGGCCACCCCATAACATAATCTGTTATATAAACCCTGTTGATAAGATTAAATCCAAGAATAACTGCTGCACATCCAACTATTAATATCATCAGTTCAAAAGTGCTTATTTCAACTCTTTTTTTTAACATAATAACCTCTTTTTACTATTTTATAAACCTTTTCTTATAAACTTTTTGTTTTTTTCCTTTAATTCTCTTTTTGGTAAAAAGAATATAAGAAATAAAGATTTAACGAAACCTTCTTCTTCTGTTATAGGTATTTCCTCTTGGGTTATTCGTTCTTGAATTATTGTTATTTACAATCTTTATTTTTTCAACATATGGCTTTTCCATCTGTTTAACATCAAAATCACGGTATTCATTCAAGATTCTTGAGAAGTTTCCATAATCATCATCGCAAAGCAGATTAATCACTTTTCCCTCTTCTCCTGCCCTTGCTGTCCTGCCTATCCTATGGACATAATCAATTGGGTTTTTTGGAATCTCATAGTTAACTATGTGGGAAACATGATCAACATGTATTCCACGGGCAGCAACATCTGTGCAAACAAGAACAAATGAATTCCCTTTCTTGAAATCTTCCATTGAATTTTCTCTTTTGTTCTGCGTGAATCCGCCGTGTATTGCTATTGCATCTATCCCATTAATCTTAAGGTTCTTGACAACAAAATCAGTTGTTCTTCTTGTGTTGCAGAAAACCATGACAAGCTTTGAATTCTCTTTTTTGATTAAATGCAAAAGCAATGAAAGCTTGAAGTTTTTTGGTATGCTGTAATAAAACTGCTTGAGCTTGTTTGGGTCAACCTGCTTTTTCGTAGAAACATTTATTGGATTCCTCATGTACCTGTTTGATAATTCCTCTATTCTTGGCGGAATTGTGGCAGAGAAAAACAATGTCTGCCTGTCTCTTGGGCATGTTTTTATTATATCTTCTATGTCATCAACAAAACCCATATCAAGCATCTTGTCAGCTTCATCAAGTACAAGAATCTTTATCCCTGATGTGTCTACTGTGCGTCTTTGAAGATGGTCCTTGAGCCTTCCTGGCGTTGCAATGACAACCTCTGCTGTCCTTAATGCATAAATCTGCGGGTTTATTGCAACCCCTCCATAAACAGAAATTACGTTCAGTTTCTTGTTAACTGCAATCTTCTTTAATTCTTTCCTGACTTGTTCTGCAAGCTCTCTTGTTGGTGTTATTACCAGTGCCTGAAGTCCCTTTCCAGGAATTGCTTTTTCAACTATTCCTGCACCAAAGGCAAGTGTTTTGCCTGAACCAGTTTCAGATTCTCCTATTACATCCTTTCCCTGAAGTATGTAAGGTATTGAACTGCTCTGTATCTGAGTAGGGCTATTAAACCCAAGTTTTTCAATTGATTCCATTAATTCATCGCTGAATTTAAAACTATTAAATGCATTCATTTTTTACCTCAATAATAGATTATTCAGAAAAAGCGAGGTGTTCATTAAATTGAGCAAATGCCTTTTCTACCTTTCACAAAAATATTTTGTTTTATAAACAAAAAAAGTAAAAAAATCTATTTATTTTATTTATTCTTTGTTAACGTTGACCGCTTTTGGTCCTCTGTCTCCTTGTTCAACATCAAAGATTACTGCATCGTTTTCTTGCAGTGTAACTCCTTCTTGAATTCCTGACTGGTGGACAAAATACTCTTTGCCATCTTCAGCCGCAATGAATCCAAATCCCTTCATGTCGTTGAAGAACTTTACTGTTCCTTTCATTTTACTTCCTCCTCATCATTATTTTGATTATCAATTTTTAATCTGCATTCATCGCAGTAAATCCTTTTTGATTCTCCTTTTTTCACAACAAACCTTTTTCTGCATAATCTGCAATGTTTAATTATTTTATAGTCTACCATTTGTATAATCTTGATTAAATTATTCTCAGAAACAAAAAAACAATTGCCTAAATAAATCTTATCGACAAATAGTCAAAAAGCCCCGATATACATTTGGGGATGAGGATTCCTTTTTAAATCTTTCTATTTAGCGCAAATTGTATATCATAAAACTATTTCCCTAAGATAAATTATTAGGAAAATGAAACAATTAACAAACACAAGCTTTTTAAATAATCCTAGTTTTCTGGTTTGCTAGAGTACAATATTGAATAAGGTTTATTTAATGGGATTAAGGGTTCTATTTTAAACTAATTTGTTTAAAAAGCTAATTAAGGACTTTTAAGCCATTTTTTTTAAATAAAACAGTTGGATAATGGAGTGATTTTAATGAAAGACATTTATAATGTTCCTCAGAACGAATTAATAGAAAAAACAGCCTTAGAACTGAAAAAGGTACCATCTATTAAGCCCCCTGCATGGGCAGAGTTTGTTAAGACTGGCGCTCATAAAGAGAGACCCCCTTCAAGAAATGATTGGTGGCATGTAAGGGCTGCTGCTATATTAAGAACAACCAGTAAGCTTGGACCAATAGGAGTATCAAAGCTAAGATCAAAATATGGCGGCAAAAAGAACAGGGGTGTTAAACCAGCAAAATTTTATAGTGGCTCTGGAAAGATAATAAGAACAATACTGCAGCAGCTTGAAGAGGCAGAGCTTGTAAAGAAAGCAGAAAAAGGAGTTCACAAAGGAAGGATAATTGCTCCAAAAGGAATATCTATTCTTGATAAGGTTGCTGCCCAGATTTATGGCAAAAAACCGCAAGCAAAAGCAGAGAAACCAGCTGAAGCAAAAAAAGAGCCTGTTAAGAAAGAAGAATCAAAAGAAATCAAAAAACCAAAAGTAATTAAGAAAAAACCCGAGGATATTAAGGAAAAGCCAAAACAAGAAAAACCTATTGCTCAAAAAACAGAAAAAGTTGAGAAAAAACCAGAACTTATCAAAACTGAACAATCACAAGAAATCAAGAAACCAACAGAAGAAAAGCCTGCTGAAGCTAAAGCAGAGAACAAGGTTGAAGAGAAAAAAGAAGAGCCTGAAAAAGAAGATAAACCAAAGGCTGGTAAACCAGAAGACAAAGCTGAAGCAAAAAAACAAGAAAAAGTTCCAACTGCTGCTGAGCTCGCAGAAAAAGCAAAAAATGACTGATATTGAAGAACTTAAAAGAAAAAAGCTTGAGGAACTTCAAAGACAACAACAAAATGCTAATTCAGGAGAAGCACAAGTACAGCAACAGATTGCGGAGCTTGAACTCATGGTCAAACAAGTGCTTACAAAAAAAGCACTTGAAAGATATAGCAACTTAAAAACAGCACATCCTGAACTGGCAGTTCAGCTGCTTGTCTTATTAGGACAGGCAATACAGTCTGGCCAGATAAAAACAGTTGATGATGATGCATTGAAAAACCTTTTAATGAGATTACAGCCAAAAAAACACAAGTTCAAGATGATAAGGAAATAAAATGGCAACATACAAACATTTAAGCAGAAAACTAAGGCTCGCAAGGCTGCACAAGCAGACTAGATGGGCCCCTTTTTGGACAGTCATGAAAATCTATGGAAAGGGAAGAAGAGTTCATCCTGGCAGGCATACTGAGATAAAGAGATCCTGGAGAAGGACAAAGACAAAGGCATAAAATGGCAAAGAAAGAGGAAAAATCAAAAGTTGTACTTGAAAGGGAATATATTATTCCATTAAGAAAAGAGTTTCAGAAAGCGCCAAAATACAAAAGGGCAAAAAAGACTATCAAAGCATTGAAAGAATTCTTAGCAAAACACATGAAATCTGATAATATTAAAATAGGAAAATATCTTAACTTAAAAGTATGGGAGCATGGAATCAAAAATCCACCACATAAAGTCAAGGTTAAAACTGAAAAATATGATGATGGATTGGTTAAAGCAGAGCTAGTAGGAGCACCTGTTGAAAAGCCAAAGAAAGAAAAAAAGAAAACAGCACTTAAAAAACAAGAAAAAAAACAACCTGAAAAGAAAACAGAAGAAAAGAAAGGAGAATCCAAGGAAACAAAGAAGGAAGAAGAGAAGCCAGCAGAAGATAAAAAAACAGTTAAAGAAGAAAAAACTATTTCTAAATAAGCAAAACCTTATTAAATAACAAAAAACTCTTTTTAGGCATGGAAAAAGATTTATTGCCTTTTGAGGAAATTAAAAGAAAGATTCTGGTTAGAAAGAAATCTGTAACATCATCGAAATTTGGATGCAATCCAGACAAAAGGCCTGTAAAAGAACTAATAAATTATGGTGTTATAAACATAGACAAGCCTCCTGGACCTACATCACATCAGGTAAGTGATTATTTGCAGAAAATTCTTAATATAAGCAAGGCAGGCCACTCTGGCACTCTTGATCCAGGTGTTACAGGTGTTTTAGCAATAGCAACTGGTAGGGCAACGAGGGTAGTGCAGACCTTGCTTAAGGCAGGAAAAGAATATGTTGGGTTAATGCATGTGCATAAGGAGATTCCAGAGCATGAGATTTATAATGTATGCAATGACTTTGTGGGTAAGATAATGCAGATGCCTCCAATAAAGAGTGCTGTAAAAAGAAAATTAAGGGAAAGGCAAGTATATTATTTTGATATTATGGAAATTGAAGGACAGGATGTCTTGTTTAAGGTTGGCTGCCAGGCAGGAACATACATAAGAAAGCTT
>CAYQKA010000062.1:0-5086 GCA_964418055.1 uncultured Planctomycetia bacterium | reverse complement strand
AGAGGGGATAATGTTACATGTTATTTTCTTCACTTATTCTCTTAAATATATCTATAATTTGTTTCTTTGTGTTTTCCAAGCTACTGTTATTATTTATTACGAAATCTCCACATTCCTCCTTTTTTAGTAAGTCAAACTGAGATTCTATTCTCTTCAATGCATCGTCGCGAGAAAAACCATCTTTTAAGGCTCTCTCTATTTGAATTTCTCTCTTTGTTGATAAAACTATTACTTCATCAACCAAATATGCCATATCGGCCTCATAAAGAAGTGGTATTTCAATTACCACCAAAGCCTCAGAATTTCTCTCTTTGATACCTTTTAGTAAATTTTCAATATCTATTGCTACTAAGGGGTGAATTAAATTATTTAACCATTGCAATTCGTCATTATCACTAAAAACTATCTGAGCCAACTTATCTCTATTGACAATATTATTCTCGACAACTTCTGATACGCTTCGAAAGTGATTTTTTATTGCACCAATTACCTCTTGATAAGCTAAACACTTATGAGCTACCTTATCAGCGTCGATAACTTCAGCTCCTAAATTTTTTAAAATATTCAAAGCTGTTGTTTTTCCTGTTTTAAAACCACCGGTAATACCAATTATTTTCATTTTATCCTTTAACACTCAGCCCAATTTTTGCCTATTTTCATATCAGTTACTATGGGAATATCTAGTTTAACTACATTTTCCATTTCACCTTTTACAATTTTTTCTAATTTCTCTACTTCGCTAATTTTGGCCTCAAATATTAATTCATCATGAATTTGTAAAACCATTTTAGACTTTAATTTTTCATCGATGAGTTTATGGTGAATATTAATCATAGCTATTTTTATCAAATCACTTGCTGTCCCTTGAACTGGCATATTCATGGCTATTCTTTTGCCAAAATTTACTTGTTGAATATTATTACTCTTTATCTGAGGGACATAGCGCCTCCTGCCAAACAATGTTTTAACATAGCCTTCATCCTCAGCTTCTTTAATCATCTTATCAATAAAAACTTTTACCTGCGGATATCTTTTGAAATAATTGTCTATAAATTCCTTAGCTTCTTTTATGCTGATATGCAAATCCTTTGATAAGCCAAATGCGCTCACTCCATAGATAACTGAAAAATTAACTGTTTTTGCCATGCTTCTCATTTTAGGTGTTACATCTTTTAAATCTACATCATATATCAAGCTTGCTGTATATGAATGAACATCTAAATTCCCCTTAAAAGCTTTCTTTAAAATGTTATCATGCGATAAATGAGCCAAGACTCTTAATTCAATTTGAGAATAATCAGCTGAAAGAAATAAATAATCTTTCTCTGAGGGAACAAATGCTTCTCTTATTTTTCTGCCCAAATCACTCTTAATCGGAATATTCTGTAAATTAGGATTTGAGGAACTTAAGCGCCCAGTTTGAGTCACTGTCTGGTTAAAAGAAGTATGAATTTTACTTGTCTTTGGATCTTTTAAGCTACATAAAGCATCGGTATATGTTGACTGAATTTTAGCTAATTCCCTGTACTTTAATATTAAAACTGGTAACTTATGCTCATCTGATAATACTCTCAAAACTTCGACATCTGTAGAAGCACCTGTTTTTGTTCTTTTAATGATAGGTAACTTAAGTTTATCAAATAGAATTTCTCTCAATTGTTTCGGTGAATTTAGATTAAATTCCACTCCAGCCATTTTTATTATTTTAGATTTAAGTTTACCTATAGATATAGATAAATCTTTTGAAAGTTTCTTTAGTTTCTTCTCATCAATAGAAACTCCATTCATTTCCATAGAAGCTAAAACTTCAACCAAAGGCATCTCTATTTCTTTATATAACTTCCATAGGCTCATTTTTATTAATTGATCTTTAAGCACCTTATGAAGCCTATAGGTAATATCGGCATCCTCACAAGCATAGTCAGCTAATTCTCCAAGAGGCACCTCTGTTATGGCGTCTTCTTTCTTTTTATCCTTTTTGACTAACTCATCATACGAAGTAATTTTATGTCCTAAATATTCCAAGCTAATGTCATCTAGATTATGGTTAGCTTTAGAGGGATTGAGGACATAAGAGGCAATCATAGTATCAAAATAAATGCCCGTTAATTGAATACCATAGCGTTTTAAAATAATATATTCGTATTTTATATTCTGCCCAATTTTCTTTATTTTTTTATCCTCAAAAAAATCCCTCAATAAACCCATAGCTTCTGCTGTCTCAACTCCACCTTCAGGATTATAATTACCGCTAATTAAAGGAAGATAGCTTGCACTGTCTTCTTTACAACTAAAAGATATTCCTACCGGTATTGCTTGATGAGGATTAGGGCTATCTGTCTCAAAATCGAAAGAAATAAATTCCTGCTTTTTTAAATTAAGAATTAACTTCTCAAGATCTTTTTTTCCTTTTAAGATAGTGTAGTTAGTTTCATTCTTTGTCTCTGGAGCAAAAGCTTTAAGAAGGTTTTTAAATTCTAATTCTTTATATATTTCAAAGAGCTTGTCAGTATCTGGTTTTTTTATCTCTAAATCTTCTATCCTTACCTTTAACGGCACGTTTTTTTCTATTGTAACTAATTCTTTTGACAATAAAGCATTGTCTTTATTTTTAATTATTAGTTCGGAAATACGTTTGTTTCTAATTTTATCAGCATTCTTAATAAGATTATTAACCGATGAATATTCACTAATTAAACCAAGGGCAGTTTTAGGGCCTATTCCGGGAACGCCCGGCACATTATCTGTTTTATCTCCAGTTAATGCCATTATCTCAATTACTTTATCTGGTGCTACCCCAATTTTCTCCTTAACGCCATCTTCATCTAATATCTGTCCATCTTTATTAGTATTATAAATTTTAACCTTACCATCCACTAATTGCATAACATCTTTGTCTCCGGTAGCTATAAAAACAGTTATATTTTCTCTTTTTAATCTTTCGGTAATGGTAGCAATAACATCCTCACCTTCATAACCAGCTAATTCATAAATAGGTATATTATAGCCGCTTAAAACATCTTTTATAATTGGCAACTGACTACTCAAATCATCCGGCATCGAAGGCCTCTGGGCTTTATAGGCCGCATATTGTTGATGCCTGAAGGTGGCTGCCTTCACATCAAAAGCAACAGCTAAGTAATCAGGAGCTTCCTCTTTAATAATTTTATTAAGCATCATTATAAAACCATAAATAGCATTGGTGGGCCTTCCACTTGAATTACTTAAAGCTTTAATGGCATAATGCGCCCTATAACAAAATGAAGTTCCATCAATTAGAAATGCTTTTTTATCTGACATATTAGTATCTGGTTTGAATATATTTAAGCCAATATTTTTCTAAATCGGCAGTACCGTTTTTAAATTTTGGATGGTATGTTTCTTTAAGAGCTTGATCAATAGTTTTCCCATGTCTAATTTTTAAAATAAACTTTCCGTACAAAGAAGCAATCTGCTGTCTCCTGAGGTAATCAATAATGCTAGCCGATTCAGCATAAAAAATGTTTATCTTCTCCTGTTTGCTGGGATAATTTGACAAGCTAAAAAGTTCATCAAAATGAATATACGCTCCCATATCAACAAAATCTTTTAAATATCCTTTAACATACCCAGAGTCCCAATCTTTTTCTTCATATTGAGCCATACCTTCATCTAACCACAAGGGTATCTTCTCTCTAGGAATTAATAAGTGAAATATCAAATGAGTAATCTCGTGTGGCAATGTATTCTCAATAAGCTTTGGAGCCCCTTTATAAATAAATAATCTGGGCGGGTCATCCATTGCGCAACCCCCTGACCACGAAGGAGCACCCGATAACCTTGCATAATCATTCCTGTTTTCAAATAAATATATACGACATTTGCTTTTTTCTTCCCAGGGCCTAAAACCATCTATACCAAAGTGTCTAATTATTTTTTTATAACTATATTCCGCTTTCCAACTAACTTTATTAGCATAAGACTTATCATTATGATAAACAATAAAGTGCATCCTTTGCAGTGTTTGAGGCAAATTTTTCTTAATTTCCTTGTGATCCTGAGCATAACAAGGAAAAGTATTAAAAAATAGTGTCAAAAAAAGGCTGTAGGCAATAAATTTTGGTTTAAAAAACTGCAAGATCAATAATTCTCCTTTATATAATTAATCCAATTATTCTCAAGCTCATTAAGGCTTTTTATTTTTGCAAAATAAACACTCCTTAAAAGATCTTCAGTGCTTTTATCTTTAAAAACGCTCTTTTTCGCTAAAGATAAAAACTTGGAACCACCATAAGTATTAAGCAGATATTCAACTAAGCTAGGACTTTGAGCATAAAAAAGTTTTAACTCATTATCACCAGAAGGATAATTATCAAAACTTATTAATTTTGAAAGCGATATAAATGTATTTTCCTTAAGAACATCCTTACATACATACTTATAATTACTCTTCTTCTGCATATAAACAGCCATACCCTCATCTATCCAGAGTGGTAGCGGCTTAAGCCTTTTCTCTTCTATCATAGACCCATACACAAATTCAGCAAATATAGCATGCGTAAGCTCGTGAGGTAATGTTGCGCTAAGAAAATTGGGCTCTACATAACCACAAACTATCGGATAGCCATAAACATAATACCTTCTAGGCAAGTGACACCCAGCCGACCAATCTGGAACTCTTATCCCAGCTGACCGCAATGAAGTTAAATAGTCTTCATGATCACTATATACATAAACACGACATTTCTTATCAAGCATACCCCCATATCGTAAACGCTTGAGCAATTGTTTATAATATTTTTCAGAGAGCAAACAAACCTTTTTTGCTTTGTCCCTATCAGGTGCGTATACCTCAAAGTTCATAGAACGATAACTACCAGGCAATCCTTCATTTAAACCATTAAAGGCAAGTGCAGCATGAGTTATAAGCAGAATTACTATTAAGACTATTGCTTTCTTAAATAAAATCATTATTTTAATCTATATAAACATTTTCTAAAAAAGGGAGTTGAGATGATATCTAGTTTTTATTATTTTTTTGGGATTTAAAAGGGTTAGCTATTTCGATGCAGAATCATTTTACCTTAACGGCTGTACCATAACCAAA
>CAYQKA010000061.1:0-5151 GCA_964418055.1 uncultured Planctomycetia bacterium | reverse complement strand
GAAATCGTTGGAGAACTTGATGAGTTGGTTGCTAAATGGAAAGACAAGAAAGGCAACTTGATTATGATTCTTCATGAAATCCAAAATCATTATGGATATGTTCCCAGAGGTGTATCTTTTGAGCTTTCAAGACTACTAGATGTTCCTTTAGCTAGGATATATGAAGTTATAACTTTTTATAACTACTTTAAGCTTGATCCTCCAGGAAAGCATGTTGTCTCAGTTTGTATGGGTACTGCTTGTTATCTTAAGGGTGGCAAACAGATACTTGATGAGCTAAAGAAAGTTCTTCATGTTGAAGAAGGCCAGACAACTAAAGACGGTCTCTTTCACTTGCAGATCGTCAGATGCTTAGGCTGTTGTGGGCTAGCTCCTGTGATTATGATTGATAAAGATATTCATGGTAATGTCAAGCCGGATAAAGTTATGGAGATGATATCAAAATACACAAAAGAAGAAATAAAAGTATAAAAGAAGAGGTTTAAAAATGCCAAAATTAACCAAAGAACAACTTGATAATTTAATGAAGAATTCTCAGAAGAAAAAGAACCAATGGATAAAGGTAGGCATGAGCACCTGCGGAATAGCTGCTGGAGCTGATAAGGCTTTAAAAGTTCTAAAAGAAGAAGTTAAAAAAAGAGGTTTGGATGTTGCTGTTGAGCAGTGCGGTTGTGCCGGTAAGTGTTTTGCAGAGCCCTTAGTAGAAGTGGCCATTGAAGGAATGCCGCAGGTGACTTACGGTAAAGTTGATGAAGAAACAGCACATGCTATTATAGATAAACATGTTTGTGGAAAACGTCTTATAAATGACCACATATTTAACGTAAAGGCAGACTAAAATGGGATTTAAATACAAAAAAATAGTATTACTAAAAGATACAGATACGGATAAAGGCACTAAAGAGTTCTATAAGATTTTTTTAGAAGCTCTTAGAGCTAAGAACCTGCAAGAAGAAGTGCAGGTTGTTAGGGCGGCTGACATCGGCATCTACAAAAAAGGCATAGTGATTAAAATTCTTCCGGATAATCTGATTTATACTAATCTTAAAAAAGAAAACATTGAAGATATTATCGAGAAGACTATTAAAAAAAATAAGCTGATAAAAGAATTACTTTTTGAGAATGAAGATAAACAATTGCGTATTGTTTTAAGGAATTGCGGAGTTATTGATCCGGAAAATATTAATGACTATATAGCTTCAGAAGGATATCAAGGCCTTAAAAAAGTACTCTTTAAATATAATCCTGAGAAGGTAGTTGATGAATTGAAGCTAAGTGGTTTAAGGGGTAGAGGCGGAGGCGGTTTTCCGACTTGGATGAAGTGGAATTTTGCTAAAGGTGTAGAGGCAGACCAAAAATATATTATCTGTAACGCTGATGAAGGTGATCCGGGCGCCTACATGGATAGAAGCGTTTTGGAGGGTGACCCGCATTCAGTAATTGAAGGCATGATTATTGCCGGCTTCACTATTGGAGCTAACGAAGGTTATCTTTATATAAGAGCTGAATATCCTCTGGCTATTGAAAGAATTAAAATAGCTCTGGAGCAGGCTCGCGAATATGGTCTTTTGGGTAAAAAAATATTGGGTTCTGGTTTTGATTTTGATTTGGAAATCAGGCTAGGGGCTGGGGCATTTGTTTGTGGAGAAGAAACAGCGCTAATTGCTTCTATTGAAGGTAAGAGAGGTTGTCCTGTACCTAGGCCGCCATATCCTTCAATAAAAGGCCTTTGGGGTAAACCCACGGTTATTAATAATGTTGAGACCCTGGCTAACATACCAGTTATCTTTAATAAAGGTGGTAAATGGTTTTCAGGCATTGGAACTGAGAATGCTAAAGGGACAAAAGTCTTTGCCCTTACAGGTAAAGTAAAGAATTCTTCTCTAATTGAAGTTCCTATGGGAATAACTATTAGAGAAATAGTTTTCGATATCGGTGGCGGAGTTATAGATGATAGAGAAATCAAAGCTGTTCAGACAGGTGGGCCATCAGGTGGAGTTATCCCGGCAGATTATTTAGATACCAAGGTTGATTATGAAAATTTAACCAAGCTTGGTTCTATTATGGGTTCTGGCGGTATGATAGTTATGGATGATACAGACTGTATGGTTGATATTGCCCAGTTTTATATGGGATTTTGCGTAGATGAATCTTGCGGTAAATGTTCTCCCTGCAGAATCGGGACTTACCAGATGTTAGGTTATCTTAAAAAAATAACAGAAGGTAAGGCAACAGAAGAAGATATTCAGAAATTAGAAAGAATTTGTTTTGCGACTCAGAAGGCATCTTTGTGTGGGTTAGGACAAACTGCTCCAAATCCGATTCTTTCAACCTTAAGATATTTTAGAGATGAATATTTAGAACACGTAAACGATAAAAAGTGCCGAGCCGGCAAATGTATTGACTTAATACAATATAAAATTGATCAGGATAAATGTAAGCGCTGCAGTATCTGTGCTAGAAATTGTCCGGTTAATGCGATTTCAGGTGATTTTAAAGAAGGCCTTGTGATTGATCAGGCCAAATGTATAAAATGCGGCAAATGTTTTGAAGTTTGTAAATTTAATGCAATCAAGCGGGGATAGGAAATGATAAAAGCTAAGATTAATGGAAATGATGTACAAGTAAAAAAAGGCACCACTATTTTAGATGCCGCTAAAATTATTAATGTAAAAATACCAACGCTTTGCAAACATCCTGATCTTGAAGCTACAGCGGCTTGTGGCATATGTGTAGTAAAGCAAAAAAATAGTAAGAAACTTCTAAGAAGCTGCTGTACTCCTTTAGAAGAAGGAATGGATATTACGACCCACGATTCAGAGCTTTATGATATTAGAAAAACTGTTATTGAATTGATTTTATCTAATCATCCTAATGATTGCCTTCAGTGTGCTAGAAATGGTAATTGTGAATTACAGGATTTAGCTTCTAATTTTGGTATTAGGGATGTTTCTTTTCCTCAGTTTTTAAGGAAATTGCCAGAGGATTCCAGCACTAAAACTATTACTTTAGTGCCAGAAAAATGTATTCTTTGCGGTAGATGTGTTCAGGTTTGTCAAGATATGCAAAATGTTCATGCCTTATCATTTTTAGAAAGAGGCCATCAGACCAGAATATCAGGAGCTGGGGATATTAATCTTTCTGAGAGTCCATGTGTGCGTTGTGGACAGTGTTCAGCTTATTGCCCGACTGGTGCTATAGCCGAATACGATGAAGTAAGTAAGGTCTGGCAGGCATTATATGATCAGGATAAACACTGCGTAGTTCAAATAGCTCCGGCAGTACGTGTTGCTTTGGGTGAAGCTTTTGGGTATGCTCCAGGCACAAATGTAACCGGTAAAATATATACAGCCTTAAGAAGGATGGGTTTCAAAGCTATCTTTGATACTTGTTTTTCAGCGGATCTTACTATTATGGAGGAAGCCTCAGAATTTGTTCAGCGTTTTGTTAATAAGAAGGGCCCCTTACCGCTGATTACAACTTGTTGTCCTTCTTGGGTAGATTTTATGGAGAAATATTACACGGATATGATTGACCATTTTTCATCAGCTAAGAGTCCGCAGGGAATGATGGGAGCTATGTCAAAAACTTATTATCCAGAAAAAAATAATATTGATCCTGTCTCTATTTTTATGGTTTCAATTATGCCTTGTACAGCCAAAAAATATGAAAAAACCAGATCTGATGAAATGTTTGCCTCAGGATATCAGGATATAGATGTGGTTCTAACAACTAGAGAGCTGGCGAGAATGATTAAGCAGGCTGGAATTGATTTTAATAATTTGCCGGATGAAGAACCAGACCATATCATGGGAGATTACACCGGTGCTGGTGTTATTTTTGGAGCTACTGGTGGAGTTATGGAGGCAGCTTTGAGAACGGCTTATTATTTTGTGACCGGTGAAAATTTAAAAGATGTTAATTTTAAAGATGTTCGCGGTCTTAAAGGAGTAAAAGAGACAGAGATTGAAATAGCCGGTAATAAGATAAAAATAGCAGTTGCTCATGGATTAGGTAATGTTGAATATGTTATTAAAAAGGTACAGAAAGCTCTTGCTAATAAGGAAGAATTGCCTTATCATTTTATTGAGGTTATGGCTTGCCCGGGAGGTTGCGTCGGTGGCGGTGGGCAGCCTTACGGAGCGACCGATGGTTTGCGTGAAGCTAGAGCAAAAGGACTTTATGCTGAGGATGAAAAGAAAAATATAAGATTTTCACATGAGAATCCTTATATTAAGCAGATATATAAAGAATTTTTAGATAAACCCCTAAGTGAAAAGTCGCACAAGCTTTTGCACACTAAATATGTGCCAAGGCCTATGTATAAAAAATAGTAAAAATAGTATAAAATATAAGAAGCAAAAAATAAAAAAGTTCCTGAGATAAGGATTAATATCTAAAATCAAGGGATAAAAGTAGATTCGCACTACCCGGCTTATCTTTAGGAACTTTTAGATAAGCTGGGTTTTTTATTATCTAAGGAGATAAAGATGGGGAAAAGATTGGGGTTTGTAGGAGTTATTATTGAAGATAGAAGCAAGCAAGCTAAGGAAGTAAACAGGGTTTTAGGCGATTATGCAAAGATTATTGCAGCTCGCATGGGGCTTCCTTATAAAGAAAAAGACTGTAGTGTTATTGTCTTAATTGTTGATGCCACGACAGATGAGTTAGGCGCCTTAACGGGCAAGCTTGGAGCCATAGAGGGCGTTTCTGTTAAATCAGCTTTGAGTAAGGGAATGTAAAATGAAAAAAACACCTAAATCATTGAGGCTGCAATTAGGTCTTTTTGGAAGAACTAATACGGGTAAATCAAGTTTTTTAAATATGGTTGTTGGCCAGGATGTATCTATTACGTCCGCAACTCCTGGAACTACAACTGATGTTGTTGAAAAAAGTATGGAGTTGCTTCCGGTAGGTCCGGTAGTTTTTTTAGATACTGCCGGAATAGACGATGTAAGTGAATTAGCAAAAAAAAGGATTGAACGCAGTAAGAAAATATTGGATAGGGCTGATATTTATATTCTTATTGCTGAGGCTAATATTTGGAGCGAATATGAGCAGGGCCTAATCGAAGAAGCTCAAAAAAGAAAAACTCCCGTAGTTATAATAATTAATAAAACAGATGCTCAGCAACCAAAGGATAATTTTTTA
>CAYQKA010000060.1:0-5409 GCA_964418055.1 uncultured Planctomycetia bacterium | reverse complement strand
AGCAAAGGAATCTATAAAGAATGTTTCAGCTATAATCAAAAAGTATTATGGAGAAGATATAAAAGAAACATATGATCTTTATGTACAGTTCATGCAGACCTATGAAGGAGTTGAAGGCGATTCTGCAAGCATAGCTGTTGCAACATCAGTAATCTCTGCATTTAAGGATATTCCTGTAAAGCAGAATTTTGCAATGACTGGCTCACTATCTGTAAGAGGAGATGTCCTTCCTGTTGGTGGAGTAAGTTCAAAAGTTGATGCAGCTATTGAAGCTGGAATAAAGAATGTGATTGTTCCAAAGGCTAATTTAAATGATATAATAATTGATCCTGAGAAAATATCCAAGATTAAGATAATACCTGTTGAGACAATTAATGATGTTTTGAGAGAGGTTCTTAACTGGAAAGGCAAGGAAGATATTCTTAAGATAATCCTGAAGAAATAGTGAACTTTCCGAAAATTTTTTAAAGTCTGGTTCCTATTTTTAAAGTATGCTTAAAAAGATTCCAAATAAATGCCCGGAATGTGGAAGTGTAAAGGTAAAATACAACAAGAAAACAAAGGAACTAGTCTGCAATGACTGTGGGCTTATAACCTACATAGAATAGCTGTGATTTTGATGATAACTATTACTAGGTAAAGCTATATTATTCTAACCAAAAATTATATAAACAAATAAAAACTGTTTTGTTAAGAGGTGTTATAATGAAAATTAAACTTATAAAAAAACCAAAAAATCCAATAATTGTAGAGGGTTTTCCCGGATTTGGACTTGTTGGAACAATAGCATGTGAATTCTTAATAGACCATCTTAATACAGAGCTTATAGGAAAAGTTCTGCTTGAAGATGAGCCAGCAATGGTAGCAATACACAAAGGCAAGCTTGTAGAACCATTGTCGATATCTTACAATAAAAAATATAATCTTGTCATAGTACACTCTATGACTGCAACACCTGGTTCGGAATGGAAAATATCTGATATAATAATTTCTATAGCAAAAGAATTGAATGCAAAGGAGATAGTAAGTTTAGAAAGTGTTAATTCTCAGGGTATAATGGGAAAACCAAAGACATTTTATTACACAAATGACAAGAAAAAAGAAAAAACATTCAAAAGCTTTAAACTAAATCCTCTTAAAGAAGGGATTATTATGGGTGTTAGTTCAGCTTTGTTGTTAAAAGTGGATAAGATACCTATGTCCTGCATATTTGCTGAAACACATACTACCCTGCCTGATAGCAAGGCAGCTGCTGAAGTAATCAAGGTTTTGGATAAATATCTTGATTTAAAAGTTGATTATAAGCCTTTGCTTGAAACAGCAAAACAATTTGAGGATAAGCTGAAAGCTATACTACAGCAGAGCAAACAAACAGTTGAGAACCATGAAAAGAAAGAATTGAGTTATGTTGGTTAAACTTCTTTAGATTTTATTTCTTTTTATTATTCTATTAGCTTTGTTGGTGAGTAATAAAGAAATTGTTACTAAATATTAATCTATGAGTGGTAACAAAACAAAAGATTTATATATACTTTAAGTATTACTATTATAAATTAATGGAGAGTATATAACATGGATGCTAAAATTTTTTACAAAAATTTAAAACAAAGGGATAGGAGAGCTTTGAGGGAAATAGTACAGGTTTTAAAAGAAGATTATCGTGTAGATGTTTCTGCTATAGATAAAGCAGCAAAACGACATCATCATAAGAAATATAAATATATAAATCTTTTATTAAAGAGCGTTAATACAACAGATTATAATCGATCAATAGGTGAAATGAAAGAAATAGGTGCTAAAATTCATGAAAATAAAGATAAAACTATAGATGATAAACTTAAGTATGCAGCATATGTAACAGATAATAGGATGGTTGAGATTAAATATCAGAGAGCAACAAAAATTAGGCTTTTTTACACAATAAATGATATTGGAGTGAGTCCAAAAATTAGGTTATGAGTTTCAGCCCTCACTTTTTTGTTTCATATAGTGCTTTTTTGATATTTCTTTTGGTTTTGATCTGATTTTATCTTTTTTATCTAATTTTTCAGACTTTTTTATACCTTATTCTGCTTTATAGCTATTTTTAGAAATTTCTAGAGTTATTTAACTTTGAGCATTTATTTTAACTCTCACTTTTTGCTTTATTTTCTGGTTTTTTCAAATTTTAAAAATTAATTATATTCTATAAAAGGTATATCTCAACAAATAGATTAAATAATATTCTTTTGTAAAACTATTACGCAAAAGATATTTTATAGTATATTAATACAATTAAAAGTTTTAATTAAAGATTAAATCTTTTATTTAATTAAACAACTAAAACTTTTAATCAAAAACTAAAAGATTTTATTATACTGTAGGATTAAATAATTTAATTAAAAATTATATTATTGGATACTAAAATCAGGGTATCATATGTTACTAATTAGTAATGACATAATAGAAAACTTTATATACTAATAAACTTATTAATATAGTATACAAAATAAGATAATATGTTAAAATGAAACTAGATTATAAGACTCCAAAAATTTATAAATATATGATGCCCATTTTTGAAAAAAACAATAGAATTACAGATAGGGTAAGAACTGGGCTAGAAAATGTTCTTTTTGCTTATGTTGATATATCTAAAAGGCAAGCAGGGATAAGTGACAATAACCCCAAAAATTATAAAATAAATGAAGCTTATATAGTTGGAAGTGGGGCTAGAATTAATAAAGCTGACTCGGATATGGACTTAATGTTGATAACACCTAACTTAGATGATGAAAGCGCTAAACAACTTAAATTTATTTTATCTTTAATATATCTAACTGATAGACCTAAACAAGAAGGTATTGATGTATTTTTAAGAAGCAAAGATAAATACCCTGATAGACCAAGTATTAAAATAACAGATCAGGTTAAAGACCTTTTGGATACTTATAATAAAAAACTATAAGTTTTCTTATTGATTTTTTGTTATTTGTTTAATTATTGAAATCATGTTTTTTCTAGAAAGATTTATATAAAGGTGCGTATAAGGTACATTATACGCAGTTTTTACTATATAAACTGCTTGGAAGCATTATTTTAACAAAAAACCCAGGGTTTTCAGGTAAAATATGCCATTGAAAGGGGTATTAAATGATATCAAAACTAAAGACAGAACTCCAGATAAGGGGATTCAGCGAAAGAACTGTAAAATCGTACCTTTTTCATAATCAGAAGTTTCTTGGTTTTATTGAAAAGCAGCCAGATGATATAACAGCTGATGACATCAAGAAATACATGGCTTATCTTATGGTGGAAAAAAAACAAAAGCCAAGTTCTGTTAACCTTGTTTTAAGTGCCTTAAAGTTTATGTATCAGGAAATCATGAAAAAAAGGATTTTTGATGATATAAAATCTCCAAAAAATGAGAAAAAACTGCCTACTGTGCTTACAAGGGATGAAATTAGCAGGATGATAAAAGCACTTAAAAATGTAAAACATAAGCTTTTGATAGAATTCATGTATTCATCTGGATTGCGGGTTTCAGAGTGTGTTAGCATTAAGATACAAGATCTTAATTTGCAGGAAAAAATGGGGTTAGTTAAGAGTGGAAAAGGCAAAAAAGATAGGAATATAATACTTTCAAGAAAATTAGTTAATGATTTAACAGATTATCTTGCTAAGAGAAGTGATGATAACCCTTATATTTTTCCTGTTAAAGATAAGCATATTAGTGTTAGGCAGGCGCAAAAGATAGTGCATGATGCAGCAAAAAAAGCAGGAATACAAAAAAGGGTGTTTTGCCATGCATTAAGAAGCTCTTTTGCAACGCATTTATTAGAGAATGGAACAGATATAAGGATAATTCAGGAATTATTAGGTCATTCAAACATACAAACAACTGAGAGATATACAAAGGTATCAAAGGCTCAGTTAAAAAAAGTAACGAGTCCTTTTGATTTATAAAATTTTAATTCTCAATAAAACTTTTAATAATTGATTAAATCTTTTAGTCTTTAATATAACTAAATCTTTTAATCAAAGATTAAATGTTCTTATCTAATTTATTATTAAAACTTATAATCAATACTTAAAAGTTATAATACTAATTATGATTAATATTTTAATCATTTTAAATTAATTTAATATATTTTTCTTATAATTTTTTGTTTGTTAATGAAAATACCTTTAGTTATTATTACGATAGTATCTATTCTGCAATAACAAAAAACCAAAACATTTATATATTTGTATTATATTCAAAAATATTAATAACTTAATTGGGGGTAATTTAAATGGTAAATCTAAACTATGAAAATCCTGGTAAATCTTCTTTAGGCAGTAGGATTATTGAATATTGCAATGAAAATTTTGTTAAGCCAACACAAAATTCTATTTTTTATGACCCTACTGAAATTAATCCAACAATTGACTCAAAATTTGCAGGTTATGCATTTAAAACAAGAAAAAATCCGGAAATAACTGATGTTAAAAAAGGAACAGGAATCAGACCATATAAAGCTGTACTAACTTTTGGACTATCATTATTCATGGCACTATACCTTACATCATGTATTAATATACAAGACCATCAACTTACACAATCTAAAATATTATCTCCAGAAAAGGACCAAGTCCTTGAAGCATCAACAAGTTATAGTGATATTGGTTATGCAAAAAACATTGAATTTATAATAGAAAAATCAGAAATAAAAAAAGTTACAGAAGACAAGGGTCTTTTTCCAGAAAACCAAGAAGTTGCACATGTTCTTTATGATATGATTGTTTCCAGTAAAAATGATTCTAATACACTTCCAGAAAAGGAAAACAAAATCTATATTGAACAGATAGAAGACACTAACTTTAATGATCCATTAGAGCTATTAACAATAGAAATGTTATTGCCTGTTGATGAGTATAATGCATTGGTTAATTCCAGCATAGTTAGAGTTGGAGATGAAGAAGTAGAAAAATGTTTACCAGAAATAGATATAAATCAGTATGACCCTAACTCAGTAAATTCTGAACTAATAAATTTTGAAATAGTAAAAAAAGAGGAAGAAATACCTCCTATAACTGATACTGATGGAGATGGAGTTCTAGACAATGTTGATAACTGCCCAAACACCTACAATCCTGACCAGTCTGATTGGGATAATGATGGGATAGGCACTGTATGCGACTCAGAGGAGATGCCTGGACCAGCCTTTGGGAAGGACAAAAACAATGAAGAAATGCACTTAATGATGGATGGAACGTACTTTTAGGCGCTGATTTTTCTTTATTTACATTTTAGAGTAATAAATTAAATTAGGAATATAATATTTTTAATGTTTTGCGGGGGGTTAAAATTAAAGAGAATATCTTATCAGCTGTTTTTATATTTGTATTTATGGTTTTCTTGAGTAGTAATGTGATGGCTATTGCTGA
>CAYQKA010000059.1:0-5494 GCA_964418055.1 uncultured Planctomycetia bacterium | reverse complement strand
ATCCTGAACCAACAGCTTCACCACTCCAGTTTGTACTTTGAGACTCTATATTTCGTGCTATTGTCATCCATTCATCATTAGTTATTAAATGATAACCAGTTCCAATACTTTCACAAGCAGTTATAGATTCTGCTTGAGATATATAAGTTAAAGGATAACCTTCCACACTACTTACTATATTATTACCAAAATCATCATAACCACAATTTGTAGTAGTATTATTCCAAACTTTATTAGAATTATATTGACAAGAACTATCACTATCTCCAACACCATCTCCAGTATTGTCGATTTTTGCTTCAAATTTCATTACACAAAAATCACCAGTGCCATAAGTTGGATCATTTGGAACAAGTACGTATCCATCTGGACAAACATCTATAGAAATAATTGTTTGCCTTGAAAATACTAAACCAATTTCTGTATCAGTAACAGTTAATGTAATCAAATGTGTACCTCCAATTAAACTAGAAGTTGTAAAATCTTCAACTGTACTTAATACATTATTTTCTAAATTTGAATCCCAACTATATTGTATAGAATCACCATCTAAATTATTAGTACTTTCAAACGATATCACATCTCCTATACGATATTGGTCTCCATTAAGAGGTGTATCAATAGTAACATTAATTGGATCTTCACCAAAAACACAACGAAAGCCATAGCTATAGCCCTGGTCGCTAGAATCAAGGCGCAAGTCCAAGCTTAAAATCCCAGTAGTTGAATCCAAGTCCCAGTAACCACCACGCAAAAAGACATTCTCGACAAATGATTCATCATCATAAGAACTTCTACACAATTTACCTACACCATTTGCAGAACTATAATCTTTCCCTTCTGCAAAATTGTAGGCATTTCTTCCAAATAAACCATAATTTGATATATTATCATATTGTAACGTAGTACCAGGTTGAGGCATGTCCCTTTTAGCAATTATTTTATCTACCCATTCATGAACATTTCCTGCTAGATCATAAATTTCATTTCCATTACTTAATATTAAATTTCTTTGATTTATTTCAGCAGGTAAAACAGTATAATCATCTAAAGCATAAATATTATCACTATTACCTCGTGGAATAAATCCAGAACCAACTGTTCCATCACTCCAATTATCTGCTTGAGATTCTATATTCCGTGCTATCGTCATCCATTCATAATTAGTTATTAAATGATAATTATCTCCAATACTTTCACAAGCAGCTTTTGATTCTGGTTGCGTTAAATAAGTTAAAGGATAACCTAATATAGTACTTACAATTGAGCTTTCAGTATAAGAACAACCAATTTTACGATTATCCCAAACACGATAAGAACCATTTTGACAAAATGGATAACTATCTCCAACACCATCACTATCGTAATCAACTTTTGCTTCATATTTCATTACACAAAAGTCTCCTCTATCATAATTTGGATCATTTGGAACAAGTACATATCCGTCTGGACAAACATCTATATGAATAATTGTTTGCCTTGAAAATACAGAACCTGTTTCTGTATCAGTAACAGTTAATGTAATCAAATGTGTTCCTTCAATTAAATTAGAAGTTGTAAAATCTTCAGCTGTGCTTAACACATTATTTTCTATATTTGAATCCCAACTATATTGTACATCATCATCTAAATTATTAGTACTTTCAAACGATATTTCACGTCCTACATAATATTGTCCTCCACTAGAAGGTATATCAATAGTAACAATTCCACGTATACTAGAAACACAACGAAAACCAAATTTATAAGTATTATTAGGGATATAATTCAGGTTAAGTCTTAAAATCCCAGCATTTGAACCATCACCCCATTGACCACCACGTATCCACGCTTTTTCAACCCCTGTAGGTTGATATACAGTATCCAACGAACCAACACCATTTATAAAACTATCCAAATTATAATTTAAAAGTAAATAAGTATCTTCGTCTTCAGATCCAAAATCTTCAACATCTAAATAATTTAGTGCATAACCAGGTGGTTGAGGCATATTAGGTTGTATAATAGTTTTATCAACCCACTCCTTAACATTTCCAGACAAATCCCAAATTTCATTAACACTAAAACCATTATCTATAATTAACCTTGCACTAACATCACTTGCATTTTTGGGAGTATATTCAGGGTTATCTCCATCATAGCATGCATCTAAAACATTACAACTACCACCATTATTACCTATGTATAAAGATCCAGAATAAACTTCATTTCCAGTCCAATTTTCTGGTTGCAGTTCTATATTTCTAGCAATAGTCATCCATTCATCATTATTTATTAAATGATAATCACCACCAACATATTGACATGCTGATATTGCTTGTGCTAAACTCAGATTTACTAATGGGTACCCATTTGCACTACTCACCAAATCTCTATCATACTGATTATATCTACAAGTATCTGGATAATGCTGATTCATCCAATAATGTCTATCAGGACGAGAGGGGTTCATACAACTTATATTATTGTCTCCAACTCCATCATCATCTTCATCAATTTTAGCTTCAAATTGCATTACACAAAAATCCCCTGTATTATAAGTTAGATTATTTGGTACAAAAACATAACCTTGTGGACAACCAGAAACAGGAATATCAATTGCATAATTTGAGAAATTGTTAAATATAATCTCTTCACCGTTAGATAAATTATAAGTATATACTATCTCTACATAATGGTCTGAAGTGCCATCAGGAATATCTATTTCTAAATCACTTAATTCATCTAAAGACATAGTAAAATCATCACAAGATGAATTTTCAATTACAACGCCATCAAAACTCCAACTACAATTACCTCCTTCAATTTCTACTGTACTAGTCAAATCAATTAACCTAGCTCTTGCAGCAAAATCTAAAATCCCATTGGCATATAAATCGAAAGAATACTCATCTTCAGAACTTATAAATATATATGCATATGGACAACCTATTACAGAAAAACTGCTTGAAGTAATCTTTGCATAATTATCAGCAGTAATTATATTTAACACAACATAATGAGATCCTAGATTTTCAGGAGTATAACTATAAGGACAACTTGAACTAACTAAAACATTATCCAAATACCACAGACAATCATAATCTATAATATCTTCATTACTAATATCATAAGTAAAATCAATTGGATCCGAAATTTCATAATTACCATAAGGAGTAGGATTTGTAATAAAAACACTAAAAAGAGGAATATCTAAATTAATATTTAATTGTACATCACTTAAGGCTCCACCTGTAGGTCCAACATCAACAACAAATAAATTTAAAGACAAAATTTCAGTGCCATCATAATTAACACCAGTAAATGTTTTATCAAATGGACCATTACAATTCCAAGGTAAGGTAATTGTTGATTCTGTAATATTATTATATAATGTCCAAGTGCAATTGTAAATACCAGATCCACCATTTATATATGGAATAAATGTTACTGTATCTCCAAGATCAATATCAATTGGATCTAATAAAATACTATCAAAATAAAAGGTATTATCTATCACATCGTATTTAGACAAAAAATCAGGGTCAACATAATCAATAAGACCATCATTTATAATTGTAATAATATCTACAGATAAAGGTTCCTCATTTATAAAATCATAAAAAGTGGATATAATATTAGCAACAGGCTCATTATCTCTAGTTTCTATAAAAATATCTTTTGTACCAACCGCATAAGAAACTAAATTAAATTCTGCTTGACCAATATTATCTAAAAAAAGAACATTGTCTATTAAACCACCACTAGAAAAATAAATATCTACATCATCAGGAACAACAGATAAACTAAAATTAATATCATTATTAATCTCACTATCTCCTAAATAATTAATTTCCATAACTGCTGAAGATCCAATTACTTGTTGATCTGATGGTGTAAAAGAAATAGACCAATCATTAGAAGGATCTTTATAAATAATGCTTACTGATCCTGAACCGGCTGTTTCATCTGTATTAGAATTATAAGCATTAACAGTTATATCATAATTACCATAATTATCACTAAGTAAAACTGTATCTAAATATCCTGTTGTATTACAAGTTGCAGTATAAACACCAAACCAACCATCAGTATTCTCAATGTTAAATCCATTTACTACACCGGCATCATCAGAAACAAAATAAAATACATTATCAGACATTTCTTTTTCTGAAAAAGAAGCGCTTTCTCCATTCATACTAGAAGTTTGTCTAGCATACCAACTACACATACAATCTTCGCTAGCTGCACCAATAACATTAGACACTAATGGAATTACATTATTAACTTCAAATACTTGATCTTCAATAGGAGAAATAATTGAAACACCAAAACTATCTAAAATATTTTTTTCAACATAAAAACTTGGTCCGTTACCAGGATCTTCAGCTCTAAGTTCAATTACATTAGACTCAAAAAGAAGACCATCAATATCAAATCTATACCTTCCAAATTCTGAACAATTAAAAGTTAATTGAGCCTTATACTTACCATCAGCCCGTTCATTCCAATTTGTAGTAACATCTTCATAATTAGAATTATAACCATAACCACTTAAATAACAATTATTATTTAAATCATAATTATATGTAAAGCCATTATATAAATAAATATCTATATTACTTATTAAAATATTATCAAAATTAGTATCTGCAATTAATTCAATTTCAAAATCGGTGTTTTCAGAAACATCATCACCAATTACAGGATAACCTTCAAAATTATCAAAATAATAAAATGTGTCAGGTTCAGGTTCAGGTTCAGGATCATCTATTCCTGGATTGATTATATCTTCAAAACTATTTTGAAAATCATCTATAGGATCTAAAATAGTACTAGCTGTTGAAATCTTAGAGTTAATATTACTTATATAATAAACTCCAACCATTACAGAACCTAAAATAACTATTCCTAAAATAGCTAAAATTTCTAAAGAAATTTGTGCATTTTTATTTTTCATAACATCCCAATTATCATTTATTTTATTACAACCATTATAAATACAATATTATATACTAAGTCTAATAACATTTATAAACATTTCTAAAATTAATAATTAAAAAAATCATAATAAATTAAATTTAGTTTAAATTAGAAGCACAATAATCTTCTACATTTTGTATAGCACAGCTTGTATCACCATAACAAGCTTGCCAATCAATTTCTGCATCTATACTAAATCCACCAGGGCTTAAAGATTCTATAGCAATTCTGGTGTTTTGTACACCATTATAACTATCACTAGTAGTATCTTCAAAAATATTTGCATTAGGTACAAGATATTCATTTTTATTAAAATACATAAAAGGTAATGTACCAATTTCAGGATCATAAGAAACATGATTAATATAGAAATCTCCAGGTCCAAACCACCAAGGGCCATTATTTATCAAAACATTTTGTTCAAATACAATTCCTGGATGACCACCACTATCATCATAATAATCGCCATCTGGATCATGAGCAATACTGTTTGTTAAAAAATTATCTTCAATATATTGTTCATCTATATGAT
>CAYQKA010000058.1:0-5640 GCA_964418055.1 uncultured Planctomycetia bacterium | reverse complement strand
TTATTCACCTTGATTAGGAGTTATTTGTTTTTGGCAAAAGAGCTTGATTTTTAGATTACTTTAGTCTATAATAAATTGATATTTAAAGGTATTTAAAATGTAAAGGAAATTTGCTCAAAAATGGCAGATTTTTTTATTGTCTTATTCAAAAATAAAGTTTTTTTAGCTGCTGTGATGTCTTGGCTTACTGCCCAGAGTATAAAAGTTTTGCTGGGTATTGTAAGAGAGAAAAGATTTAATTTTAAATGGTTTGTGGGTACGGGAGGAATGCCTAGCTCCCATGTGGCAGGTGTTTCTGCTTTAGTCACAGCAGTGGGTTTAATTATTGGTCTAGAATCAGTGATTTTTGCAGTTTCTTTAGTTTTTGCTATTATAGTTATGTTTGATGCCCAAGGGGTTAGGCAAGCTACGGGGGAGCAAGCTGAGGTGCTTAACGAAATTACTGATGATATCTATTTTAAAAGAGGATTAAAAGAAGAGAAATTAAAAGAACTTATAGGGCATACTCAAGTTGAAGTTTTAGTTGGAGCAATACTTGGTGTAATTGTAGCCTTACTTGTATGTAGATGAAATATTAGGGGGTAAAGTGTTTTGAAAAGAGTTATTATATCAATTCTAGTGGCTGTTTTAGTGTTTACTATATTTATTGTTTTTATAACAAGTAGAAGAAATGCCGGTAGTTTTGAGAGGCAAATGCAGCAGGCGCGACTTTTAGTGAGTAATGGTGATGTAAAAGCAGCTGAAGATTTTTATAACAATTTGATTAGTACATATAAAAACGATCCCGAAATTGTGGGGGCAATAGTAGGTTTGGCTGAAGTTTACCAATCTACAGGTCAAATGCTTAAAGCCAGAGATGTATATCAAAAAGTAATCTCTGAATATTCAGATAGCCAGCAGGCCGCAACTATTCAAGAGAAACTCTGGAATTTAAACATTGATATCTTATTTTCTAGTCTAGTTGTTGATAATAATCAGATTTATGAAGTTCAACCAAAGAATACTTTAAATAGCATTGCAAAGAAATTTAACACAACGGTAGATTTACTTCAGAAAAGCAATAACCTTAGCGATGCTTTAATCAGGCCTGGAGATAGATTGAAGGTTGTCAATGCTGACTTTAGCATTATAATTGATAAATCTCAAAACACGCTTACTCTTAAAGAAGTAGATAATGTTATTAGAATCTATAATGTTTCTACAGGTAAGGATAATTGTACTCCTGCAGGAGATTTTACTATAGACAATAAACTCAAAAATCCCGTTCATTATAAGAAAGGTAAAATTGTTCCAGCAGAAAGTCCAGATAATGTCTTAGGATCTCGATGGATGGGGCTTTCGGTGCCTACATATGGTATTCATGGAACAATTGATGAGGCAAGTTTGGGTCAGCAGATTACTGAGGGATGTGTAAGGATGCGAAACGAAGAAGTTGAAGAACTCTATATAATTGTGCCTGTTGGCACTAAAGTAACCATAGTAGATTAGAATGAATATAAATGGTTTAGAATTTGAAAAACCCATTATTGAGCTTGAAAAAAAGATAGAAGAACTGCAGAATTTTACCTCTGATGAAAAGATTAATCTTAGTAAAGAAATCGGCCATCTTCAGCAAAAGCTAAATGAAGTTAAAAGTCAAATTTACGATAATTTAACTCCATGGCAAAGAATTCAGATAGCTCGTCATCCGAATAGGCCTTATACGTTAGATTATATCAACCTTATCACGACTGATTTTATAGAATTACATGGCGATAGAAGCTTTAGAGATGATAAAGCATTAATTGGAGGTTTTGCTCAGATTGGTGATAAAAAAGTTCTTATTCTTGGTCATCAAAAAGGAAGAGGAGTTAAAGATCAAGTTCTCAGGAATTTTGGATGTGCTCATCCGGAAGGGTATCGAAAAGCCATGCGTTTAATGCGACTGGCTGAAAAGTTCAATATTCCTGTTGTATGTTTAATAGATACGCCAGGAGCTTACCCTGGAATTGGGGCCGAAGAAAGAGGTCAAGCAGAAGCGATTGCTGTTAATATTAGAGAGATGTCTAGTTTGAAGGTGCCTATAATAGTAATTGTCATTGGTGAAGGTGGATCAGGAGGCGCTCTAGGCATTGGTGTTGGCGATAGAGTCTGTGTTTTGGAGAATGCTTATTATTCAGTAATATCCCCAGAAGGTTGTTCTGCGATTCTTTGGAAAAATAAAGGGTCTGCTCAAGATGCAGCAGAGGCTTTAAAGCTTACGGCAAAAGATTTGTATAAGTTTAAGATTATTGATGAAATAGTTTCTGAGCCTTTAGGTGGTGCTCATAGAGATTATGAGACTACTGCCAAAAATATTAAAAAAACAATATTAAAGAACTTAACTCAGTTATCAGAAATGGATACAAAGACATTACTTGATAAAAGGTACGAAAAGTATCGAAATATAGGTGTTTTTAAAGAGCCAAATAATAAAAAGAATAATGGTAGCTTGGAAAGTGATAAGTAGGGAGTGAACATGAAAACACTTGAATTAAACCCAAGGGCAATTAAGCATTTCTTAGATATGAGAATAACTTTGCCGAAGTCTTTATTGAAGGTAATAGGAGTGGGAATATTTGTCGCATTAACAGCTATAGGTGCTTATATAAGAGTGCCCTTGTTCTTTACCCCTGTTCCATTAACGATGCAGACTTTCTTTGTTCTTTTATCGGGAGCTATATTAAAAAAGAAATATGGTTCTATTTCGCAAAGCTTATATGTTGTATTGGGTGTTGTTGGCTTGCCTATTTTTGCAGGTGGTGTTTCTGGTTTGGGAGTTATTCTTGGTCCAACTGGAGGCTATCTCATTAGTTTTATTTTGGCTTCGTTTATTTTGGGCACTTTGTTAGAAAAAAGTGAATATTCATTATCACAATTGATTATTCTATTTACATCTGTTATGTTATTTATTTTAACATTAGGTTCATTATGGATTATGATTTTTTTGAGAGTTAGCATGGGGCAGGCATTCATACTAGGATTTGTACCATTTCTTATAGGTGGAATATTGAAAAGTTTACTAGCTGCAACAATCTACGATAAACTAAAGCATAAATTTTAGATTGCTTACCATTAGAGCTCATCATCTTTTATGCGTCCTTGGTTTTAGGGGATATGGTTATAGTGAGGACTTCATTGAACATCTTACTAAAATTTCCAAGGAAGTAAAAAAGAAATCAACCGTAATTAAAATAATTAGCCAAAAAGATGATGTGTGTAAATATTGTCCTAACTCAGCGACAAAGTGTAAAGAAGATATAGAACCAAAAAGTATTGATGAATTAGTTCTCTCTAAGCTTAAAATTGAATCTGGAAGCATTTTAAAAAGTGGAGCTATATATACAAAACTGAGAAAAAATATAGATGTTAGTGATTTAGATATTATTTGTTTTTCTTGTCCCTGGTTGAAAAAAGGTTGGTGCAAGCAAGGTCTTAAGGAATTAAAAGATAAATTGGCGGTGTAGCTCAGTTGGTTAGAGCAGTCGGCTCATACCCGGCGCGTCGGCCGTTCGAGTCGGCCCACCGCTACCATTATTATACAATGATTTATGATAATTTCATTTCAAATGTAAAAAAGTATCATATGCTTCATTCTCAAGAGAAGCTATTAATTGCTGTTTCTGGTGGTCCTGATTCTGTTGCTCTGCTTTTATTATTTTTAAAGTTATCTAAGAGATTAAATCTAAATCTTTCAGTTGTTCATATAAATCATAATTTAAGAGCAAATGAATCAAACTCTGATGAGGACTTTGTCAGGCAACTTTGTGATGATCATTGTCTGAAATTATATGTAAGAAACATTGACGTTTCGTCTTTAGCTAAAAAAGAAAAGCTTTCATTGGAAGATGCAGCTAGGGAAGCTCGCTATAGAACATTTGATAAAATGTGTAAAAAATACAAAATAAAAATAGTGGCTTTGGCTCACACCAAAGATGACCAGGCAGAAACATATCTTATGCGTATTATGCGGGGAGCTGGGCTTAAGGGGCTTTCGGGTATATGGCCCATTAGTCAAAACAAAAGCATGGTTTTAATAAGACCTCTTTTAGGGGTGTCTAAGGCAGAAATTATTGCTTTTTTAAAACATGAAAAACAGCACTATAGAATTGATTCTTCAAATTTAACACCTGATTATCTTAGAAATAAGATTAGATTAAAAGCTTTGCCCTATTTAAGTAAAAATTTCAATCCTCAACTGTGTAATGTCTTAAATAGGCAAACTAATATTCTAAGAGAAGCATATCAATATATTCAGAAAGAAGCAGCTATGGAATATCCAAGAGTATGTGTAAAATCTAAAAAGGGTATTAATATTGATTTAATCAAATTTAGTAAGCTTGAGGTTGCCCTGGCTTTTGAAGTTTTGAGGGTTTGTTTGTTGAATCTTAAGGGTGACCTAAAAGATATTTCTTATGACAATTTAAATATGTTATGGCAGGTAAGTCAAAATAGGGATGGCAGTAAGCTTATAGTCCTCTCAGATGAGATCAGGGGTATAAGGGAATATTCTAACTTAAGTATTTTTAAAAGGGTGCAATCTAAAGCTAAAGATAAAAGGAAAAAAGTTAAGTCTAAACGGTTAAAAATTCCAGGATGTACTGAATTTAAAACCCTTAAATGTATAATTAAGACTAATATGCTAAAACCGTCGAGTAAGATTAGACACAAAAATGATCCTTCAATTGAATATATTGATTTTGATGAAGTACAAGGTTGTCTAAAACTTAAAACAAGAGTAATTAGAGATAGGTTCAAACCACTCGGTTTAAAAAATAGCAAAAGTCTTAAAAATTTCTTTATTGATTTAAAAGTGCCTCTTTCCCAAAGAGACTATACTCCGCTGATTACTGATGATGAGAATATTATCTGGGTGGCTGGTTTTAGGATATCAGAGGATTATAGAGTAAAAAAAAGCACCAATCGAATTCTTAAGCTAAAAATTACCTATCTTTAAGGTTTTCTATTGCTTATCTAATGTTATTTTGATATAATTAAGACAAATTTATTTTAAGAGAGGAAGTTTATGGCAAACCATTTAAAGAATAGCAAAAAATCTAATAAAAAAAGAGGCAATAAACAATTACCTTTAGCGCAGAATAATGCCACTATTATTATACTTGTGATTGCAATGTTGTTTAGTTTTTTTTACCTAAATCGTGCTTATTTTACGGAAGAACAACTAACATATGGTGAATTCTTCAGTATTGTGGCCAACAATAGTGAAACTCAGCGCATAGAATCAGTTACTTTACAGCAGGACGATGGGGTAATATTAGGAAAATTTACTGACGGTACTAATTTTAGAGTTATAGTTCCCAAAAATGATCCGGAGTTAGTTAATCTACTTAAGGAAAATATTGATGGTAAGAAATTTGATGTAAAGGCACAAAATTTACTTGCGCAAATTCTTATTGGCGCCGCTCCTATGATAATCCTTATTTTTATTTTCTGGTTTTTCTTTATTAGAAAAGCAGCTCAAGAAGGAAAAAAGATATTTTCCTTTGGTCAGAGCCGGCCTCAATTAAACACTGGTAGCCGAATAAATATTACCTTTGATGATGTGGCTGGTGTAAATGAAGCCAAAGAAGAGCTCCAGGAAATAATTGAATTCTTAAAAGA
>CAYQKA010000057.1:0-5775 GCA_964418055.1 uncultured Planctomycetia bacterium | reverse complement strand
GGTAACATATTTTATAAGAGTATTTTCTGTCAAAAGGAAGATGGGGCTAGTTTCTATCTTTCTTTTATTTTTGGCAGCGGGTTTTTTGTCGTTTGCGTCCGGTAATGTTTATGCGGCAACAGGAAATCTTTTGTTAAATGCTGGTTTTGAAACTGGAAGCTCAGCAGGGGGCTCGGCTGATGATTGGACTGACTCAGGTTGTGCCCAGACAGAAAGCTGGGCGGCGAGGGCACCTTCTTCCTGGGGTTATATTATGGCAAACTGGGCAAGTGATACAGGCGCGGTCTATCAAGAGGTAGATGCTGCAGAGGGCGTTAAATATACTTTTGAGATTTATACCAAAGTTGAGAATACAGGTTATAGTGGTTCTTTTTATATGAACCTTATTTGGCTTAATAGCGATAATGTAGAGATAGGGACGCCAGGCACAAAAACTATTTCTTACTCATCCGCAGATACATGGGAGCTAGAGACTCTTACTGCAACTGCCCCGGTAAACACAGCTAAGGTGAGAGTAAAATTTGGAGGTTCTTCAATAAATTATTGGGGTGCTTTTGACGATGCCTCGCTTACCGCCGATGCCTATGTCTGGGATGGAGGTAGCACAGAAAACGACAACTTTTCTACTAAGGAAAACTGGGTAGGCGATACAGCACCATCAACAGATGATAGTGTTGTCTTTGGCGATGCAGACAGCACAAACTGTGTTCTCGATGCCTTTAATTTAGGAGATGGTGATTTTACTGTAGTTGATGGTTATGGCGGCGGCTTCACTTCATCTGGAACCTTTGTATGCGACACCTGCACCTTAGATTTAACCAATGCCACTTGGGATATCTCAAATCAATTTGAGACTGGAGCTGGAAATAACAATGGCGCTTTAATCATTACAGCCGGGACATTCCAGACATCAGCTGCTTTGTGGTTTTCTGGTAATGTCACCTTAAGCGGCACTGGCACACTAAACCAGACTGGCGAGTGGGTACTTATGAGAGGTCAAACTACCAAGACTATAAGCAACTCAGACTCAGGCAGCATAACTTTTTATAAGTTAGAAGAACACAGCGATACCTCAGCAGGCGATACTTACCAGACAACTATTAACTGTGATGTAGCTGTCACAACTGATCTAGTAATAAACAATGACGGCGGCGGCCAAGCCGACGACGGAAAGTTAATTTTAACAGGCGGCAAAACCTTAAACATAGGAGGGACCTTTACTAATAAAGGCAGTTTCATTTCAAACAATGTCTCCAATAAAGTCCAGGTCGCAGGTGATATAGATTTATTAGATGACCTTACCTGGGGATTCAGCGACTCAGGCACCTTTGAGTGGGATGGCACAGCTACCTGGAAGTATATATATGCAGGCAGCTCATATAATCAGGTTAATAACCTTACTGTCTCGGGCACAGGCAGTCTATCTATAGCTAGCAGCAGCACTGGGGGTTTTCTAGTAGGAGGTAGTTATTCTCAAACTGGAGCAGGTAGCATATTTTTAGTTGATTACCCTGGCTTTACAATAACTGGTACGACGGACATAGACAACGGCATTCTTAGATTCCAAAAATCCGGGACATTAACCGGTGCCGTAGCAATAGGCTCTGCAGGAGGAACTGGTGAACTTGAGTTATATCCCCGATATGAGAGTGTAATTCTTACCATAGATACATCCATTGCAACTACAAATAGCGGTTTTATCGACGTTGATTACACTGATGTGGGCTATAGTTGCACCATAGATGGTTTTACAGGTGATGAAACTATTAGTGGTAATGACTTTACCATAGGCGCAAATCAAAACCTTCATCTTAGTGGTATTAATTGTCAAATTGACCCTCTGACCTTAGGCAACACCGAGACCTTAGTTATAAGTGATGCCAACTGTGAGTTTGATTCAATCACTATTAATTTAGGCGGCACCTTAGATGATTCGGGTAATTACAATTTTAATGTAAGTGGTGACTGGTCAAACTCAGGCACCTTCACCCAAAGTACCTCAACTGTTACCTTTGACGGCACAGCCGCTCAGGCCTTAACCGGAACCTTAACCGGGGCTACAGGCCAATTCTATAATCTTTATATTGATAATTCTTATGCTACGCCTGATGATGATAATGATGTTGACGCGGCCCAGATAGCCGTCACCAATACCCTAACTGTCAATGACGGCCAATTCCAGCCAGCTGATAGTTCAGACTTTAAGGATGTCACTATAAATGCCAATGGTATCCTAAAACCGGATGCCTCAGCTAGTATAACCGCCAGCGGCAACTGGTCAAACTCAGGCACCTTTACCCATTCAAGCGGTACGGTTATCTTTGATACGGCCGCGGCCTCCACCATCGCCAACAATACCACTTTTTACAATTTAACCTGTACTACTGCAAACAAAACCATAACCTTAACGGATGATACTGAGCAGACAGTATCCAATTCATTAATCCTTACCGGAAGTGCAGATCCTGATGAGATTACCTTAAATTCAACAGGAGGCGGAACAAATGATCCAAAATTAACCCTTTCAGTAGGTGGAACTCAGAATATATCCCAGATTGACGCATCTAACAATGATGCCTCAAGCGGACTGGAGCTTGTGGCAAAAGGTGGAGATTCCTCTATTACAAGTACTAACAACTGGGCCCTAGCAGGCACTACAATTAATTGGCAGGGTGATGTAGATACCGATTGGGATACCGCCGATAATTGGGACTTAGGCTATGTGCCCAATTCCAATGACACCGTTGTTATCCCGACAGCCGGCGTTACTAACGAACCGACTCTTGGCAGTAATACAACTGTTACCGACCTTACAATACAAAGCGGAAGGACACTTAACCTTGAGGGCTATAACCTTACCGTTTCAGGCACTTTTAGCAATAGCGGCATAGTAGAGATTATCGGCCTCTCGGCTCAAGTTATTTCTCTTACCCAGGATACCGACTCTGGGACTTTTACTTATATAGGTGATGCCAGCACTGACTGGTTGCATATAAAAAACTTTAGCGCAGGCGATGACTACTATAATCTTATTATTAATGACCAGCATGCCTCCAAAAACAGATATGCCAATTCCTCCGAAGACATAAGTATAGCAGAAAACTGTAGCATAACTTCAGCCGGGTGGTACACGAGCAGTTCTACTAATATAACAGTTAAAGGAACGTTGATTCTGGACGGCGGCGACCTTTACCTTAATTCTGGGACCGTTTTTGATGTTACCGGAGATGTTGCTCTCTCATCAAGCGAGTCGAAAATTGAGGGGCCTGGAACCGAGTTTTCTGTTGCCGGCAACTGGACGGGGACCGCCGGAACAATGAGTAGGGAAGTTATCTTTGACGGCACAGCCGCTCAGACTATAACCTCAGGCGGCATATCTTTTAAAACACTGGTAGTTACCAATGCCACAGACTATGTAACCTTTAACGATGCCACAACCTGTACTAATTTTACTGCCCAGACTGCATCCAGCAAGATAAAGTTTAAGGAAAGTGTTGATTTTACAGTATCAACCACCCTAACCTTAAGCGGCCAGGCCGCGGGCACAGAAATAGAACTTATATCAGCCTCGGACGGCACAGACTGGAACCTTGTGGCCCCGGTTACCACAGTTGACTATGTTAAAGTTAAGGATTCTAACTCTACCAGCGCCATCACGGCCGACACCTCCATCAACTTAGGCAGTAATACCAATTGGACCTTTGGCGCGGTTACCAGATACTGGGTTGCGGTCGGTAACAGCGACTGGAATACCAATGCCAACTGGTCATCTGCCTCAGGCGGCGCAGTTGGCGCAGATTATCCTGACGCGGGAGACACAGCTGTATTTGATAATGGAAGTGATTTTAACTGCACTCTTGATGTCGCTGTCTCTGTAGCAATCTTGAATGTTAAAGCTGGTTATGACGGCATTATCTCTTGCGCAACTAATAATTTTACCACCTCAGGCGATATGACTATTACCTCAGGCACCTTTACCGTAGGCGCAAATACCACGACGGTCGGTGGAACCTTAACTATAAATGGCGGAATAGGTACTTTTACTTCGGGCGCGCTTGATTGTAACGCAGATGTAGATATTTCAAGCGGTGTCTTGACTGCCCCTTCAGGCAATTTTAATGTAGCCACCAACTGGTCTCACTCAGGCGGCACCTTTACTCATTCAAGCGGTACGGTTGTTTTTGATACGGCTGCTGCTTCTACCATTGCCAACAATACAACTTTTTATGACTTAACCTGCACCCAAGCCGGCAAACAAATCAACTTCACCGCCGGCACCACCCAGACCGTAGATAACACCCTGACCTTAACAGGAACAAGCGGAAGCTTGGTTGCCTTATATTCTACAGCCACTCCCGCTAAGTGGGATATAACTTTCCCCAACGGTGCCCAGACGGTTAGCTTCGTTGATGTCAAAGACGCGGATGCCAACACTAATACCGTTACCTGTTATGCTTCAACCGATTCAGGCAACAATAACACTAATTGGGTTTTTGAAAGCCTTTCAATCACCACCCCCGAAGCGGGCAAGACCGTTGGCCAGCAGCCAACCATAAGAGGCACTGCCGGAGCAGGCGATATAATAACCATAAAAGGAACTGTAGGTACTGTGCCTTTTCAGACAGTTGCTCAGGCCACCGCCGATGCCAACGGTAATTATATTGTAAGGCAGGCTGACTATACAGCCACACTTGCTGCAGCAACTGATTATATTCGCGCGGATGTCGGCGCTACCCTCGGAGCTCCGGTTAAACTTACAGTAGTGGCTGTACCCGCAACGAACGAGGTTCCCGTGATAAGCTCACCTGTTGACGGAGGCAGGATTAGCGGGGATAGGCCCGCCTTAGCAGGTTCTGGATTAGCAGGCCAGAATGTAACCGTTTCTGCCTGGGATGCCAACGGGAATCTTTTATTAGCTGACATTGCTACAGCTGTGGTTGGAGCTGGTGGGACTTGGAGTGTTCCTGGAGCAAACTATACTACTTCATTAGTAAGAGGCACTAACTATTTAATTGTAACCGTAGGTGGAGTTGCCAGCGACGTCGTTAGTTTTAGTTTCACCGACCCCTATGGCATAGTCTTTGATTCTGTAACCAATAGCCCCATAGCTAACGCTATTGTAACTATCTATAATCAAAACGGCACTCTCTGTGTACCGGGAACAGATATAGCCGGAAGCGACTTCAATCCCCAGACAACGGGAGCTGACGGCGCCTACAGCTTCTTATGCGCCAACGCCAACTTTTATATTACCACCGAAGCCCCGGGTTATACCTATCCTTCTAAAAAAACCACCTTCCCCACCGGAAGGGTTATCGTCAACGGTTCTAAGGGAGAGGTCTTTACCGTTGCCGGGGTAATCATAGAGATGGATCATCCCATGGATTCCAATAACCTCTTACTGCAGATTAAAAAAGAGGCCAATAAAAAAGAAGCTGTCATAGGTGATATCGTCACCTATACGGTAACCATAAAAAATGTCGGCTCAACTAATGTCAGCAGCGTCTTCTTAGAAGACAGGATACCCGGCGGCTTTAAGTATGTCACCGATAGGGCCATCCTGGATAATATTCCCACCAACCCTAAAGGCTCAACCGCCTTGCTTTTTGACATCGGCACCGTCAGCGCCCAGACCACCAGAACTCTGAAATACCAGTTAATAGTTGGCGCAGGAGTTACCCAGGGCAACTATGAAAACAGGGCCTGGGCCAGATACTCTGATGAAACGGTTATTTCTAATAAAGATTCAGCCACAGTTAAGATAACTTTAGATCC
>CAYQKA010000056.1:0-5787 GCA_964418055.1 uncultured Planctomycetia bacterium | reverse complement strand
AGAAAGATTTTATTGCAAAAGATATGCTTTTAAAAAGTCAGCAAGAAGGCTTAAAAAAACGCCTGGTTTGCTTTAAGGTAAATAACCGACGAGCTCCTAGAAATGGCTATAAAATAGTAAAAGATAATAACGAAATAGGCCTAGTAACCAGCGGTTCCTTTTCCCCTAGCCTTGGTTATGGTATTGGTATGGGGTTTATTACGCCTGAATATAAAGACGCAGGAACACAAATTAAGTTAACTGATTCTAAAGTTCAACTTGAAGCTGAAATAGTTAAAAGACCGTTTTATAAAGAAGGATCTTTAAAAAAATAAAAAGGAGACTTAAAATGTCTGTTGAAAAAAATCTACTCTATACTAAAGATCACGAATGGGTTAAAATCGAAGGTAATCAAGCTACTATCGGTATTAACGATTATGCTCAACATGCCTTAGGTGATATTACTTTTGTGGAATTACCTGCTATGGGTAAAGACATAAAACAGCAGGAAACTTTCTCAACAGTTGAATCAGTAAAGGCTGCTTCTGATATTTATGCTCCTATATCAGGTAAAGTGATTAAGGTTAATGAGGCTCTTAATGAGGCTCCCGAAGTTCTCAACTCAGACCCTTATAACGAGGGCTGGATAGCAATAGTTGAACTAGATGAGCCTTCAGAAAAAGAGAATCTAATGGATGCGGCTAGTTACGAAGAGTACTTAAAAACACTTGATTAATTTTGGTAATTTAAAAACATAAAAAGATAACATTCATATGAGCTATATTTCTCATACAAAAAACCAAGAAACTGAAATGCTTAAAGCCATTGGCCTTAAGTCTAAAGAAGAGCTTTTTAAAGACATAAAGCCTGAGTTGCGGGCTAAATCTTTTAATTTGTCGGAAGGACTTTCTGAATTTGAGGTTTTGACTCATATAAATAATTTAGCGGCTAAGAATCAAGCTGAACTTGTTAATTTTATTGGAGCTGGTTTTTACGATCATTTTATTCCGGCAGCTGTTGATGCCTTAGCTTCTAGGTCTGAATTCTATACGGCTTATACCCCTTATCAGCCTGAATGTTCCCAAGGCTGGCTACAGGCTATTTATGAATACCAAACAGTCATCTGTCAAGTAACCGACATGGAAGTGGCTAATGCTTCTATGTATGATGGAGGCACTGCCCTTTTTGAAGCTGCGATGATGGCGATAAGAGTTACCGGTAAAAATAAGATCATCATGGATAGTGGAATTAATATGATTTATAGAACCATGATGTATACCTATACTTCTAATCTAAATATTGAATTTATTGAAACTAAAGTTGTTCACGGCCAGAGTAGCCGAGATGAAATCTTTAAATATTTAGATGATAAAACAGCGGCAATTATCGTTCAAAATCCTAATTTTTTTGGGGCAGTAGATGATTACACTGATATCGTTGAAAAAGCTCATAGCTTAGGAGCCTTGGCTATCATGTCTGTTTATCCTGTTTCTTTAGGGATGTTGAAAACACCAGGTGAAATGGGGGCTGATATAGCCACCGGTGAAGGCCAGAGCCTGGGTATTCCGCTGTCGTTTGGAGGTCCCTATTTAGGGTTTATAGCCACCAGTAAAAAATTAGTTAGAAAAATGCCGGGCCGAGTTGTGGGAGCTACAACTGATAAAGATGGTAAGCGAGGATTTGTTCTTACTCTGCAGGCCAGAGAGCAGCATATTAGAAGAGAAAAAGCTACTTCTAATATTTGTTCTAATGAATCTCTTTGCGCCCTAAGAGCCCTAATCTATCTTTGTCTTCTAGGTAAATCGGGCTTAAAGGATTTAGCCAAACTTAATTACGATAAGGCTGAGTATGCGAAAAGCCTTTTAGAGAAAATAAAAGGGGTTGAAGTCAAGAGAAGTTCACCTACTTTTAATGAATTTACAGTATGTCTACCTAAAAATGCTGATGAAGTTGTAAGCGCAATGTATAAAAAGGGATTTGCCTGCGGTGTTCCCCTAGGCAGGTTTTATAAAGATATGGATAATTATTTATTAATATCTATTACTGAAAAAAGAACTAGAGCAGAAATAGAGACTTTAATTAAAGCCTTAGAGGAAGTGCTATGCAGTTAATATTCGAGAAAAGTATTCCAGATAAATGTGGGGTAAGACTACCTAAGACTGATGTTCCTGAAGCCAAGAGTCTAGATGCAAAGTATATTAGAAAAGCAAGTGCTTCTTTGCCGGAAGTCTCAGAGTTGGATGTAGTGAGACACTTTACCAATCTATCAAAAATGAATTTTTCAGTAGACACTAATTTTTATCCTCTGGGTTCCTGCACAATGAAATATAATCCTAAATTTACCGAGAAAGCTGCCGCGACAGATAGTTTCATAAATTTACATCCTTTATGGCCGCAACTCTTAAAAGATGATTATCTGGCCCAAGGAGCTCTTGAGGTTTTATATGAAACCGAGAAGCAGTTATGTGAAATAACAGGTATGACAGCTTTTACAATGCAACCTTTAGCTGGAGCGCATGGTGAGCTAACTGGAGCTATGCTTATGGCTGCTTATCATAAGGTTAAGGGAGATAGAAGAAAATATATAATAATCCCTGACTCATCTCACGGGACTAATCCAGCTAGTGCAGCTTTAGCTGGTTATGAAGTTATTGTGATTCCTACAAATTCAAATGGTTATATGGATTTAGAAGAATTTAAAAAACATTTAAATAAAGATGTTGCCGGGGTTATGCTCACGTGCCCGAATACTTTGGGTTTATTTAATCCTCAAATAAAAGAAATATCAGATGCAGTTCATAAGGTGGGCGCCTTAATGTATTATGACGGAGCAAACCTGAATGCGATTATGGGTAAGTGTCGTCCGGCAGATTTAGGTTTTGATATTGTACATTTAAATTTACACAAGACCTTTGCTACTCCCCATGGAGGTGGTGGGCCGGGAGCAGGCCCAGTAGGAGTTATGGATGATTTAGTAGAATTTTTACCTATTTCTGTGGTAGCTAAAGATAAACAAGGCAAGTTTTATCTTAATTACAATAAACCTAAGTCTATAGGCTATATTGCTCCTTTTTATGGAAACTTCGGGGTTATTTTAAAGACTTATGCTTATATTTTAGCTTTAGGTAAAGAAGGCCTTGTTGCAGCCTCAGAGGCAGCAGTTTTGGCAGCTAATTATATTAGGGTTAGTTTAAAGGATGATTATAATCTGCCTTATGATAAAATCTGTATGCATGAATGTGTTTTTTCTGCATCAAAACAAAAAGAACAAAATAATATTCTGGCTCTTGATATTGCTAAATATTTAATAGATAACGGAGTTCATCCGCCAACAATCTATTTTCCTTTAATAGTAAAAGAAGCCATGATGATTGAACCTACAGAGTCGGAATCAAAAGAGACCCTTGATTACTTTATTAAATTGATGAAAAAAATTGCCAAACTGGCTGTTAATAATCCTCAGGAGTTAAAAGATGCTCCTAAGAATATGCCGATTAAAAGATTAGATGAGACAAAAGCAGCTAGAGAATTAAATCTTATCTGGAAGCCATAAAATAGGAGCTAATGATTTGAGCAGCTGGAGACTAATGTTATCCGGATTTAGTGATGCCGCAACTAATATGGCCATAGATGAAGCAATATTTTTGAATTATATCAAGGATAAGGGGCTACCTACTTTAAGGATATATGGTTGGAAGCCAGCAGCTTATTCGCTGGGATATTTTCAAGATGCGGCTAAAGAGCTTGATATAGAGTCCTGTAAGCGGGATGATATTAGTGTCGTCAGGCGTATGACCGGAGGCGGAATCATATTTCATGATCAGGAACTTACTTATAGTTTAGTCTGTGATAAATCTGATTTAGAAACCAATGATATAAAACATTCTTTTAAAATACTTTGTTCTTTTTTGATAAAGACTTATAAAAAATTAGGACTTGAGGCTGGCTTTGCTGATGAAATGGGCTTAGCTAAAGTTGATAGTCGGGAATTCGCTTCTTTCTGCTTTGCCTCTAATGAGGACTGTGATATCCTTATAAAGGGCAAAAAAATTGGTGGTAATGCTCAAAGAAGACGTAAGGATGTTGTTTTTCAACATGGTTCTATACCTCTCAAGTTGGATATTCACCGCTCGCTTAATATGTTGATTAATCCTGATTATAACAGCGTTAATCGATTTTGCTCGCTTGAGAGCTTACTTAAAAAACCATTGACTTTTTACGAGCTAGAACATATCCTAATAGACTCGTTCAAAGAAGTTTTTAAAAGTAATTTGACGCTTTCAAGCTTAACTGAAGCTGAAAAAGCACTAGTCGTGACCTTGAAAACTGATAAATATAACAGTCTTGACTGGAATATAAAATCACAAGGAAAAACATTAAAAGAAAATGAATCGTACTTTGATAACCAAGAAACCTGCCTGGCTGAACAAGAAGATTAATCTTAAAGATTTGAACCAAACTAAAGAGCTTTTAGCTGATTTAAACTTGAATACGGTTTGTGAGGAAGCACTTTGCCCTAATATAGGAGAGTGTTTTTCTAATGGACAGGCAACTTTTATGATTTTAGGTGATATTTGTACTCGCAACTGCCGTTTTTGCGGGGTGTCTAAGGGAGAACCTAAAGAGGTAGATTTAGATGAGCCTTCAAGAGTCGCTCAGGCGGTTAAAAGATTAAACTTAAAACATGTAGTTATTACCAGTGTTACCAGAGATGATTTGGAATTACAAGGTGCTGATATTTTCAATGAAGTTATAAAAGAAATAAAGGAAAATACTCAGGCTGAAAGTATAGAAGTCCTTATTCCTGATTTTCAAGGTAAGAAGAAATTATTTGATTTAGTAATTGAGGCCAAGCCGGATGTTATTAATCATAACATCGAGACGGTTCCAGCTTTATATAATCAAGTTAGGCCTTTAGCCAATTATAGAGTATCACTTGAGGTATTGAAATACACAAAAGAAAAAGATCCGTCAATATTTACTAAATCCGGCTTGATGCTGGGCTTAGGTGAAACAGAAAGTGAAGTTTTAAAAGTTTTTGATGATCTCAGAGAAGTTGATTGTGATTTTTTAACTCTGGGACAATATCTTAATCCCAGTAAGAATCATTATCCGGTAGTTGATTTTATAACTCCGGAAAAATTTGAAGAGTATAAAGAAGAAGCCCTCAAAAGAGGCTTTAAATTTGTAGCTAGTGCTCCTTATGTTAGGAGTTCGTATAAAGCCAGAGAGGCTTTAGAAGCAGTAAAATAGGAGGAATTATTAATGCAAACTTACGCGTATGGCTTCCCCAGACTCGGTGCCAACAGAGAATTCAAAAAAGTAACTGAAAACTACTGGAAAAAAACTATATCTGAGACAGAATTAAGAAGCGGCCTGAAGGCTATTGAAGAAAATATGCTTTCTACTTATGAGAGTAACGTAGATAAATTTCCTATAGGTGAAATGACCATGTATGATAATATGCTGGACACAGCTGTCATGCTGGGACTAAAAAGCTATAATACCCCGGATGAGTATTATGAACTTTGCCGCGGAAAAAACGCCTTAGAGATGACTAAATGGTTTAATACTAACTATCACTATCTTGTTTCTGAAGTTGAAGGGGCTGAATTTAAGGCGGCTTCTAATAAACCTAAATATAAATTAGCTGATTTCAATAAAGGCATTCCTTATTTTATAGGACCCTTTACTTTCCTGAAGCTTTCTAAGGGTGTGGCTAAAGAAAACTTTAAAGAGATGCTTTTGAATTTAGCCGATGCTTATGTCGAACTTATCCATGAGTTTGAAGAAGTACAACTTGATGAA
>CAYQKA010000055.1:0-5858 GCA_964418055.1 uncultured Planctomycetia bacterium | reverse complement strand
ATAATCCTACAGATAGAAACATCAACTGTGGTAAGTTTACCCACACAATGGAAGGGGAATTAATGGCAAGGGTTGAGTAATTCCCTTAATCTTTTAATTTAATTCTTTTATTTATTTTATTTTTCTTAATTTATTAATTTGATTATTTTTTATTTATCATATTATTTTAGTTAAAATTACTTTTGAGTAGGCACAAAGATTTTATATACTTTAAAATATTTTTTGTTAAACATGAATAAAGCACAGGCATCAATGGAATACCTGCTTGTAACAGGGCTGATAATGCTTGTAATTGTGCCTAGCATATATATTTTTTACAGTTATTCGCACAAGTCAAATGAAGAAATAGCCCAAAGCCAGGTTAACAGGTTTGGAACACAAATAATTGATGCTGCAGAGGAGATTTATTATCTTGGAGGACCTTCAAAAACAACCCTTGATTTAACAATGCCTAAGGGTGTTAAGGGAATGGAGATATGGCGCAATCAGGAATTAGTGTTTTTTTTAAATGACGGCTCAGAGATTTCGTTTAAGTCAATGGTTAACATAACTTCAAACATAGCATGTACTGGACGCTGTTATTATACTTTTACTGATAGGTTTTATTCTCAGGGGATAAAACATGTAGTAGTTATTGCAAAAGGAGACCATGTATTGATAACCTTGAAAGATGAAGATGAATATATTGATTCATTTACTCATAGGGAATGTATTGATGGAAAATGTGTATACTTAAGCGGGAGCGGACCAGATTTATGTTATGATAATGCTTGGTGCTTGCTTATAAATAACTTAGATGGGGAATACATTCCTATGTATCTTTGGGGAGTACTCCAAAACTCTCCACTTTATGCAACAGCAATTGACGGTAATATCGGAGTTGGGACCACAGAACCAGATTCAAAGCTTTCTGTGAATGGAAGTATGAGTATTATTGACAATTTAACAGTTGACCATAATGCAAATTTTGGGAAACTCTATTTTAATGGCATAACTGCAAGAGGAAATTTAAATATGAATAGTTATACTATAACAGGCTTGCCTGCCCCAATTCGTGACTCAGATATTGCTACAAAAGAATATGTTGATTCAATAGTTAATGGAGGCTAAGTTAGATTTTCATTTATATTAAACGCTGAGGTGAAAAACATGAAAAAAAAGAATCAAAAAAATAATTTTTCAATGAAACATTTTTTTATTTTATTAATTGTTGTAGCAGTAATATTTAGTCTTTTTAATTTACCTGTTAGTAAAGCTGCAGAAAATCCCTATGCAGATTTTATTGATATGATTGAGGGCTACATTCCAAGGTTTGGTTTGGGAATATTCCAGAACTCTCCTTTTTACGCAACAGGAACTGATGGCAATGTGGGTCTTGGAACCACAGAACCAGATTCAAAGCTTTCTGTAATAGGTGATGTTCAGGTTAGCAATGATTTAACAGTTGATTCTAACACAAATGTTGGAATACTCTCTTTCAATGATGCAGTTGCAAGCGGAAAGGTAAACATGACTGGTCATTCAGTAACAGGTTTATCTGCTCCAACTAACAATAATGACGCAGCAACAAAGGCATATGTGGATGCACTCATTGGAGGTGACGCTTGCATTGTCAGTGGTAATAATATAATTTGTAGTGGAATTCCTGCTAATAGTAATGGTTCTTTGTTGATTACAAAAAATGGTGTTACTTGCCCTATTTGGAAAGATTGTGATGGTGATACTAAAACCTATGGCTATGGTGATTGTGATGAAAGTTGCCCAACTTGCTATGTGGGATCTATAGCATATACAACTAAACCTGATGGTAAGGATCAGGATTGTAATGGAATGGTTGATGAGAAGACTGGTGGTCAAACATGCTATGACCAGGGGCTTTTCCCAAAGACCTGCAATGAGATATGTAGTGATCACGGCGAAACGTGTGTTGGTGGGTTATATGATTGTAGTTGTAGTGAAGTGGGGTGTGTATTAGAAGATATGTTCTGTACGGCTTCCACTTCAAAAAGCTGCATCTGCGAGGAAGCTATAAAATACTATTAGCCAAGGAAAAAGGTGATTTTGTTGCAAAATAACTATCAAAATCTGATTGTAGACTGTATTGTGTATAGGGTTTTTAGATTTATGTACAAGGAAAAGGGGCATCAAGTCTATTTTTCTGATTTTTCTTGCCAAAGGGTAAACCATTGTAAATTCAAATCTCAAAAGTTCCCAAAGGAAAACCTTTGATTTCCTACGGGGCAAGCAAAAGTCAAAAGTGCAAATCAAAAAGGGAAAGAATTCAAGATTAGATGTTATAAATTTATATTAAGAGTTATGAGACTGATTGAGACTTTACCAAACAAAAAGTCACATTCATAATAATAATTTAGGAAGTTTGATTTTAAGATAAATTTAATTTTATGAAGTCAGACTTCTTAAAATTTCGCTTGCTGTTACACTGTATATTGAATAAGATTAGAATGGTAAAAAGTAAATACATCTTTCTAATTATAATCCTAACAATAATTATAGTAACAGCACCACCAAGTCAGATAAATAAAGTAGAACAAGAAGAATGCCCTATCAAAACAGAGCTAAGAACTGTTTGGGGTAGTTCTTTAAGTCCTTTTATTAACTCTGGAGACAAAATAAAAATTTTATTTAAATATTATAATTGTTATGAAATTAAAAGAGAGGACATAGTCCTTTATAACTTTGCAGGAAATGAAAATCCTCTTATCAAGATTGTTAAAGGAGTTCCAGGAGATAAGTTTGAATTAAGAAAATCAGATTCTGGTTGGAATATTTTAATTAATAATCAAATTCTCAAGAATTCTAAAAGTGAGCCGTATGTAATTTCCCGCAACAGATACAAAATGCTTTCTTTATATGAAAGCGACTATAAAGGGGTGATTCCTAAGAATGCTTACTTGCTTTTAGGTAATCTTGTTTCTGGTTCAGTTGATAGTACTAGATTTGGCCTTGTTGATAAAAGCAATATAATTGGAAAAGTTGAATTTTTGAATAATGAAGTATAACTTTTGATTAAATTTTATATTAACTTCATTTTTTAGTAAACACAATATTTTATATATTTCTTGTTATATTATGCAATTTAATGAAAAAAAGAGCTCAGGCTGCAATGGAATACTTGCTTGTAGGAGCAATGGTAACTCTTGTAATTCTGCCAACATTGTATGTTTTTTATGGCTATTAAAGTATTCTTTGGGTTATATGCTGTGAAACACTAAATCCTTTCTGACTCAAAACAAAGTGAATCTTTTCACTTCCATAATCTGTTTCTTTTCTGATTTGTACAACCTTTTTTACAAATGCAGGATTTAGTTTTATTTTTGGTCTTCCTGCTTTCTTAGCCTTGTAAGCTGCTGCACCCACTTGTTTATATCTAGCAGCCAGTTTATAGACCATCTGCCTGCTAATTTTTTGTATTCTTGCTATTGAAGTTGCACTTCTGCCAGTTCTAAACTAGTTTATAATCCATTTCCTCTTCTTTTTGGTTAATTTTTCCATAGAAATCACCAAAAAGCAGGAATTTGTTAAAATATAAGAAGTGTAAACTAATTATGAAATTGAACAACTTTTTAGTGAAAAGGCTGCGTTGAAAAAGTCCTGAAAACAATAAGTTGGTTGATAATATCACTATATGCACTAAACATGTTTAGGAATTCTCTTTTGAGATTTCCAATGGTGCTGTTTTGTGCTAGGAAATTGCTGTTTACCGAAAGATTTTAATATAATCCTTACTAAATTTAATAATTATGCTTACTAAAAGAAAAATCCTAACTTTAACTGCATTATTCTGCCTTTTTTTCTTATTATTCCAGACTGTTGGTTGTAATCCCAGAAAATATTTGTCTTATACCCCAGAAACTATACAAGGGGAAAATGAATCTGAGATTCCTTTGCCTCAAAATAATTCAGTTTCTGATTCTTGTGCAGATGTTACAGGGCTTGCTTTTAGTTCTGTTAGTTATCTCGCTAATCCACAATATCCAAATGGGTATTCAGTATGCCAGGATGAATGCATTGACTTGGATACAAATGAGGGCACATGGAATGCATATGATATTTATACTGGAGATGAATGGTGCTCTGATTTAAATAGTAATACGGAAAATCCCACATATATATATTGCTGTGCATATTGTCCACAGGAAACACATTATTGTCCAATCAGCAAGTCCTGTGTATCTGATCCAAGTACTGAACAAGGGCTTCAATGGAAACTTGAATGCCCTTACATAACCTTATCCTGGGATAAGGATAAAAAAGCAGTATCTTATGAAATTATTCCTTTTTATGATGAGAATAAAGATGGAATAGAGGATGGCAAGTGCGAAGAAGACATATCCAACACCAAGGAAAGATATTTCTATTACAATCTAGAATCAAGTGATTGTGCAGGTTATTACACAGGAAACATAAGGTTCCAGATTATTCCACAATATTCTGACAGCTTGTCAATAGATTCATACAACACAGAATGGATTGATGTTAGTTCATGTAAGTTTGGACCCAATATGAAAAGTTGCAGTGATAATAATATAGATTCAAGCATTATACCTCATAATACATGCTCTGCTTCCAAGCCTTATCTTTGCTATGATGGTACTTTTATAAAGGATTGTTCTAAATGTGGTTGTCCTACTAGCTGGAAATGCTGGGAGAATGTTCCAACTGGTAGTATATGCAATCCTCATTGGTTGTATAATTACAATGATTTTGAAATACCCTCTGATGATGGTTTCTTAGAGCTGATGGAAAATCCTTATTACACCCCTCATAAATTAACTGTGTGGATGAATATCAATTTTGAATATAAATCACACTTTATTGGAGCATATTCTCCTTATGAGATATATATAAAGAAAAAAGGGGATTGTAGAGATATGGCAACTTTTGCTACATATATTGAACATCATCAAGGTTATGATTCTTATAGGTTAGTTCTAATCTGGGGGGCTTACTATTCACACATGGTATCAGTGTATAAGGAACTAGGTGGTTATAGTTATATATCAAATAATGATTACTACCAGTCTGGTTTCTCTTCTTTCAAAGAAGTAGCTGAAAGAGTAGCTGAACTTTATGAGGATAAAGGTACCCCAAAATTTTATATTGTTTGGAATTATGATGGTTTTTTAGTTGAAAAACCAGTTTACAAAGGAAAATATTATGAGTATGAGGACTTCTCTGATTATGAGTGGACTTAGCCAGATAAACATATTTACGGCTGCGTTGAAAAAGTCCTGAAAATAATAAGTTGGTTGATAATATCACTATATGCACTAAACATGTTTAGGAATTCTCTTTTGAGATTTCCAATGGTGCCTAGTGAAAAGGTAATGGGACATTAATCACAAATAGAGCTATATCAAATTATGCCAAAGGACCTTAGAAAAGATAGCAGTATCAATTCTATCTTCCCTCTTCTGTTTTATTTTGCTTCCAAACATTTTCTTATCAACCCCAAATCCATTCTCAGAAAGATTTCTTTTATAATATTCTTTTAAATACTCCTAGGTATTATCAACAAAATTATTCATAACTTTTAACCAATCCTCTCCATGTCCTAACTTCGCATTCTTTCTTGGAATTATAAATATTTTTGCTCCCTTAAACTCTTTAACATAACTCGGAAAACTATAGTATTTATCAAGTCTTATGGATTTGACTTTAATCTTTAATTCTTTTAACATTTTTATTGCTTTTTTGTATGCTCTCTTTTCGCTTTTAAGACTGGACCCATAGCAAATATACATTTTTGTTTTCAAATCTATTAATGTAAATTTATAGACAAAATGTTTTTTCTTCTTTCTTCCATCCTGCTTTTTAGCCTTATCCTTTAGTTTTTG
>CAYQKA010000054.1:0-6072 GCA_964418055.1 uncultured Planctomycetia bacterium | reverse complement strand
GGTCTTCCCCATGGGCCATAAACAGTAAAAAATCGTAAGCCGGTCGTAGGCAAATCGTAGAGATGGCTATAAGTATGCGCCATAAGTTCATTGCTCTTTTTTGTAGCTGCATAAAAGCTCATAGGATGATCTACGTTAGACGATGTCAAAAAAGGCATCTGTTCGTTCAATCCGTAAACCGAGGAACTGCTTGCATAAACAAAATGTTTTACATTATTATAACGGCTTGCCTCAAGCAGATTTATAAAACCAATAATATTGCTGTCTATGTAAGCATAAGGATTTTCTATAGAATACCTTACCCCAGCTTGAGCCGCCAAGTTCATAACCTTATCGAATTTTTCCTGAGCAAACAATTTTTGAATATTTGCCCGGTTTTCAAGATTCATTTTAACAAATTTATAATTTGGAAATAATTGTGAATTATGTAAAACAATTTTTGAACTTGATAAATCTTCATCTTTTATTGCTTCCACATTAAGCCCCACCTGTTCAAGCCGTCCATATTTCACACGCCTATCATAATAATCATTAATACAATCAAGCCCGACAACTTCGTCACCTATTTCAAGCAATCTCTTTGCCAAATGAAATCCAATAAACCCGGCCGTTCCTGTAACTAAAATTTTCATATTTACTCTTTTTATAATAAAGCTTAATAAAGTTTTAAGCTATGGCTTCTTGCTTTTTTATTTAATGCTTAATCACTTAACCACTTTTTTCGAATCAAGACTACATTAAAATATCACTTCCTCTTATAATCGCCTTTCGCTTAAAAGTTCTCCTGCCCACTCTCTCAATAGTCCGCGCAGCCAGCTATCAAGTGGAATACCAAATCCCATTTTAGGTCACTCAACCAACTTTTTTGGCACATAATGACAAAAAACCTAACGCAACAGCTATTTTACCTGGTCGCTCGTACAATTGACAAACGATGAGACCAAAAATACCAGTCTTCAGTTATGAAAAAACAATATTTTCGGGTTCATAGTTTAAATAAGTTTTATAATATCCTTTTATAATAGTTGACTATATCCTTAGGCATTAACGGTTTGTCAGCCTTTGAACCGAAAAAGTAAAATGAGGAAGCATTGTTAAGACCACAACGAATAGGAATTATTTTTTCCAACAACCTAAGCCAAAACAAGGATAACTTCACAGCCTGACCAACTCGCCGCGATCTGAAAATACCGCAAATAATATGTTCTAATGTCCATAATAATTGAACTCCCGACCCCATGGCTATTCCCGATTTTATTTCAGTAAAATCACGGAAGAGCCAGAGGTGCCCGCTGTGCGTAAAACGTACAAAATCATATGGCCCCTCATGTACCTGCTGCAAAAAAGGGGTTTCCGCATAAACAAGGCCATCGACTCTTAAAACACGGCTGATTTCACCTGCCACCCTCCACGGTTCCAGAACATGCTCCAAAACATACTGTATCCAGACACCGTCAACAGATCCTGTCTCTATCGGAATCCGGTGAGTATCAGCAATAAAATGTGTCAACGGCGATGCATAGATGTCAAAACCGATGACCTGAATATCAGGATCATCATAAAAAACATTCGTGCCGATCCCTTTTACACCGGCCCCTATCATCAGCAATCTGGGCTTTTTAACTTTTGCTTTGAGCTTTTGAGCAAATTTCCACGCCATACTACCAGCCAGCCTATTTGCATCGGGATGGAGCAACCTGTCTTTTATCCAGCCCCTTAGCCTGCTCTGCCTGCGTTGCAAAACAGAGCTTCCGTCCCGCATAAAAATCTCGTTTTCATCGAGTACAGAATCGTCGAAATCGACCAGAACAGGCTGCCCGCTCACGGTGCGATAGCAGATTTTGCCTGATTTTCCTGTCCCATCATCAAAAGGCATAAATGACTCACCCTCCTGAACCAGAGAACGTCCACTCCGAGGACAGATCAGCATCTTTTTTACTTCTTCAAATTTAGCAAGCATTATATGAAAATACCTTCTGATAGAGATCGAGATAACCTTGCGCAGTTCGCTCGATGGAGTATCTTTTGGCACATAGCCGATTGTACTCTCCCATTTCTGTGCACAGTTTTGACGAAAGGATTAATTTTCTAAGTTTTTCTGCAATGCCTACCGAATCACGCGGATCTACCAAAAAACCGCTTTTCTGCCTCTGCCCAACAGTTTCTCGAACACCAGGTACATCACTCACCACTACCGGCAACCCACAGGCCATTGCTTCCACCACTGCCAGACCGAAACCTTCCCAATAGGATGTCATAAGAAAAATATTTGACTGGCTCAAATGCCTCGCCACATTGGGTTGAAACCCAAGCAATTTAACTTTGTTCGTCAAACCTTTTTCACCAATAAGTTTCCTCAGGGCAGGTTTTTCATCTCCATCACCCAGGATATGATACTCGAAGTTCAAATCCTTAAGTAAAGCGCAGGCATTGATAGCCGTTTGGTAGTTTTTAATCTTTTGGAGACGACCCACTGAGATAATAATCGGGCATTCGGAATTCTGATCCAGATGTGGTGTATTATCAAAATCATCTATGTTTACCCCATTGGGAATAGTAATCAACTTACTTTCCATCTCCGGCAACCAATGGCTTATCGAATCTTTAACCCCCTCACTGATGCAAACAACATGTCCATAAGGTTTATAGAGCTTCCGATCAAAGAATTTTCCAAATGCCACAGTGCGTCGTCGATTGTTCGTGCTATGTTCAGTCGTAAGTAAAGGCGTATTCAGCCCTGCTATTTTCGCCGCAAGAGGAACGTATAGCTGGCATGGAGTTAAGTGTGCATGTAGCAGGATTGGTCTCGCTGGTTCCTGTTTTACAATTTCTTTGAATTTTTTCGCCAAACGCAAAACTGCAGCGGGGTGATAAGGCTTTCTTAAACCCAAATTGTCAATAGATGAAATTCCTAGAGGCTGTCCTTCCATAAAACTAATAACATGAGAACGAACTCCTCTTTGCAGGAAACTTTTATGTAAATCAGCAACCAACCTGTCTGCACCATAGCCGGCAAACGAAGGGATTATCTGAACAGGTTGTATTGACAACGTATTCATGAAATAATGACCCAAAACTCAACAATCGCTATCTGGCGTGTTTGTATAATTTTAAATCTCGGTTGACGTACATTTTGCATCATATAGTTTAATGAACCACCTCATAATTACTTCCGTATATCAAATACTTATTTTTTCTAAAAAGGAACAGAATTAAACAGGCTTCGGGAAATTAAACCCTTTTGAGATCAAATAACCCCTATTTTTTATTTTGACAATACTGAGCAGGCCTTCAATGTAAATAAGAAAAAAACAGAAAAACTTAGCATTAAATGCCATGCCAGTAAGCACGTTTAGCAAAAGAATAATCGTTAGCAGCATGAAAGCAGTTTTCCAATATACCATCAAAGAATAATTCTCTTTTCTTTGGTGAATAAATTTGAATGCTTTTCTCAAATCATGGATTATAAATATAATAATAAAAATATATAACAATAATCCTATAATACCTGTTTCAGCAAATATCATTACATATACATTGTGGGGATCGCTGCTCCGCAAACCAACGCCAAATAGAAAATGATCCAATCCCATTTGAATGCCTGTCGTTATAAACTCATATCTCGTTAATACAGTAGACGTAGATCCATATATTCTATGGTTAATTGCAGAAAAAATTGTCTCTATATTCAAAGATCCAAAGTTAAAAAATAAAATGATTAGTCCTAAAAATAAAATAAATGGGACAATAGCCTTTTTCGAATACATTATTGCAAACATCCCGCAAATTACAATCAAGATAAGCCATGCCCCTTTTGAAAAAGTTATAAAAGCAATTGTTGCTAATATACCTGCAAAAAAGTAATAAAAATAACTTAATTTCAAATTATTAGAAAGCTTGGCAAAGGAAATGACCATGGGTAGGCCAAAAACAATGAAATAGTATAAAGGATTGCGAGACACATAAGAATTATTTAATATTGGCAATCCCCAAAAATAATTTGGTTCAAGACTCCAAAGATAAAAGCAATGAATTAAATTAACGATCAAACCAAAAATAAAATATTGAGATATTCGTAATAAATGAATTTCATCATCTATCTTCCCAAGAAACAAAAGAAACACAAGACCGTAATACAACAGCCGCACATTGGGACCAAAATTCACCATTTTCATCTCATAAGGAGAGAACAAAAGAGAAAACATCTGCCATAATGCCAAAAGAAAAATAACTATAATGATTTTTCTGCCGTTTTCAGGAACTATGATCGTGCGTCTCTGTAGTAGATATATGGGGGTATATAAAAGTATTACAAAATCAATTACAGTAAAATTTCCGTATAATTGAAAATGTGATATTGGCTGGATGCCTACCCCAGCAGCAAAACAAAATAAATACATCAACATTCTCATATTGAAGCATTAACTCTCATTGAAAAGTCATAGGCAATCCTACTACAGCAGCCGCTATCTGTTATCGTATTATTCATAATGCCCATAGAATAGAATTGAAAGAAGATTCTGTAAGAAAATTTTATCCAGTTTAGTACCCCAAAGGTAAATTGGGAAAGGCCCACTGGGTATAAATGCTATATAGCATGTAAAGAGCACGTAAATTAGGAAGGTCAACAATCGCTTTACAGGCAGATGGATGTTAATAGGCAGTGTGCTTTGCAATACTTCCATTAGCTCAAAATTTTGCAATAAAGGAAATACAAATGCTAACCAATAGTTTGTTTTGGTACGACACCATAGTTCAAAATCCCTTTTATGAGCTTTTCTAAGCCCAAGAATTTATATGATAATAAAATAAATAACGAGAACAAAATTATCTTTAATCCCAGGCTTACCCCTGTATTAACTTTTAAATAGGATAGGAACAAGATAGAAACAAAAAAACATAAAGAAAAAACTATGGACTTGATGATAAAAGCATAATCATAATTTATAAAAACCAGTTTTTGAGTATACACAAATATCATTGCGAATTGAACTGCATAAGCGATTAGTGTTGCTACAGCCGCGCCATACATTCCATACTTTGGTATCAACAGAAAGTTAAATCCAATATTTAAGGCAACGGAAACAGAGGTAAACAGAAACATCTTGCCGGTTTTTTCCGCAACAACTACTGTGCTGCCAAGAAAATTGGTTGCCCCCCACAGGATTACGCCCAATAACACTATTCCAACAATATTGTAACCTTCCATATATTCAGGAGCTATCAAGAATTGAAAGACTTCTCTTAATACCACAAAGTAACCTATCATTATGCCAAACATTACCAGCCAGTAATACTTCAAAACTCTGCTTAGCGTATCTTTATATTTGTTTCGTGATTGGGCAAATTGTTTGAAAACCAACGGAGATAAGGCCTGTCCAAATGGATTGATAATAAAGCTGTTGATTACCTCTGCGAATCTATATCCGAGCGTATAAATACCGACAATCGCCAATCCTGCATATAAATTCAGGATATACCTGTCCGCCCAAGTCAAAAGCATGAGCAACAATCCAGCAGGAACCAGAGGTAGCCCTATCTTTAGCAGTTCTTTTAATTTAGATAAGGAAAGTGCTTTTTTATGCAATCTATAATTCGAAATAAAAAATCTTGTTCCAATAAGTGCTATGATAAAATATGCTGCCAAATACGATTTTAAATATGCAATGTACCCCGATTTTAGCACTACTAAATAAATAATGGTCGTTATTATTAAAACCGCGTTAAAGGTTAACTTCGCCAAAAAGAAATGTTTTGGTTTTTGAGCCACTATTAAAATATTTGTATAAAAATTTCCCAGTATCATAAATAAAATCAGGAAAAACGATACGACTAAGTCTGCGTTAGATATCCCAAATCCGAGCATTCTCTGAAATAATGAGGGAAATAACAGAAAATTTAGAAAAACTATACCCCATATAATTATGTTGTACGCAAAGATAGAATATATATTTTTTGTATTTTCCTCTTTTGAGACTTTGTAAAACCTTATAGAAAAGGAGGTATTTAATCTGCAATCTATTAATATGGATGCAATGAGAACAAACATCCAGATTAACGATATCTTACCAA
>CAYQKA010000053.1:4762-6301 GCA_964418055.1 uncultured Planctomycetia bacterium | reverse complement strand
ACATCAAAACAAGCATTGGAGAATTACACACTCCAAACAATAGATACTTCATTCGACACGCAAATTGATTCGTGGATAGAATCAGTCGAGGGATTTATAGGAAGATACACCGGGCGAATATTTATAGCCGACACAACTGCCAGTGAAAAGACATATGATGGAGAGGGAGGATCAGAACAGAAGTTTGATGAGTTTATTTCATTAACTAAAGTAGAGATAGGAGAAGATACTAAAACAGAAATAACATCTGATAATTATAGGATATATCCAAACAACGAAGAACGAAAAAATAAGGTTCAATTAAAAGAAAATTACTTCACGAAAGGATATCAAAACGTTACGATCACGGCTAAGTGGGGATACTCAATAGCATGCCCTGCAGAATTAACTCTGGCAGCGACTACATTATTGGCCGGAGTTATTAATTATTCAAACAATGCCAAAGGAAAGATAAGAAGCGAAAGCATAGGAAGATACACCGTAGCATATACCGACGATCAAGGATGGCAGGATTTCAAAAGAGCAATGATGATATTAGATAGTTATAAAAAATTCCATTTTTAATATGATTGAAAATAATTACAATCAAAGTGTTAGTGTCCAAAGGCTAACAACCGTAAGCGGAAACAAAAAAGATTATCAGGATCACATCGAAACAGTCGCTTGTCACATTCAAGCATTGGACTCAAAAATAACCCAAGACATCGAGGGAGGATTCGGTAAGGACAAGCTGATGTTTTGTGCTGTCCAGGACATACAGGAGGGAGATAGAGTGATCTATGGAGAAGATACATATAGAGTCGTTGGAGTAGAGAAATACGATAATTTTTTGAAGAGGTCAAATCATATGGAAGTTATAATAAGGATATTCAAATCATGAGTGTAGCGATATCAATTAAAGTAAAAAACCTTGATAAGATAAAAGCAAAATTCAAAATAGCGCCAATTAAGATGACGATTGAATTAGGAAAAGCAATAAACAGAATCATAACAAAAATAGAAAGTGATGCAAAAAAGAATGCACCAGTAAATAAAAGAAGCGGAGGTGGAAACCTAAGACAAAGTATCAGAAGTATGATGTTAGGACCCGCAAGAGGAAAGGTAGAAGTAGGAGCAGGATATGGAATTTATGTCCACGAGGGAACGAGGCCGCACATTATAAGAATCAGACAGAGGAAAGTATTAGCAAACAAAAGAGAGGGTAGGATATTCGGGAAAGTAGTTCATCATCCAGGAACAAGAGCAAATCCATTCCTACAAAAAGCAGTAGATAAAAATAAAAGTTTTATAAATAAAGAATTTAGTAAAGCAGTAAAACAAGCATTCAAATAAAATGGCAAATGACTTTCATGACATACGTGCAGCGATCGTAAACAAAGTAGATGAATTAACTAAAGTTCAAAAAACTTATGGATACGATCCAAGCACAATAGAGGGAATACCGGCAGTCGTCGTATCGCCAAGCGATAACGAAGCAGACTATGGATCAACCTCAAACGACAGGATCGTTTTTGTATTTAAGTTAAGAGCTTATTATAC
>CAYQKA010000053.1:0-4662 GCA_964418055.1 uncultured Planctomycetia bacterium | reverse complement strand
CAAGACTACGGATACAATGGAGTAATAGTTCAATCGCTTGAAATCAGAACACCAGTGGATGATTTAGTAAATGCAACGATAGAATTTGTAGCACGTGACGAAGAGGATCATGCAAACTATACTCCAGTATTTCAAACAAGCGATTATTTGTTCAGACCGTATGATGTAGAAATTAAACTGGCCGCAAACTTGGCAGGATTAGCAGCAGCAAGCGCACTCAACATGAAAGAGTTCTCATTATCAATGGCAAACAATGGTAGACCACAGCAAAATATTGGAACGATTACGCCAACAGATATAATTGCAAATTTAATGGAGATCACCGGAAACCTAGTAATCGATTACGAGGGAGATACATACCACGACTTATTCAAGGATGGAACATACAGAGCAATGCAGATATCATTAACCAGATCGGATATAGACTTAGAGGGAGGATATAATCCATCAATCATAATTCAATTAGCAAAGGTTTCATTTGAAAGCTCAAACCCAGATAGACCAATCGATGACATCGTTCGAGATAGCTTGAATTTTACAGCTCATTATTCAGCTAGCGATGAAGAAGCAATTAATATCGTAGTTCAAAACACAGTTGATGACTACGACAAAGATTAATGAATACATCAATTAAAAAAATAATAACACCGCAGGCCAAAGTTGAGATTGAAATAAAAGATTGGATCACAGGATCAGAAGCAGAATACATTGATGAGGCTTTACTTTCTGGCGTTGATATTAAACCAGAACCATCAGGAAAGATGTCAACTGGGAAGTTTAATATAAACGTGATCGCAGAGCAGACCCATCGTGAGATTGAAAAGTTTATAATCAGCGTTGACGGATCGAAAGAAAAGGTACTCGATGCAGTTGGAAAGTTGCCAGAAAATGACTATGCATTTGTAATTAAAGAAATTAGTAATAGACGTAAAAAAAAAGAAATAGAATTGGACAACAATCAACCAAAGACATAGCATTTTTGTGCATGGTAATGGGGTGGGATTATCACATCTACATGAGGCAACCCGAATGGTTTATAATAGCCGTCGAGGATGTCGTTAAAAGGATGCAAGAAAATAAAAAATAGCTATGGCACAGACTCAAAAAATACAACTTATAGTAGACGCCGAGAATAGAACCAAGCAAGCAATGGGTTCGGTAAACAAAAGCTTGGATACTGTTAAAGGTAAACTTGATAAATTACAGCCTGCATTTAAGAAAATGGCAATAGCAGGTACTGTCGCATTCGCCGCTATCGGTGGAGGTATTTTCAAGGCTACTCAAGACGCAACTGCTGCTCAAGAAATATTTAATAAGTTCGATGTAGTATTTGGAGATGTGTCTGATCAAGCTGAAAAAGTGGCTCAAGATTTAAGGGATAACTTTGGATTAGCAGAATCTTCAGCTAAGGAATTATTATCATCAACCGGCGATATGTTAACTGGATTTGGATTATCCGGAGCAGCCGCCTTGGACTTAGCTGAAAAAACAAATAAGCTAGCAGTTGACTTGGCATCTTTTACAAACCTTGAGGGAGGAGCTGAAAGAGCTAGCAAGGCATTGACTAAAGCCCTCTTGGGAGAAAGAGAATCTGTCAAAGAATTAGGAATTGCAATTTTAGAAGAAGATGTAAAAGCAAAAGTTGCAGCGATGGAAGCCGCCGGAGAATTTACTGATGAAACCCTAAGACAAAAAAGAGCATTGGCTACATTAGAAATAGCTATAGGACAATCAAAAAATGCTATTGGTGACTTTGCAAGAACTGAAGAGAGCTTGGCTAATCAGCAAAGAGTGTTAAAAGAACGAACGAAAGAACTGAGTGAAACATTAGGAAAAGTATTCATGCCTGTATTTCAAAAAGTAACTGAAAGATTACTTCCATTGATAGAGAAGATGGCAGAATGGACTAAAGAACATCCGAAGCTAACACTTTATATAGGATTAGCAGCAATAGCATTGGCAGGACTGATTGCAACTCTGGGATTATTAGGAATAATACTACCGGGAGTTATAACGGCCGTAGTGGCCATAGGAGGAGTGATAGGAGGAATAACTTTGCCAATATTAGCAGTGATCGCCGCATTCGTTGCGTTAGGAATAGCAATCGCATATATAGCTTTGAAATGGGATCAACACGTCGACAACATGAAATGGGCATTTGGAATATTCAAAGAATCAATTGGAGCAGTAATAGAATGGGTTAAAGATAAATTCGGAGCGTTCGTTTCTTGGATAGATGACAAAGTGCAAGCAGTAATTGATTCAGTTAAAAGAGCAATCAGCGTAGTAGCTGACATCCCTGGAGTAGGAGCAATCACAGGAGCAGTTAAAGCCGTTGGAGGAGCAGTATCAAAGGCCTGGGATTTTGTAACGCCAAGAGAACATGGTGGACCCGTAACAGCAGGAGAACCCTATCTCGTAGGAGAACGTGGGCCAGAATTATTCACACCAGGACAATATGGTAAGGTTGCAGGAGCAGGAGGAATGAATATAACAATCAATATACAAGGCAATGAATTCATGGGAGAAGAGGGAGTAGCCGAAAGAATCGGGAATAGCATTATGCAAAGCCTAAAGAATACAGTAAAATTATGATCACGATAAAGATTGATACTGTAGACAAGTCGAGCATAATAGAATTTGGCTCGGTTAGAAAAGCAGATGTTATTAATCAAAAAACTGATACCTTAGAATTTGATATAATTTATCATACCGGTCAAACATTCAGACCAGAACCGAATAGCGATGTCGAGATGCTCGATGGAGCAACAAAAATATTTGCCGGAGTAATTCATAGCGTAAAGAAAATAATCAAATCAGATAACAGAGTAAGATACAATGTAAGGGCAAAGGATTATTCCTATGATTTAGATAGGCAACTTGTGATCGAGGGATACGATGACAAGACAGTGAATTATATCATAGAAGATATACTAACAAATTTTACAGACGGCACATTCACGGATACGAATGTAGATTGTGCATTGACAATTACAAAAGTAACGTTCGATAGAATAACAGTAACGGATGCAATTCAGAAACTGGCTGATTTAATAGGATACAGTTGGTATGTAGATTATGATAAGGACATTCATTTTTTTGAAAGAAACAAAAATCCTGCGACATTTGACATAGCAGATAGCGACGGAAACCATATACCAGAAACGCTTAATGTAACAAATGATTTATCACAAATAAGAAATAGAGTTTTTATAAAAGGAGGAGAGATAGAGGGAACATCAAGAACAGAATTCTTTGATGGAGATGGAGCAAAACTATTATTCAGAACAGCAAACAAGTTCAGCTCAAAACCAGTTGTGGAAGTAGGATCGGTAGCCAAAACAGTTGGCGTAGATTTTCTTGATGATGAGGCAAGCTTCGATTGTTTCTGGGATTACAACCAAAAGTATATAAGATTTAAGGTTGGCACAGTGCCGGCAGTAGGAGCAGACAATGTGGAAATCGTTGGAGTACCGCTTTATAATTTAGTCGTTCAAGTAGATGATCCAGTTTCAATTTTACAATACGGAGTATTTGAATTTGCCAAGATAGACAAAACAATCAAATCAAGAGAAGAGGCGGTCAGTTATGCACAGGCAGAAATAGAAGCATATCAAAACGGAATAATCGAGGGAGGATTTGATACATACGAATCAGGACTAAGAAGCGGAATGATCATAAATGTTAATTCAACAAAGCTCGATGTCAATGAGGACTTTCTAATTCAAAGCGTTGGGTTTCAAATGATCACCAGGGAAACATTTATATACAAAGTAAAACTGGCCACATTAAGAACAGTCGGGATTATTGATTTCTTAATAGGATTATTAAAAGTAGGAGATCGGCTGATAGAAGAAAAAGGAGAAGTCATTCTTGAGAAGACAGTATTCCCAATGGAAGATGTAGAGATAGAAGATACGGCAGAAATAAACACAGACGACTATCCGCAAGAAGAAGAACCAGAAATAAGTGATTTAGTAACCGTGCAGGCATTAGATTATGCAGTTTCATTTGTGCTTGGACCTCAATTGCCAGTTGGAGTAAAAAGAGTTTTTATAGTTAGTGGTTCGCCATTGGCTTAATTTATGCTATAATAAAAATATGATAGATAAAGCATTTCTAAACAAAGTAAAACAAATAAAAAAACAAGTCGGCGAAAGGGCCGGAGCTATTGGGATATATAGATTCACACTCGAGGATGTTAAGACAGGAAAGAAGATCGTGAAATATTATCAAAACATAATCACGACTGTCGCTTTCACAATGATCACGAATAACTTAGTAGATCCTACGCCAGACAATGACATGCTAGTCAGTCATGCCGCGCTAGGAAGCGATGACACGGCTGTAGCAATAGGAGATACAACGCTAGGAACCGAAACATACAGAAACGCAATAGCATCAATGACGAACTCAGCAAACATTGCATACATGACCGCATTCTTTAATCAAACAGAAGTAACCGGAACATTCAAAGAGGCAGGGATATTCAGCGATGGTGCAGCAGGAGCAGATACTGGAATATTAATAAGCCACGTAAATATAGACGTAACTAAAACTAACGTACAAAAGCTAACAATAGATTGGACTTTGACGTTGGCTAACGCATAAAACTATGGTAACAGTACCGGCAAGTAAAATAGCAGGAGAAGAATTAGCCGC
>CAYQKA010000052.1:0-6463 GCA_964418055.1 uncultured Planctomycetia bacterium | reverse complement strand
TATGAGCAATGATAATTATCGAAGGATTAGCACACTTAAGAGGATCAAGACCTAAATCACCTACACCTCTCGTAATAATTGTTCTAACATAACCATCTGCTATATTGTTGGCCTTTAGAGTCTCAATTGTTCTAATTTTCATCTCTTCTTTAGTCATAGGTATTTCAAGTCGAATTCCTTCAGCTGACTTATAAAGTCGATCGACATGAGCACCGAACCTGAATACTAAACAATTGTAACTGCGGATACCTTCAAAAACCCCATCACCATACAAAAGGCCATGATCAAAAACCGAAACCTTAGCCTGATCTTCTTCCATCAACTGTCCATCCATAAAAATCTTAAGTGCCATTATTAAAAACCTCCTAATTAACTATCTTGCCATCATCTATCTTAATTATTCTATGACCTATTTCAGCCACTGACATATCATGGCTGACTATTAAAAAAGTTTGATTGTTCTTTTTATTTAATTCTTTTAAAAGAACTGTTAACTTCTCGGAATTCTCAGAGTCTAAATTTCCTGTAGGCTCATCGCAGAACACTAATTCTGGTTTATTCATTAAAGCTCTGGCTATAGCTATCCTCTGCTGTTCGCCGCCTGAAAGTTGGCCCGGCTTATGGTGTTCTCTGAATTCAAGGCCCACCTGAGCAATTAGGCTCCTAGCTCTACCAATTGTCTCTTTTTTACTAAGAGATCTAGCTGATGAAATCATTGCAGGAATCATAATGTTTTCCAAAGCTGTAAATTCAGGTAATAAATGAAAGAACTGAAATATAAAACCAACATGTTTATTTCTTACTTGTGCTCTCTTAGAATCACTCAATTTATATATATTATCACTATTTAAAAAAACTTCACCTTCACTGGGCACATCCAAACCTCCCAAAATATGCAACAAGGTCGATTTGCCTGCTCCTGACTGCCCTATAAGCGATAAAATCTCACCTTCTTTAACATCTATATCTACACCCTTTAAAACCTCCAATTTAGTATTACCACTAGGATAATATCTATGTATATTATGGGCTTTTAATATAATCTTACTCATAACGCAAGGCCTCTACTGGATTTAAGCGAGACGCTTGATAAGCTGGATAAAGTGTCGCTAAAAATGATATAGCTACAGCACATAAAGCTATTAAAAGTGAATCGCTCCATTGAATCTGAACCGGCAGCGTATCAACATAATATATATCAGAAGGTAGCTTAATAAATTTGTATGTTTTTAGCAAATAACAAACCCCAAACCCAAATATAGCTCCTAGAGTTGTCCCCAGCGTACCTATAATAAGACCGCTTAAAGTAAAAATTAATGATACACTTTTTCGGGAAGCTCCCAGTGATTTAAGAATTCCAATATCTTTGGTTTTCTCCATAACAGTCATAATTAATGTGCTAATTATATTAAAACATGCCACCAAAATAATCAAAGCCAAGATAATAAACATAACTGTTTTCTCAAGTTTCAAAGAAGAAAAAAGATTTCTATTTACTTCCATCCAAGTTTTAACCCAGTAATGCAAACCAAGAGCCTCTTTCATTTCTTCTTTGATTTCACCTGCTTTAAATAAATCATCAACTTTAACACCTACAGCACTAACAATAGAAGGCATATCAAAAAAATCTTGAGCATCATTTATATTAGTATAAACAAGGTTGGCGTCATAGTCATACATGCCAGAAGTAAATACACCACAAATTATAAACTGATACTTTTTACCCTTCTTCACAGGTGAGACAACCGTTATCTCATCCCCCACAGTCAGACCGAAAGTTTTAGCTAATTCGCTTCCAATGAGAATTGATAAATTGCCTTCGGGCAATGAACCAGCAACAATATAATCTTTTAAACGCGTAACATCAGGTTCTCTTTGAGGATCAATACCCCTCAAAAGTACTCCCTGAGCATATTTATTTTGAAAAAACAGCGCTTGTCCTTCAATAAAAGGACTTGCTGCGACTACATGCTCAATATTTTTTATCTTATTTATTACTCCTTCAGGATTTTCTATACCGTTAGCTCCATAAATGTAAACCTGAGGATTAACACTTACTATCTTCTCCCTTAAATCATCATCAAAACCGGTCATAACCGCTATAACAATAATAAGCGTCATCACTCCTACAGCTACACCACAAATAGAAATCAGAGTAACCAAAGAAACGAATCTATTTTTATGCCTTGATTTTAAATATCTAAGGGCAACACCAAGTTCGAATTTCATTTATTTATTTTCTGGTTTTAACTGGGGGAATAGTATAACCTCTCTTATTGATGCTTTGTCAGTTAAAAGCATTACCAGCCTATCTATCCCAATCCCCAAACCCCCTGCTGGAGGCATTCCATATTCCAAAGCTAAAAGAAAATCATTGTCTATTTTATGTAATTTATCTTCATCCTCTTGTTGCTGCTCTTTAATTCTCTGCGATTGCTCAAGGGGATCATTTAATTCTGAATAGGCATTAGCTACTTCCATGCCTCCAATGAAAAGTTCAAATCGCTCAGCTAATAAAGGGCTTTCTTTTTTGATTTTAGCTAAGGGGCTAATTTCGGCAAAATAATCAGTAAAAAATACAGGTTTGTTTTTATCTTGCTCATCAAGTAAATCTTCAGCAATATTTAACAGCGCTGACCGACTAATTTTACCTTCAATATTTAAACCGAATTTTTCCTTTAAAACTTTCTTCCAAGATTGAGGGTCTTTCTCTTCAGGAGAAATACCTAAAGCTTCAGCAAAAGATTGCCTCCTCCAAGGGCGGCTTAAATCAATTTCCTGCCCCTGGTAATTGATTTTAAGGGTACCCAGCACCTTTTCAGCCACATATGTAATGATCTCTTCTGTTAAGTCCATCATACCCTCATAATCACTATAAGCTTTATAAACTTCTATCATTGTAAATTCAGGATTATGCTTTATAGAAATACCTTCATTTCTGAAAGATCGGTTCAATTCATATACTTTTTCGAGTCCACCAACTAGAAGTTTTTTTAAATAAAGTTCTGGAGCAATTCTTAAATAAAGGTCGGTATCATGTGCGTTGTGATGTGTTTTAAAAGGCTTACCGGCAGCTCCACCAGGAACATAATGCATCATAGGTGTTTCAACTTCAAGATATCCGCGATTATCTAAATATTCTCTAATTTTACTAGTGATTTCAGTTCTGGTCTTAAATATTTTACGTACTTCTTGATTAGATATTAAATCAACATAACGCTGTCTGTATCTTGCCTCAACATTTTTTAATCCATGCCATTTTTCCGGTAAAGGCCTTAAAGACTTAGAAAGTATTTCTATTTTTTTTACTTCAATAGTAATCTCACCCATTTTTGTCTTAAATACCCTACCTTCAACTCCAATAATATCTCCAATATCCAAGTGCTTGAATAACCAAAAATCATCTTCCGAGAGGATGTCCTTTTTTATGTAAAGCTGAATTTTTTCATCTTCATCCCGTAAATCAGCAAATGACGTTTTCCCATGACTTCTCAATGCCATAAGGCGTCCCGATGTTTTAACTTGAAGCTCACCATTTTCTTCAAAAGACTTTAAAATCGTTTTAAGAGTGTGAGACCTTTTGTATTTTCGACCATAAGGATCTATATTTTTATCTTTAATTTCCTGTAATTTGCGTAATCTTTGCTGTATAAGTTCGTTCAAATTTTCCATTTAAATAAAATCCTCCTTATAGTCGATTATATATTAAATCTCTTTTTGTGTCAATAGCGTATAAATTACTCTAATACTTTATATTTAAATGAGTTAGATGCGGGTGGGCTTACAAAAGACAAAAAGAAGAAAAATGAAGCAGAGACCAACAAAGACGTTGCCAAAGCGATTATAAAGTGAGCGGTGATTAACCAAAGGAATATCAGCTGTCGCAAACCCTTCCACACAGATTTGTCTACCTGACTTATTGACTCTACTAATAATGCGTCCATATGGATCAATAAAACCAGAAATACCTGTATTAGCTGCCCTTACAAAGCTAATTCTGTTTTCAACGGCCCTAAAAACAGAAGCTGATAAATGTTGCCTAGGTTCTGCTGAATTATAAAACCACGCATCATTTGTAATATTTATCATAAAATCAGCTCCGCGGGAAACAAAGGTTCTCACCAGAGACTCAAAAACATCTTCAAAACAGATTAAAACTCCGAAATTAGTATTATCAAGATTGAAAATTGTGTAAATTTCACCCTTAGAAAAATTAGCTATTTCATAATAGCCATATAGAAAACCTAATAGACCTTTGAGAGGTATGTATTCACCAAAAGGTACTAAATGAATTTTATCGTAGACATTTAAAATCTTACCTTTTTTCGAAAATAATACCGCACTATTATAATAGGTATCATTATAACTATCCAATCTAGGTGCCCCAATTAAAACTGGAGCATTAATATCATTAATAAAATCACTAACTTGCTTATATAAATTATATTCTTCTAAATACCCCGGTAAAGACGTTTCTGGCCAGACTATAAGAGCAGGCTTGTCCATTGAGGCTCTCCCTGATAAGCGTATATATTTTTTGAGATTTACATCACGATAAAAAGCTTTCCATTTCTTATGCTGGGAAATATTGCCTTGAATTACCGAAACACGAATAGTCTTCTGGGACAAGTCACGATTAAGTTCTATATCTCCATAAGCATAAACAGCTAAAATTATAAATAGACAGGTAAATCCTAAAACAATCTTTTTAAAAACAACCTTTTTGTTATAAGAAATAAGCTCCTTAAAAGAAAGGATAATATCCTTTAGAAAAGAGTTAACTAAAACAATTAGAAAAGATACACCGTAGACACCGCTAAAATTTGCTATCTGAATCAAGCGTAAATTTTGAAATTGACTATAACCCAAGTGATTCCACCCAAAACCAGTAAATAGATAAGATCTTATAAGCTCGCATATAACCCATATTGAAGCAGTGATAAAAATTAATAAAAAAACTGAGGGATTTTTTTTATTTAAAATATACTTTAAACATAAGCCAAAAAGAACAAAATATAAAGCACAATACATCACAACAATAATTAAACCTGGCAAAGAAGTGTAGTAAAGCCAATAAAGAGATATTACAAAAAAAGTTAAGCCAGAAATAAAACTTAAGCGCCCAATCAACTTATAAGTTGATACTTTTTCGATTAGAATTAGAAGGGGAATTAAACCAAACCACACTACCCACCAAAGCTGTGAACAGACAAAAGGAAGGGCCAAAAGAATCCCTGAAAAAATAGCTACAGCATAGAGGTAAAAATTATCTTTTTTTTCAAACATAGAAATTTAAAATTTATTTACCGCAACACTTTTTAAATTTTTTACCACTCCCACAGGGGCATGGATCATTGCGACCTACTTTTTTTTCATCTCTTTTATATGATTCTGATTTATTTATATTATTGGCTAGCGGCATATTCTCAGGCTTTGCCGATTGCTGATGTAAATCACGTTCGGTTACAGGCTTTTGCGAAAATTGATCTAATTCTGAATGTTTGAAATTTTGGGGTAAAGATGTAAAGACTGATTTAGTTTTATATTCATTAATTGGCCTAACTAAAAGTACACCTCTAGTTATTTCTTCCTTAATGCTCTCTATCATCTCAGAAAACATTTCAAATCCTTCTTTCTTGTAAGCTATTAAAGGATCTTTTTGGCCATAGCCACGCAAACCTATACCTCCCTTTAAATCATCCATGGCGAAAAGATGGTCTTTCCACTTGGCATCAACAGTTTGCAACACGATAACTTTCTCTAGATAGCGCATCTTATCTCGGCCAATACCTACTTCCTTCATATCATAGTTTTTTCTAAGATTATCAAAAATTATTTCTTTAATTTTATCTGCTTTTATATTGAGGTAATCTATTCCAGAAGCATTAATGCCATACGATGAAAGTAACCACTCATTAAAACCTTTTGTATTCCAATTTTCGCACAACACATTATCAGCAAGATACGTCTCTACTTTACTTTCTAAAACTTCTTCGGCCATATTTAGTATATGTTCTTTTAAATCATCCCCCTCTAAAACTCTACGACGCTCTTCATAAATAACTTTTCTTTGTTGATTCATTACATTATCATATTCCAAAAGCTGTTTTCTTATATCAAAGTTATAGCCTTCAACTCTTTTTTGAGCTCTTTCAATAGCACTGGATATAAATTTATGTTGGATAGCCTGACCTTCTTCCATGCCTAATTTATCCAACATACCTATCATTCTATCCGAGCCAAAGATACGCATCAAATCATCCTCTAAAGAAAGATAAAATTTTGATTCACCTGGTATACCCTGCCTACCTGCTCGGCCTCTGAGCTGATTATCAATTCTTCTAGATTCATGGCGTCCAGTTCCCAATACACAAAGTCCGCCCAATTCCATTGCTCTCTTTCTTTCCGCTTCTACTTCTTTTGTAAAATTAGCTAAAAGTTCTTGTCTTCTTTTTTCATATTC
>CAYQKA010000051.1:0-6784 GCA_964418055.1 uncultured Planctomycetia bacterium | reverse complement strand
AACATTTGATGATAAATATAATTTAAATGCTTGGCAGCAGCTAATTTTAACGATTTTAGCCTGTTTAGTGATTGTTTTTAGCGGAACTACCATTAAGTTCATTACTCGTCCAGGTGGAGGAATAATAGATCTGAGTGGTTCACAAATTAATTTTTTAGGGCAAGAATTGTATTTAATGGGTGCAATCTTAACTTTTTTCTGGCTTTTAATAATTACTAATACTACCAAACTTTTAGACGGTTTAGATGGTTTAGCTAGTGGCATCACTGGTATTGGAATGATAATTTTGTTTATAGTTTCTTTATTCTGGGATATGCCAAATAGTGGAACAAGTATTTTAATTTTGATGTTAGCAGGTTCCATTTTTGGATTTTTGATATTAAATTTTTATCCAGCTAAAATATTTTTAGGCAATGGTGGTAGTACTTTTCTGGGATTAGCAATTGGTACTATGGCGATTATTAGTGGGGCAAAAATTGCCACAGCTTTATTAGTTATGGGACTTCCTCTGCTAGATATGGTGTGGGTAATTATTCAAAGGTTAGGAAAAGGAGAGTCACCTTTCAGACATGCTGATAAGAAACATTTACATTTTCGTTTATTGAGTTTGGGTTTGAGTAAAAAACAGACGGTTTTAATTCTTTATTTAATTTCTTTATTCTTCGGAATAATTGCTTTATTCCAAGGAACAATAGGAAAGTTAACGACTTTAGTAATTTTAGTTTTACTTATAATAATAATATTTAGTTTTACTTATTACAAAAATGAAACCCGTAAAATAATCAAATAATTATTTGTTTTACGTTAATTCATGGGTTTCGGTAAAAAATTAATAATATGCTCTTAAAAAATTTTATTAACGGGTTGAAAAAATTAAAAATAATTAGCCTAATATTAGTAGTAATATTTTTATCAGCTTGTACAAATAGTAGTTTAGATTTAAAAATCAATGATACTCTTTTAGATATAGAAATTTCTGCTGATGCTCTTAGTAGAGTTAAAGGTTTATCAGGGAGAGAGGATCTGTGTGAAAATTGTGGAATGGTTTTTCTATTTGGAAAACAAGCAAAACATTTTTTTTGGATGAAAGATATGAATTTTCCTCTAGATATTGTTTATATTCAAAATGATAAAATAGTAGAAATATTTAAAGATGTTCAGGTTCTCGATAATATGAATGAAATTACAGAAATTTTTCCTAATCAAAACGCTGACAAGGTTTTAGAGCTTAATGCTGGATGGTGTGAAACTCATAATGTCCAAGTAGGTGATAAGATAGAATTATAAAATAGAATTATAAATTTTTTAGCTTATAATCTAATTTTGATTTAGAAATTTGAATAAAAGGATTATAGGTTTTTTAAATTAATTAGAATGATAAAATTATGAAAGTACTTTTAATGGGAAATCCTAATGTTGGGAAAAGTGTTATTTTTAATCGTCTGAGTGGACTCAATGTTGTTTCTTCTAATTATGCTGGAACAACTATTAATTTTTCAAAAACATTTGTTTTTTTAACTAAGGATAAAAAAGTTGAACTTATAGATGTTCCTGGTACTTATACTTTAAAACCGACAAATGAAGCAGAAAAGGTTGCTGTGGAAATTTTAAAAGAAGGAGATGTTGTTCTTAATGTTATAGATGCTACAAATTTAGAAAGAAATTTATTTCTTACTATGCAATTGATTAGTTTTAAAAAACCGCTTGTTGTTGTATTAAATATGTGGGATGAAACTAAGCATAAAGGTATCAATATAGATGTTAAAAAAATAAGTGATATTTTAGGTGTTCCTGTAATTCCAATTTGTGCTCTTAGTGGAGAAGGGATTAAAAAACTTTCTTTGGCAATTAAAGATGCTGCCGTATCTTCGTATATAAGCGAGTCTTTTGAAAAATTAGATAATCTTTTTATCTGGCGTAAAATTGGTAAAATTATTTCTGATGCTCAAAAATTGCATTATCGTCATCATAATTTATGGCAACGGATTAGTGATTTTTCTATCCATCCTATTTGGGGTTTGTTTTTTGCCTTCTTTGCTCTTTATGGTAGTTTTAAAATTATTCGTTTTATAGGTGAAGGATTAATTGGATATATTTTTGATCCATTCTTCCAGAATATCCTTACTCCACTTCTTATGAAGCTAAGTACTTTACTTGGTTCAGGTGGTTTTTTACATCAAATATTAATTGGTAAATTAATTGATGGGCAAATAGATTATTTTCAGTCTTTTGGTGTACTAACGTCTGGATTTTATGTTCCGATTGCAGCAGTATTGCCCTATGTTATATCTTTTTATTTTATTTTAAGTGTTTTAGAAGATTCTGGATATCTTCCCCGATTGGCTGTTTTAGTAGATAGTATATTTCATAAATTAGGTTTACATGGTTATGCTATAATTCCTACTTTATTAGGTTTTGGTTGCAATGTTCCAGGAATTTTAGCAACGAGAATTTTAGAAGATAAACGACAACGATTTGTTGTTTCAACTTTAATTTCTATTGCTGTTCCTTGTGTTGCTATGCAAGCAATGATATTAAATGTACTTGGTAAATATGGTTTTAAGTATGTAATTTCTGTTTACGGTGTTTTATTTATAGTTTGGATTGTAATCGGTTTAATTTTAAGTAAATTTAAAAAAGGAGATACTCCAGAGCTTTTTATAGAAATACCTCCTTACAGATTTCCTTCATTTAAAGTTTTGTCTAAAAAATTATATTTTCGAGTTAAGGGTTTTCTTTTGGAAGCTTTACCAATTGTCCTAGGAGGAATATTGGTGGTGAATTTATTATATAGTCTTAATATATTTCAATACATTGCTGATTTTACTGCTCCTGTTATAACTATATTAATGGGATTACCAAAAAATGCTGTAATTGCAATTATTATGGGATTTTTAAGAAAAGATATTGCCATGGGAATGTTATTAACAAATCCGATGACTTTAAAGCAATTATTTATTTCAACTATTGTGCTTTCAATGACTTTTCCATGTATTGCAACTTTTGTTGTTCTTTGGAAAGAATTGGGTTGGAAAAAAACAGTATATTCTATTTTAATAATGTCATTGACAGCTGTTTTTGTGGGGAGTATACTACATCTTATATTATAAAATATTATAAATTAAAATAAATGGTAAAAAGAATAACAGAATTACGTTCTAAAGAATTTGCTAAAGTTATTAGTATAGAAGGTGGTGAAAATTTTAAAGAAAAATTAAATACATTGGGAATAAGAAAAAATATAAAAATAAAAAAAGTTTCAGATTCTTTCCTAAGGGGGCCAATAGTTATAAAGATCAATTTAATGGAAATTGCTATTGGTTGGCGTATGGCAGATAAAGTTTTAGTTCAAACCGATTCTTTAAAATAATGAATAAAGATATGGATAAAAAAATGAAATTATCAGAACGAGCACAGAATATTCAAGAGTCACCAATTAGGAAATTAAAACCATTAGCTGATCAAATAGAAGCTAAGGGCATTAAGATATATCATTTAAATATTGGTCAACCAGATATTGAGACTCCCAAAGAAATTTTAAAGGTATATAAAAAATATCATGAAAAAGTTTTAGCTTATGGTCCTTCTCAGGGCTTAGACTTATATCGACAGAACTTAGTCAATTATTACAAAAATAATAATATTGATGTTAAAGATGACGAGATTATTGTCACTACTGGTGGTTCAGAGGCTATTATTTTCGCTTTAATGGCTACTTGTAATCCAGGAGATGAAGTTATCATTCCTGAGCCTTTTTATACAAATTATAATGGATTTGCAAAAATGGCTGGAGCCAAGATAGTTCCTTTAACTACTTACACTAGAGATGGATATCAATTACCCAGTGATGAAGAAATTAAGAAATTAATCAATGAAAAAACCAAAGCAATCTTATTTTGTAGTCCTAATAATCCTACTGGAGCTGTTTATCCTTCAGAAGATTTAGAAAGAGTTGCTAAAATTGTTCAGGAAAATAATTTATATATTATTTCTGATGAAGTTTATCGAGAATTTATTTATAATGGAGAAGAAAAGATTAGTTTATTAAATATAAAGGGTGTAGAGGATAATGTGATTATGGTCGACAGCATCTCTAAAAGATATAGTGCTTGTGGGGCGAGAGTAGGATGTTTAGTCTCTCGGAATAAGGAGATAATAGCTGCTGTTTTAAAATTTGCTCAAGCTAGATTATGTCCACCTACAATTGACCAGTTGGCTGCTAATGCTGCTATTGATATTAAAGATGATTATTTTGATAAACTTCTAAAAGAATATGATAAACGAAGAAATATTGTTTATGATGAACTTTGTAAAATTGATGGGATAAGTTGTAAAAAACCAAATGGGGCATTTTATATAATGGCTAAGCTTCCGATTGATGACGCTGATAATTTTGTGAAATGGCTTTTAACAGATTTTTCCATAGATAATGAAACCCTAATGTTGGCTCCTGGTCGTGATTTTTATGCTCACTCAGATTATGGTAGAAATAAAGTCAGAATTGCTTATGTTTTGAATGAAAAAGATTTAAAGAGAGCAATGTACATTTTTAAAAAAGGATTAGAAGAATATATAAAAATAAAAAAGTAAAATTGAATATTTACAGGAGGAAGAAAATGTTTTTAAGTAAAGTTAGTCATTCTACTAAAACTAGTTTATTTGCTTTAGTATTATTATTTTCATTTTTTTTAGTAGGATTGACGTCTTGTTTAGTAAAGTTATTTATTATAAAAATACTTATTTAATTGACTTTTAAACCTCAGGATTTATTGTCCTGAGGTTATTATTTTACCTTTATCTATTGACTTTTTGTCTTTATTGTAGTAAAATTCTATTACTTAATTAGAAAAATAAAGTTTTAAAAATATGAAAATTGCAGTAGTAAAAACTGGTGGAAAACAATATAAAGTTAAAGCTGGTGATAAAGTTAAGGTAGAAAAATTAGATGTCGAAGAAGGAAAAGTTATTAAACTAGATACTCTTTTGATTGCTGATGGTGATAAAGTTGAAGTTGGAATTCCTCAGTTAAAAGATAAAGTTGAAGCTAAAGTTATTCGACAGTTTAGAGATAAAAAAATTAGAGTTGTTAAATATAAGAACAAAACTAGATATTGTAAGGTTTATGGTCATCGACAACATTTAACTGAATTAGAAGTTACTAAAGTATAATATTTTTACATAGATATATAAAAGCCTCGTTATAAACGAGGTTTTTTGATTAGCAAGTTTAGCCGGACAATCTAGAATTCTCATCTCTGGATTCCCGGGCCAAGCCCGAGAATGACGAGTGGGAGATTATTTATTACTTATTTATTCCCATCCATATTCGCTATAGAATATTTTATTTTTTATTTGTTTAAAAACAAATCTGATGTAATTAATAGTATTGTCAGGTAGATTATTTAATGGAAACCATGATAGGTCATCACATTTATGAGGTTCCATATTTTGTATTTCATTTTTCCATTTATGAGCTATAAAAAAAGTATCTATTCGTTCTTCTTCCATTTCTGATTTTCGATGCATCACATGAATTACTTCTAAATTTTGTGGTTTTAATGTTATTCCTATTTCTTCTTTAATTTCACGAATCAAAGCTTTAGTAAATGATTCTCCCTTTTCTACGTGTCCAGAAGGAATACCATATTCTCCATCTTTATATCCTGTATTACAACGACGCTGTAGTAGGATCTCATCATTTTTCATTAGTATAAGATAAGAGGCGGGTATGTTTTTATATCTTTCTCTAGTCATGATTTTTTATTATTTAACCCAACTTCTTCCTATTTTCTAAAGCAGAGTAGAAGGTTAGGTATTAGCTATTATTTATTTTTTGTAAAATTATTTCTATAGCATCTTTAGGATTTTTTGATGAATTGTCTATTTTAAACTCATTTGTTAATAAATTTCTTTCAATAAGTTGTTTATTACAATTTAATGCTTTATCAACGTTCTTAAAACCAGAATCACGCGTATCATCTAAAATTCGATTAGATAATTCATTGTCATTATTAACTATTAGACTGAAAATTAAATAATTCGTTTGGTTAAAGATTTTAGAAATTTCTCTTATTCGTTTATCTAAAAGATCATTGACGATTATGTATTGATATTTGTTTTTGATGTAATTATTAAGAATAAATATAAGGTTTTCAAATGACATTTGTTCTTCTTTATCATTTGTATTACTCCAGGATTTATTTAAATGAAATTGTCTAATCCATCCAAAATCTATTAAAACAGAATCATCTAATTTAATTTTTAGTTGATTTGAGATAGTAGTTTTACCACTACCTGGTGCTCCAGCTATAAAAATAATTTTTGTCATATTTCTGTAAATTATTTATTTAATCTAATTTCTTCCTATTCTCCAGAGCAGAGGTGAGAGTTAGTTCGTCAGTGTATTCTAGATCAGAACCCATGGGGATTCCGCGGGCGAGACGAGAGATTGTTATATTTGAGTTTTTAAAAATATTTTTTAAATAAGTAGTAGTAGCTTCACCTTGAATATTGGCATCAAATGCTAGAATGATTTCTTTAATTTTCCCATTCTTAATTCTATTTACTAATTCTTTAATAAAAAGCTTGTCTGGGGTTAGACCAGAGAGAGGATCAATTAAACCACCCAGAATATGATAAATTCCATTAAACTTGCCAGTGGATTCCATAACTTCTAGGTCGCTACTATTAGCCACTACACAAATTGTGTCTTTTTGACGGGTAGAACTGCTACAAATAGGACAAGGATTAACATCAGAGAAGTTATTACATAATTGGCAGACTT
>CAYQKA010000050.1:0-6837 GCA_964418055.1 uncultured Planctomycetia bacterium | reverse complement strand
ATTTTAAAAGTACACTTGGATTATATCTAATGGTTGAATCAAAAAATATTGTCGCCTGCTTAATGTCTCTTGAAGAAACTCTCATCCTCTTGTCATTACAGTAAGCACCCTTATCTTTCTGGGCCCAATACAGCTCATTAGTAGTCGGAATATATATAACTCCAGCCACAACTTTATCTTTATAAGCTATTCCTATAGAAACTCCAAAGATAGTAATACTACGAATATAATTATGAGTGCCATCAATAGGGTCTATAATCCAGGTAAAAGCTGACTTTAATTCCGGAATAGGTTTTTCTTCAGAAAGAATATTATCACTTTCGAAATTCTCCTTAATAATTCCGGCAATAATCTCATCTGCTTTTAAATCCAGATCACTTACCAGATTTCTATCAGATTTAGTTTTTACATCAGTTACATGCCCGAAATTATCTTTAAGCATTTTACCTGCTTCAAGAGCGGCTTTAATAGCCATATCTTTTCTTGGAGTAATTTCATTCTCATTTACCACCATTGGCCTCTTTCTTTAATTAACTCTATAAACTTTTTTATAGAACGTTCGCCTGTTTTTTCAACATCTGAGGGAAAATAACAAGCGGGTAATTCACCATTACCTCTATGAGCCTCAATACACTCACAACAAAGGCCTTTTTTGGCACATGACGTAAAACTACAGGTACAATGCTTTAAATTTTCCTCAATTTTACATTCTGCCATTATGCACCTTTTTAAAAGTTGTTTGGTCTTCTTCTTAAAGTGTCACTTTCAGAAATCGGCTCTACTTTAAGCTTTTCAATTTCATAAACAGAACTTATTTTATATGGTAAATTAATAAAAACAGATTTTATTTCCTGCATTTGACTCTCAGATAACGGCTTAACCGCACTCGGCCTAAGCGGTGTATTGAGATGAACCTCATCAGGCTTAATAGCTTCTAAAAGCTTAATGAATTTACTGGCGTCATTTTTATTGTTTTCAATAAACATGAGTTGTAAGGCCAAGGTCCCATTATATATCTTTCTAAACTCTACTATTCCCTTAAAAATATCCTCAAATTTAACCTGTTTGCAGGGCTGATTAAGACTCTCTAAGCTTTGCTGATCATAGGCATCCAGCTTTAAGGATGCATAATCAACTTCAGCTAATTCTTCTCTGAAACCAGAATCATAAATAAAAGAACCATTAGTAATAACCGCTACAGGTTCGCTACGGATTTCCTTTATAGCCCGGGCAGTCTCCCCTAAATTAGCCGCCAAAGAAGGCTCACCCTGGCCAGAAAAAGTAAAGTAATCTATGGGGATATCCGGCAATGATTTAATCTCTTCAATAACACCTTTAGTTTCTACAAAAACCTGTCTTTGAGTAGTATATTCTTTAATTTTCCCCAATTGACAATAAACACAGTCAAAAGTACAGGTTTTACACCCACTGGGGAGCAAATCCACTCCCAAAGATCGGCCCAGTCTCCACGAAGAAACCGGTCCGTATAGATGCTTAAATTTATATTCAGTCATTATTTAATCTTTTTTGTAATTCTTATGAACCATAATAAAGCTGAAATTCATAAGGATGGGGTCTATTCTTTATAGCTTCAACTTCAGTTACCATTTTTCTTTCAATCCAACACTTAATTAAATCTTCACTAAATACTCCACCCTTAAGTAAAAATTCATGATCCTTTTTTAGTGCCTCTAAAGACTCCTCTAAAGATGTCGGTAGAGGTACAATTTTATTTTTTAGACTATCAGGAGCATTAAATATATCAACATCATAAGGTCCAAAATTATTTTTCTCAGGATCTATTTTATTTTTTATACCGTCAATTCCAGCCATTAAAAGTGCCGATAGACAATAATAGATATTACTAGTAAAATCTGGCGGACGATATTCAATTCTCTTATCCGCTTCTTTAATAGCATATTTAGGTACTCTTATAGCCGCACTTCTATTACCCAAAGAGAAAAATAAATTTACCGGAGCTTCATAACCAGCTATCAGCCTCTTAAAAGAATTAGTACTCGGATTTGTAAAAGCTGTTAAAGCTCGGCCGTGCTTTAAGATACCTCCAATATAATAAAGAGCTGTTTTGCTTAAATTAGCATACTTAGCTTTTTTATCATAAAAAACATTCTTACCATTTTTCGTAAGAAATTGATGTACATGCATCCCGCTTCCCGCTTCTAAATAAAGCGGCTTAGGCATAAAAGTTGCTGTTTTGCCCAATTTTTTGCACATGTTTCTGACAATATATTTAATAGCCATAGTATTATCGGCTGCTTCAGATAAAGGTTTTAAATCAACTTCAATTTCAGATTGCCCCGGAGCACCAACTTCATGATGATGATAATGAACACTTATGCCGCTTTTTTCTATCTCCTCAACAATCTCAGCCCTAATATTATACAATCCATCTAATGGTGGAGCTTGATGATAACCTTGTTTATGAAGCATCTTGTGTCCTGGTGTTGGAAGAACACCTTTTTCTCTTCCGGAAATAGACTCTTCACATATAATTCTAAAAGATGTTGAACAAGGTTCATTTTCTAAAGATACTTTATCAAAAATATAAAACTCAAATTCCGGCCCCATTAAAGATTTATCAGCAATTCCAGAAGCCTTAAGATATTTTTCAGCTTTCCGAGCTACTGTTCTGGGGTCCATATGAAATTCAGCTTTTGTATCAGCCTCTACAGCATTACACATAAAACTTAAAGTGGGAACATCCCAAAATGGATCAATTGATCCGGTTGAGATATCCGGCACAGCGCACATATCACCACATTCAACAGCTTTAAACCCGATACTTGAACCATCATAACCAATACCTTCCTTGATAGTCTTAATCGAGAAGTTCTTCGCTGGAATAGTTATGTGATATAATTTGCCGGACAAATCAACAAACTTAAAATCAACCATTCTTATCTGGTTCTTCTTAATGAACTTAACAACGTCATCAAGTTTCTTAAACATACCATAACCCCCTTTGGTTATAGGTTTCAGTTATTAATATATCCAAACGATTAACTTATCTATTATATAAATAGACTTTAAAATGGTCAAGGACTTTAAAAAAAGAAGGCCTTATATCTTAGCCTTCTTTTTAGGGATTACTTTTAGTTTTAAACTCAAATTATTTGTCTTTTTTTTCTAAATCCTCATCAATAACATATGCTGCTTCTTTACCGGAACCCATGGCCTTAATTACTGTAGCTGAGCCAGTTACAATATCTCCTCCGGCATACACATATTTCTTAGTAGTTCTGCCTGCCTCATCAGCCACAATATATCCCCACTTATTAACTTCCATATCTTTAGTGGTTTCACTTATTAAGGGATTAGCATTTGTACCTATGGCAACAACTACAGAATCTACTTCAATTTCAAATTCACTTCCACTAATAGGAATTGGCCTTCTTCTACCGGAAGCATCCGGTTCGCCTAGCTCCATCTTTATACACACTGCTTTTTTTACATTATTTTCAGCATCACCCATATATTTAATGGGAGCAGATAAAAACATAAATTCCACTCCTTCTTCTTTGGCATGTTCAACTTCTTCAGCTCTGGCTGGCATTTCTTTCTCAGAACGCCTGTAGATACAATATACTTTTTCAGTACCCATACGCAAAGCACATCTAGCTGAATCCATAGCAGTGTTGCCACCCCCAATAACAGCTATTTTCTTACCTAAAACAACGGGTGTATCTACTTCTGGAAATTTATAAGCTTCCATTAAATTAACTCTGGTTAAAAATTCATTTGAGGAATAGACATAGTTTAATTCTTCTCCTTCAACACCCATAAATACCGGATGCCCTGCTCCAGTAGCTATATAAACAGTATCAAAACCTTCCTCAAAAAGTTTATCAATTGTTTTTAACCTTCCGATAACACTATTAGTTCTTATTTCAACGCCCATCTTACGTAAATTATCTATCTCATAATTAACAATATCTTTTGGTAATCTAAATGCGGGAATTCCATAAGCTAAAACACCGCCGGGCTTATGAAAAGCCTCAAAAATAGTTACCCCGTATCCCATTTTTTTAAGTTCACTCGCACAAGTTAGCCCCGAAGGCCCAGAGCCAATAATAGCAACTTTTTTACCTTTTATTGAAGGTGTTTCTTTGACTTCTTCCTTAGAATGTTTTCTTTGGTAATCAGCTACAAATCTCTCTAAATAGCCTATGCCTATAGATTTACCTGATTTATTTAAAACACAGGCTTTCTCACATTGATTTTCCTGCGGACATACTCGTCCGCAAATAGCCGGCAGGAGATTGTCTTCTTTAATAACTGCTGCTGCTTCAAGATATTTTTTTTCTTTAATTAATTGAATAAATTTAGGTATATTAATCCCTACCGGACAACCTGTCATACAAAGAGGATTCTTACAATTAAGACAGCGCTCAGCTTCCTGTAAAGCGAGTTCTTCAGTCAGGCCCGTAGCCACTTCACTAAAATTATTTTTTCTCTTTTGGGCATCCTGTGCAAGCATATGAACTTTTTCTTTAGGTTTGGACATCTTCTATTTTTCCTTATTTTTACAATGACATTCCATTGATTTATTTTCTTTACCTTTAAACATTTTAAGCCGCTGCATCAAAAGATCAAAATTAACTTCATGGGCATCAAAATCAGGCCCATGCACACAGGCAAATTTTTCTTTTCCAGCAATCATAACACGGCAACATCCACACATCCCAGTACCATCTATCATAATAGGATTTAAACTTACCTCTGTTTTAATCTTATGTTCTTTTGTGGTTAAAGCAACGAATTTCATCATAATCACCGGACCCACCGCATAAACATAATCTATTTTTTCGCCTCGCGAAATAACTTCTTTTAGAGCATCGGTAACTAAACCTTTTTCACCGGCGCTACCATCATCTGTAGTAATTATTAATTCATCAGCTATAGCTTTTACTTCTTGAGTTAAAATAAGGGCGTCCTTATCTCTGGCTCCGATAATAGCGATCACCGTATTGCCTGCTTCCTTTAATGCCTTTAAAATCGGAAACAAAACAGCTGTTCCCACACCGCCGCCAATAACTACACAGCGGCCAAAGTTTTCAATTAAGGTAGGATTCCCCAACGGGCCGGCAACATCTAATATTTTATCACCTACATTTAATTCAGCTAATAATGTCGTAGTCTTACCTACTATCTGAAAGATAATATCCACTATCCCTTTATCAGCATCAGAACCCATAATGGTTAAAGGAATTCTTTCCCCTTTATCGTGAACTCTGAGTATTAAAAACTGGCCTGGCTTTCTGGCTTCAGCCAATTCTTTATTTTCAAAAGTAAGCTGAACAATATCTTCTGATATCTTTTTTTTAGCAACTATTTTATTCATTGAATCTCACCTTTTCTAAAAAAATCATCAATTAATAAAAAAGCAGACAGCATTATCTGTCTGCCTAAGAAACTTCCTTGTACCTTAAGCAATATTTAGTTGATATATTAAACATTTTACTTATACCCCAATCTATGTCAATAATTTTCTGGATACCATATATACCACCTCCGAGATGGTACACCAAGGTGGCGCATGATGCATATCGCAGCTCTTTGGCCAATCAATCCTAAAAAGATATTAATTAAAAACAATAACCCTGTTTTTATAAACCATGGTTTTTCTCATCAGGTGATACCAAATGGCCCTGGATAAAACTACTTTTTCCAGGTCCTGACCTTTTCTGACCATATCACTGACTCTATCAGCATGACTAACCCTGATAACATCCTGCTCAATTATCGGCCCGGCATCTAAGGCATCGGTTACATAATGACTGGTAGCTCCGATTATTTTTACCCCTCTTTTATAGGCTAAGTGATAAGGCCTAGCTCCGGCAAAGGCCGGTAAAAAAGAATGGTGGATATTTATAATTTTATTAGGATATTGTTTTATAAAATCTTTACTTAAAACCTGCATATAGCGGGCCAAAACAACAAAATCAATATTATAATCTTTAAGCAATTTTAATTCAGCTTTTTCTTGTTTCTTTCTATTGCGGTTATTTATATCAAAATAATAAAAATCAATATTGAATTTCTGGGCTATTTCTCCTACCTCTTTGTGATTACTTATAATAAGGGGAATTTCTACATTATAATCACCTGCTTGAGAACGTGATAAAATATCATACAAACAATGGGAAAATTTAGAGACGAAGATAGCCATTTTAGAAGAAACATCAGAAAAATATAGCTGCCACTTCATCTTAAATTTTGCCGCTACTTGTTTATTAAAAATATTTCCGATATTATCCCTGGGTATTTTAAATTTGGAAAGATCCCATTCAATCCTCATAAAAAAGGCTTTTTCCTGAGAATCAACATGTTGTTCTAAAAAGAGAATATTGCCATTATTAGCCGCTAAAAACTTTGTCACTGCGGCCACTAATCCCTTTTTATCAGGAGAATACATAAGTAAAATAGCTGAATTAATTTTTTTATTTTTCATTTCTTTTTTGCTTTTGCTTTCAAACGTATTTAGAAAATTTTACAATTTTTCTGTGCTCTGTGCTCTCCTTAAAATTATAAATTTTAAGGATCACTCCCACTCGATAGTACTGGGTGGCTTAGAAGAAATATCATAAACAACCCGATTTATTCCTTTAACTTCATTTATAATCCTATTAGATATCTTCTCAAGTAAACTATACGGCAGATGCGCCCAATTAGCCGTCATGGCATCTTCACTAATCACTGCCCTTATAGCAATGGCATCTTCATAGGTTCTCTCATCACCCATAACCCCTACTGATTTCACGGGTAAGTATACACAAAATGACTGCCAGAGTTTATTATAAAAATTGGCTCGCTTTA
>CAYQKA010000049.1:4072-6976 GCA_964418055.1 uncultured Planctomycetia bacterium | reverse complement strand
CTTCCTTCTTGCAAATGGAATACTTTTTGTATCTGCAGTTTCTCGGAAAAGACATCAATCTTTAGATAATTTCTCCTTTAAACAAACCTAAATTAAATAGTATTATTTGCCAGACTAATTAATACATATAAAATTAGAAAAGAAAAATTTATTTTAAGTTGCATATAAAATAAAAATATTCGTGCTATAATATTATGCGAGGTTCAAGTATGCCCAAAACTTTAAAAGAAATAGGAAAAGAGTTAAATATTTCCAGATTTACTGTCTCAAGAGTACTTAAGGGCAGTAAGGATGTCTCTGATGAAACCAGAAAAAAAATCCTACAATATTTAAAAAATAATCCTTATTATCCTAATGCAAATGCAAATAGGTTATATTCCGGCAATGTGAATGTTATAGGTTTAATATTTACTGGGAAGGCTTCAGTTATTTTTGAATCTTATGTTCAGCAGATTATTGAGGGTGTTAGCGAAGTTGCTAGAAAAAAAGATTTTTATCTAATGCTTTTTATGCAAGATGAATTTGACTACAGGGAATGCTATAGTCTTTATATGAGCAAACAGATGGGGGGTTTTATATTACCTGGAGTTGATCGTAATAAACTTACTGAAATAAAACGTTTGGCAAAGGAAAATATTCCGTTGGCAATTGTTTGCTCCCGATTAGATAATATATGTTCCTTTGATTGCGATAACGTCAAGGGTGGCTACTTAGCGACTAAACATTTAATAGACAACGGCAGAAAGAGGATCGCCTACCTTCATGGACACAAGGGCTGGATAGATGCGGAAGATAGATTTAAAGGATATAAAAAAGCTTTAAAAGAAGAGAAAATTAAATTGAATATCGATTATGTGAAATATAATTACGGAGCACGTGATTCTGGTTTTGAAGAGAAAGCTACAAGAGAACTCCTTAAATTAAAAAAACCTCCAGATGCAATATTTACAGCCACTGACAATATGGCTTTGGTGGTCCTGAAAACATTACAAAAAAATAAAATTAGAATACCAAAAGACATAGCTTTGGTTGGTTTTGATGACATACCTTTGGTTCAGGCTGTAAGTCCGACTTTAACTACGATAAGGCAGCCTATCGGACAAATGGCTAAAGAAGCTACTCTTAATGTTATTAATATGATTAATAATAAAAAGGTAAAAGGATTGACATTCTTTAAGCCTGAACTTATCATTCGAGAATCTTCTTAGCGAAACCAAAATTAAACTAATGTTATAAATCTAGCAAAAAATACTTGACAAAAGCAGTCAATATGATATCATTATTAGCACTCTTTAGGTAAGAGTGCTAATTTTTGTTTATATAAGGATTAATAAATGAACGTAAGTGCTTCAAATGAAAGAAAAAGCAGTATCTTAGAGTTTTTAGCGAGTCTTTATATTAATACGGCACGGCCGGTTAGTTCAAGTCTTATTAAGGATAAGTTTAATTTATCAGTGAGTTCTGCGACTATTAGGAATACCTTGGTTGAGTTGGAGGAGTTGGGTTATATAGAACAACCGCATACTTCTAGCGGTCGAATTCCAACTGATAAAGGGTATAGATTTTATATTGATAGCCTGATGAAAAGGGAAAATCTCAAAGATGAGGAAAAAAATGAGTTGAAACTTGCATGTTTGAGTTCTGCTCATAAGACCCAGGAGATTATCGATAAAACATCAGAAATACTGGCAGAAATCAGTAATGAAGCTGCTATTAATTTTTTCTTTAATCTTGGTGAAAGCGTTTTGAAGCATATTGAATTAATTAATTTAAGTTTAAAGCAAGTACTAGTTGTCTTAATTACTGATTCAGGTATTGTTCGTAATTATATAGTTAATTTTAATGATTCCATATCAACATCAGAGCTTCAAAGAATATCTAATTTTTTAAATGAAAATCTTAAGAATACGCCTTTGGTGGATATTAAAACAAAACTTTATACTTTACTTAATGAACATAATCTTGTTTATTTACAGTTGGCTCATGAGGCCTGTAGGATATTTGACGCCTTAGAAGCAGATGAGCTCTTTGAAAGGGACTATGATATTCATCAAGATGGTATTAATAATATAATGAACCAGCCTGAATTTTTCAATTTAGAATATCTAAGGGATGTTTTAGATGTTTTTGATAGCAAAGAACTTCTGGCAGAGATTTTAAAAACTTCATTTGAGTCAGATTTTAATAGCGTTAAAGTAACCATAGGTAAGGAGAACAGATATAAAGGTCTTCAGAATTGCAGTCTGGTTACGGCGGGTTATAAAATCAAAGATAAAACAGTTGGTATGTTTGGTTTGTTGGGTCCAACGAGGATGGCTTATTCTAGGTTATTGCCTTTAGTAGAATATATGGCTGAAATGATGACCGAAACGTTGAATAATTTTTCAAAAGACGAGAGTGATATATGAAAAAAAGAAAACAAAAAGAATCTCATTTGAAAGATGACAGTCATAAAATTCAAATAGATGATGTGAGTAATCTTGAAGAGGGTGAGATTAAAGAATTAAAAGATAGAGCAGAAACGGCTGAAGCGAAACTCAATGAAGTTTTGCGTGTAAAGGCTGATTTTGAAAATGCTAGAAAAAGATTAGAGAAAGAAAAAGAAGACTTTATTAAATTTGCAAATGATGCTTTAATCAGTAAGCTTCTTCCAATAATTGATAATTTTCGTCTAGCAATAAATTCTATGGACGACAAGCATAAAGTTGAGGATATTGCCGCTGGAATAAAGCTTATTGAAAAGCAGCTGGAAGATACATTGAATGAATTTGGCCTGGAAGTAATTGAAACAGTAGGTAAGAAATTTGACCCCCATTTACAAGAGGCTGTGACTCATGAGGAAACTGATAAATTTGATGATGATGTTGTTATAGAGGAGCTTCAGAGAGGCTATATGTTGGCTGG
>CAYQKA010000049.1:0-3972 GCA_964418055.1 uncultured Planctomycetia bacterium | reverse complement strand
GTTGGTCAACCAGCTAAAAGGCAGGCTGTAACTAACCCTGAAAATACTATTTTTTCTATCAAACGTTTTATGGGTAGGTCTCATAATGAAGTTAAAGAAGAAGAGAAAATAATACCCTATTCTGTTGAAGGCGGGGCTGATGAAAGCATAATTATTAAATCTCATGATAAATCTTATACGCCTCCTGAAATTTCTGCAATGATTTTACAGAAGCTGAAAGAAACAGCCGAAAGTTATTTAGGAGAGAAGGTTACAGATGCAGTTATTACAATCCCTGCCTATTTTAATAGTTCGCAGCGTCAGGCAACAGAAGATGCTGGTAAAATTGCAGGCCTTAATGTTTTGCGAATTATTAATGAGCCGACTGCAGCTAGTTTGGCTTACGGGTTACAAAACAAGAAAAATGAAAAAATCGCTATTTACGATTTAGGTGGGGGTACTTTTGATATTTCTATTCTTGAAGTTAGCGAAGGAGATAAAGATCAATGGGTCATTGAGGTAAAATCTACAAATGGCGATACGCATCTAGGTGGAGACAACTTTGATCAGAGAATAGTTAATTGGTTGGCTGATGAATTTAAGAATGAATCAGGCATAGATTTAAGAAATGATAAAATGGCTTTACAAAGACTAAAGGAAGCAGCTGAAAAGGCCAAATGTGAATTGTCATCAAATATTAAAACAGAAATAAATTTACCATTTGTTACAGCTGATGCCTCAGGTCCGAAGCATTTAGTTAAAGAACTTACTAGAGCCAAGCTTGAGCAATTGGTTGATGATTTGGTTCAAAGAACTGCCGGGCCATGTAAAACGGCTCTAGCTGATGCCGGTTTGAGTGCCAGCGATATCAATGAAGTTGTTCTAGTTGGTGGTCAGACCAGAATGCCTAAAGTTCAGGAATTAGTAAAAGAATTATTCGGCAAAGAACCCCATAAAGGTGTAAATCCAGATGAGGTTGTAGCTATTGGAGCAGCTATTCAGGCCGGTATTGTTTCCGGTGATAGCGATGCCAAGGATGTACTTCTTTTAGACGTAACTCCTTTATCTTTAGGTATTGAAACTCTTGGTGGGGTATGTACAAAGTTGATTGAGAAAAATACCACGATTCCAACAAAAAAGAATCAAATTTTCTCAACAGCTCAAGATAATCAGCCCTCAGTTACAATTAGAGTATTGCAGGGTGAGAGAAGTATGGCTAATGACAATATTGAGCTAGGTAGATTTGATTTAGTTGGAATTCCTCCAGCTCCTAGAGGGGTGCCACAAATAGATGTTACTTTTGATATTGACGCTAATGGTATTGTTGCGGTTAATGCCAAGGACTTGGGAACCGGCAAAGAACAGTCAGTAAGAATTACAGCTCCTAAGAAGCTAACTGATGAAGAAATAGAAAGAATGGTTAAGGAAGCACAGAGCCATGCTGATGAAGATAAAAAGAAAAAAGAAACCATTGAGGTAAAAAATCAGGCTGATACTTTAGTTTACGCGACTGAAAAATCCCTAAAAGACTATGGCGATAAGATAGATGCCAAAGAGAAAGAGGACATTCAGAAGAAGTTAGATGAATTTAAAAAAATTCTTGAAACTGAAACTGATGCAGAAAAAATAAAGACAGCCATGGAGGATTTAACCAAAGTTTCTCATAAATTAGCGGAGGCTATTTATAAAGATGCTCAGGCTAAACAGCAACAGCAACAACAGCAGGCGCAACCTGGTAAAGAAGCTGGAACGCAGCAACAGGAAACTAAAAAAGAAGAAGATGTTGTTGATGCTGATTATAAAGTTGAAGACGAAGAAAAGAAAGATAAAGAATAACAGGACATCTCATGGCTAAAAAAGATTATTATGATGTATTAGGTGTTTCAAAAAGCTCCTCTCAGGATGATATAAAAAAAGCCTATAGAAAACTTGCTTTAAAACATCATCCTGACCGGAATAAGGAAAACAAAAAAGAGGCAGAAGATAGATTTAAGGAAGTGTCTGAAGCCTATGAAGTTTTAAGTGATTCTCAGAAAAGAGCTCGCTATGATCAATTTGGCCATGAAGGTGTAAAATCAGATTTTGGTGGTGGTGGTTTTGGATGGCAGAACTTTACCCATTTTGAAGATCTAGAAGATATTTTTGGTAATTTCGGTGATTTAGGAGGTATCTTTGAGAGTTTTGGCATGGGAGGTTCTTCCAGACGTCGTCGCAGCCAAGGGCCTCAAAAAGGAAGTAGTCTTCAATATGATTTGAGTGTTACCTTAGAAGAAGTGGCTACTGGTTGTGAGAAAAAGCTTAATATCTCCCATGAAGAAACCTGTAAGAAATGTCATGGATCAGGTGCTAAGGCTGGGTCTAAAAGGGAAAAATGTGTGGCTTGCCACGGTACAGGCAGAATAAGCTTTGCTCAAGGTTTTTTTAATGTGGCCCGTGTTTGTGAGCGATGTCAGGGAGAGGGTGAAATTGTAAAAGAACCCTGTGCGGCTTGTCACGGAAAAGGTGTTAAGGTAGTTTCTAAAAAAATAGATGTTCAGGTTCCTAAGGGAGTAGAGACTGGGGTTCGCTTAAGAATATCTGATGAAGGTAATACCGGAGCAAAGGGTGGGCCTTCAGGAGATCTCTATGTGCTCATCAATGTAGAACCCCATGACATATTTAAAAGACATGGTAATGATATCGTAGTTGAGGTGCCAATAGCTTTTACTCAAGCGTCATTAGGAGCGCAGCTAAGTGTGCCGACCCTTGATGGTAAGGTTGAGATGAAGGTTTCTGCGGGTACTCAGTATGGTAAGGTATTTCGTCTAAGAGGAAAAGGCTTACCTAGTCTTAGAGGATACGGCAGAGGTGATGAATTAGTAGTGATTATAATAGAAGTTCCTGATAAGCTTTCAAAGAAACAGAAAACTTTATTAGAGGAATTCGCTGCTGAAAGCGGAGAAGATGCGGGGCCTCTTACCAAGTCTTTTTTAGACAAAGTTAAGAGAGCACTAGGAGGATAGAATGCCAACTTATGAATATGAGTGTAAAAAATGTGGAGATCGTTTTGAAGCCTTTCAAAGTATGACAGCTGAACCCTTAAAGAAATGTAAAAAATGTAAAGGGAGCCTTAAGCGTTTAATTGGTAGTGGAGCTGGTATCATTTTTAAGGGCTCAGGTTTTTATGCGACGGATAACAGAAAAGCTGACTATAAAGCCAAGGTTAATGCTGAGAAAAATTCCTGCACCACTTGCAAGAATTTTAAATCATGATCCAATAAAAAAAGTTAAACCTTGAAAAATACTAAAGAAAAAATAATAAAATACTGGTCTTGGCCATTGCTTTATGCATTGCTTATCTTTGGGCTCTCATCTATAAGAACTCCCCATGTTTATGAACTTAAAAACTTTAATATTGATAAATTACTACATCTGGTTGAGTATTTTGGATTAGCTTTAGTTTTGTCGAGGTCTTTTCTAAAAGCAACTTCTTTAAAAAGAAGCATTATTTTTTGGAGTATCATAGCATTTGGTTCTATAATTGCAATGAGTGATGAATTTTATCAATCATTTGTGCCGGGGAGACAATCAAGTGTTTACGATTTTATGGCTGATGTTATAGGGGTAGCAGTAGGAACGTGGGTTTATTTAAGAAAGGCTAAACATGATAAAAGTTAAGGGCTTTAAGGGGGTAGTATATAATAAAGACAAAATTAAAAATTTTGGCCTAGTTACAGCTCCACCCTATGATGTTATTTCTCCTAAGGAAAGAGGCGAGCTGTATAAAAAAAGTGATTATAATGTCATTCGTCTTATATTAGGTAAAATGTATAAGAGTGATAATAAAAAAAGTAACCGCTATAGCCGAGCAGCTAGTTTTATAGAGAAATGGATAGCTAAAGACGTACTTATAAGAGATAATCAACCCACTCTTTATGTATACTTACAAGAATTTACCGACCCTCAAACAAAAAAAAGAGCTAAGCGATTAGGATTTATTGGACATTTTGTCTT
>CAYQKA010000048.1:0-7008 GCA_964418055.1 uncultured Planctomycetia bacterium | reverse complement strand
TGAATTTCATTGACTCTCTGGCTTCTTCCTCTTTTAGCTTATTTTGCATCTTAATCATTTGCCCCATTCTTCTTTTGCACCTTAAAGTAATTTCTTGTATATTATTTACTCCAATCTTTTCAGTAGTAATACCCTCTCGCAAATTAAACTCATAAGTTAGTTGTATAGATTCTTTTTCAAAGTCCATTAACATATCAAAATTCTCTTTTGAAACCATATCTGGCACTAACTCTATTCTTTCACAAAAAGGAATTACAATTTCCTTACTAAATTTTTGGTGGATATATTTTATTTTTTGTTTTTCTTCTTTTGTTAATCTCATTTTTATTTACCTTAACAATATTATTTTATTATTTTTTAATTTGAATTTAAAGACAGTGTTACAGTTTTTACATTTGAGATTGCCTAGCCGAGTCGGTCGAATTCCAATCTTGCCCTCTGCCCCACATACAGGGCATTTTGGATATTTGTATTTGGCTATTCTCATTATAAATCACCTTACTACCTCTTCTTTCCAAAACATAACTTTCAAATTGCTCTCGTCAGTTTGCAGCACTTCGGACATCTCCTTTGCTTTTGCAATTATTGTTTCTATGTCTGGGAATTTTAAAATAAGCTCTTTTTTAGAGATTCCTTCTCCAAAAGTCTTTTCATTTTTTTGAATATAAGACTTCAACTTAGCAACACTCTTTATTTTTTCATCGATGCCTACAACAAACAGATCATCTAGTTCTATGATAGCAAAAATACTGCTTAAAGTTTCCTGTTCTTCCTCTTTTTCTTCTTGATTTTTTTCCATTTTTGTAATTTACCTTTTGTGTGAAGGAGGGAGGTGAACCCGCTCCGTCGTACAGGCAGAGGCTCAAAGGTGAGTAGGTGACCAATTCACCTAAAGGCAAAAATGAGCCCCAACTTTCTGTTTTACTCAATATCTTCGACTGGTGCTGCATTAACATCTCTTACAATATAATTTATGTCTGTTCGTTCTCCAGTTCGTTTTATCCCCAAGATTTTATCCTTCAATGGATTAAGTGCCTTTAGTTTCAATGCCAGGCGAATTGATGTAACAATCAAGGTTTTTTTCTCGTTGTTTTCCGTAACATTGAAAAGCATTACTTTCTTGCCCTGAAACTTATGGGATATTGTCTCTATTGGCCTATCAACTAAAAAAGTCACTACATGCTCTTTGTTGTCAAAAAGTTCAACTGCTGGTAACTGTTCAGGGTTAAGTTCATCCCATTCTGGAAGATCCTTGGGTCCTGTATTTGTTTTTTCCATTTTATGCCTCCATATTTTTTATGAAAATAATCAAACCACTTACCTTAGGCTTCACCTTGTTATATGAAATATACATACCTCTACAGATTATTCTACAGATTCTTCTTCAACTACAAAAGGCCCTTCCTTAGGATTATACATTGACTCAAAATAGCTCATGGCCAGTTGCAATTCCTTTATTGTGACCTTATCTTTCATTTTGGCTCTGGAAATTGCTCTGGCCATCCTTAAAATAGATTCAACAACTCTTGGACTAGGTTTTTTTTGCTCAAAACCAATATTAAAAAATTGTTGTCTTATTCCAGAATACCAAGATGTTATTAAATTACTAGCTCTAATGCTCAGTTTTGGACAATATTTCTTACTCAAGTATACATATTTTTTTAGTGTTGTTATATGAAAAGTGTTACCATTATACTCAAAAGTGTTATTTTTATCCCTAAAAGTGTTATTGTTATTCTTAATAGTGGCACGATTAACTAGGGAAAAGCATATTTTTTCGTCAATGTGTTTATTAGGAACATCCTTAAAAATGAAAATTAAGTCAAATCTATCTAAAATAGGTGATGGCAAATCACAATTCTCAGACACTTTTATCCCTCCATTTACATTTTTAGGATTACTTGTTGCACTTATGGAAGTATATGCAACAAGATCCGCACTTATTCCAGCCTTACTTATCGGACATATTCCATGTTCCATCGGAGTATGCAGGCCTTTTTTCTCCTTATCTCCCATCTTATCCATCTCATCAATAACTACTGTGCCCTTGTTGCATCTTGGCAGCAGGCCAGCTGCAAGACTCCACTTCCCCGTTAATTCATCCTTTCTAGCCGCAGCAGTAAGGCCAACATTGCTTATGTTGGGCCCTGTATCAACCCTGCTTATTGGGTTTATCATTGCAGCCCTTATGGCCATATCAGTCTTAGCAGTGCCTGGGTCGCCAAACTGCAATATATGCATAAAATCCCTTTTACCATTCCATAAAGTTCCACCAAAATTCTGATAAATCAGACATTCTTTTGCTTTAGTATGGCCACAGATATCGGGATACAGGCGTTTAGAAATAAAATTTGCCGGATTTGATTTACTTTTTATTACATTAAATAATTCTCTCTCATTGTCAGTAAGATTAGTGTCAAAATCAATGTAATCCAGATTGGTATAACCAATAACATTCAATATATAATCACAATTTACAGTTGGCTTGCCTCTTACTAATTTCTTTCTTTCTGACAGCCAGCCAATCATTTGAATTCTCGCTCCGAGATTTAATTTATAATCATCTTTGCATAAGCTTCTTTTCAATATTACCCTTAATTCCCTTGGTTGCTCTGAGCCTATTAATTTCTCTGGGAGATCTTCAATCTTAATAATAATTGTATCTTCATATTCTTCATGGACTACATAAAATCCTCCCTTATTTCCGCAGGAACATACATTGGGTTCTTGAAAATTCTCTCTTGTCTGCAATATAATTATTGTATTATTACATTTAGGGCAGTTGAACTTAGCCAAAGTTACTCGGGGATAAACTTCTGTTCTGGTAACAATCATTCCTTTAATCACAACAAGTTTATTCAAATCTTTTTTTCTTATTCCATTAATCCTAATTTCTACATCTTTGGGAGCATTTGTTATTCTAATGTCTACTTTCCCGCTTAGCTTTTCATCTATTTCTCCTACTGCTATATCAAAAGTTTTGATGGCATCTTCCGGATGTTCTAGCAAATAATTCCCTAATTCAGTATCAAATTTTATCAGCTTAATAAAATTAATTTCTAAATACTTGTTATCCTTAATCTTAATTTCCAGCACTTCATCCTTGTACTCCTGTTCGAGAAATCTCATTATATATTCTACTTTTGAAAGATTTTCTTTTTTAGTAGTTTTTTCAGTTGCCATCAGAAATCACCCTCATTAATTTCCTCACAAGAAATAATTTTTCTTTTATTATAGCTTAGATTTTTACCAAATTTGTCAACAAAAGAAACAAAATTTTTATCAATAGAAGTAATTTTACAATGAAATGTTAAGGACATCCCATTAATCTCAAAAATTATTATATAAGAATTGCCCACTTCAATTTTCATTTTCTCTCTCCTTATTTTCTTTCACTCAACATCACCTTTTTTTAAAATATTACTCCTTCTTCCTTTACCCCCACCAACTCAATTTATTTAACTCGGATTAATTCCGATTGTTCTCAACATTCTTTGGGTTTCTTCACAAATAAGATCCCAATTTTTAAGAATAAAATCTTTGTCTGATTTTAAATTTTCATTTTTCATTTTTCAATCCTATGAATATTAGTTGTTTAATGATTGAGGCTCTTGTTACCCCACGCTCATCAGCTTTTTCATTAAGCTCCCCGATAATTTTTTCAGGTAGTTTCAAAAAAACTTGAGTTTGTTTTATCATTTGTTTACCTTCAAAGTATAACATGTTTAAAAAACCGTTTCTTAAAAAAAACACACACATTTATATACAACTTGTTTTTTCCCTTTTTTTTGCCCATATTTTCATTCTAATATAAGCATATTAAGCATACATTTAAGGATTATCAAAGTTAAAAATATACTACAAAATAGAAATTATAGAACATATATTTCATATTATAATAATCCAAACTAGAGTTTTGAGTAAATAAATAGCAAGGTTTAAATATTTCAAACACAAAACTTCAAAAAAGCGTTAAAAACAGGCATTTTTTAACAAATTCAGAAATTTGAAAAATAATGAAGTACCACGTTCAAGTGAGAATTAAATAAAAAAACTTTTAAAGAAAAAATAGGATTTTAATAACAAAAATCACTTATTTTGAGTATTATTTCTTTTTAGATATTATTTCCTGTTTTGCTTTTTCTATGATCATCTTTTTTAGATCTGCCATATTTTGTTGCATCCCATCAAACTGTTTTTTTAAATCTTTAATCTCTTTATCCTTCTTTTCTTCTTCCTTTAATATCTCTTCTCTATCCAAACTTCTCTGGCATGAAGGGCATCTATCGGCACTAATAGGTGCTATTGCATTGCAAAACATACAAACTTTATATGACACTTTTTTCTGTTTTTCCTTATCTTTTATGATCCCTTTATCAATTAGTTCCTGCTCTAAAAATTCTTCTTGATCTGATATGTCATAGGTTTTTAATTGACGGACACTGCTCCAGGCAGCTATTTTTTGGATTGATTGAGCTGAATCTCCACGCAAATATCGGTGAGTAACCCCATTTCTTTTGAAACTATAATTTGAGAGTTTTATATCTATATGTAGCTCTTTCAATTTTTGTTGTAAGAATTGATTAGCACTTCTTGGATGTATTCTTAAACTTTTTCTGTTGTTGCTTTGGTTGATAAACAAAGGTATTCCTTTCTTTCCTTTTTTATATAATGGATGTTGTCTAAGCCAGGTAACAAGATAATAATAGTTGTCCACTAACTGCAAGGTCTTTGTTCCTTCCTTGCCATGCTCTGAAATCCTAACTCTGGCATAATTATCTTTTATCTCACAATTGTCTGTATTAATCCAAGCAAGTTCTTGTGGTCTAGCAAGGTTGGTATAAATCATCGAAAACCACAGTTGATACATAGGGTTCTTGTTCATGCTTTTCATAATTTTCATATATTCAGTATCAGTTATCTTATCTTCTCGGTCTTTCTGCAAACTCTTATCTGCACTGACCTTAATTCGCCAGGCATAAGGCACAATAGAATCATCAGGTCTGCCTTTATAGTCTAGCTCAGGCAAGATTATTTTCCAATTGGCTTTACTTAAATTTACAAACTCTCTCCTTGTGTTTACTGTGTTCAAAACCTTATTCATTTCAATAACAATTTCTTTTACATCATCCCTATTAACATCCTCAAATCTTTTATCAGTTAGAAATGCAACTCTTCTTAGAGCTTTAACCATCTGTATTCTTTTAATAAATGAGAGATCCTTAAACTCCAATTCCTTGATTAGTTTCTTAAAATACTTTACATTATCCTTATTTTTTATGTAATACTTAACAGGATGTTTGTTTTTAACCTTAACAGCAGAAAGATAAGTCCCATCATTAATTTTGCTTACAACTGATTCCCATTGCTTTTTGCTATTATAAATGTCGTTTTGTACCATTCTTTTCTTTAATTAATCCTTAATGTTCATTTTAATCTAACTTACACCCTTTTGGGCATTGCCAAGAGCCATACTTAAAATGTCCTCCTGCTTTTTTGTTTGCAAGATATACATATCCACAGACTTTGCATTTCATCTCGCCTGTTCTTGAGTCAATTAATTCCATTACCTTTTTAGTCATTTTTTACCACCCTTCTTTTTCTTTAACACCAATTTAATTGGTGAGGGTTTAGCAAAAAAACTTCTTTGTTTGCTTTGTTTTGCTACTACTGTAACAATTGAAAGCACAAAACCCTTTGGCTTTTTTATTTTTCTGCTTGTTCTTTTCTTACTCATTTGTTTGCCCCATATCTCCTTTGGCTATATGATATATAAAACAAGAAGAAGAGATATTATATAAATATATTGGTATTACACTATACATTTCAATATATAGGGTTATGCTACAGGCCCAGTAGAACTAAATAAAACTATTTATTTAAAAAACTTGTTATGCATTATTTAAGTTGGTATATTTACTAGTTGTTTATATTACTACTACACAGTTAATATAAATCGAAAGATTTATATATAAGTAATAATCTATATAAAGCAATATGGAAAAATCAATTATATTAAATCATCATGCAGCATCACTATTATCCTACTATGTAGACCCAGAGAAAGGTTTACATTTTATTCTAGAACAAAAAGATCCTGGCTATAAGCCCCCATATTTTGATAAAGGATTAAATTTTATAGGGGGAAACTGGAAGAAAGGTGTTAATAAAGATAAGTCACCAAAGGAATTAGTTCGTAGAGAGATAGAAGAAGAATTCTGGAGGAGAGATGAACCAATAGAATACCTAAATGAATTACTTGGTGAAAAATTTCTTAAAACAGAAGTTATAAAAGAGAAAGCTAAATATGAGGGAGATGATAAACCACTTCAAAGGATAAACTTAGTTGGAAAGATTCTTGAGGATGGTGCAATATACACAACAGATTATATTGTAAAAATACCTCCTCGCATAACAAAAAATACCTTAACTTATGGTTTAACTGCTTTCATTAATAAGCTGTCTAAAGAAGAATTTGAAACAATTGAGACTATTATTAATGATTATAACGGAGAACTAACTACTGATAATAAAAATCATAAAAGTAAAATTGTGTCTGTTACTCTTGATGAAATAAATGGAATAAATGGAAACACCAAAAAATTTGCATGGGGTTATGGTCTCATATTAAATGATTTGATTAAATCATACATAAATCCTAGTTCTATAGGTGTAATCAGACCAATAAATTTAATAAAAGTGAAAAAAATTAAATATCCTGCTGAAGCAGAAACAACCGAGTCTGGATGTCCAACTTTTAAGGGTTTAGAAAGTATAGGATTTGTATATAAAACCTCTTAAAATTTCTCTTAACAATATCAGATAAAAAGAAATCTATCGGAAAGGATTCTTTCCTTCTCCAACCCAGATATAAGAGCCAGTTCTCTTGTTTCTTAATCTGACGTATTCATGGATTGAATACTTTAGTTTATCAATTAATTTTTTGATCATTAATCCACCTTTATAATAAAATAAAAAATATTTATTTTCTAGTAAGTGTTATCTCAA
>CAYQKA010000047.1:0-7406 GCA_964418055.1 uncultured Planctomycetia bacterium | reverse complement strand
CGTGATGAATTAAAAGAAATTGATGTAAATGAACAAGGTTATTCATGGAAGGTAGTTTAATGATTGGAGAATTATATGGGAAGATATAATAATAGTAACAGTGATCCCCGTGTTGATAAAATACTCAGATTGCGAATATATAGTGCTGATGCCTTTAAAGAAGCGAGACAATCATCTGAAAAGGCAATGAGGTACATAAACAATATTCAGTGGACAGATACAGATATTACACAATGCAAGAACATGAAGAAGCCATATTTGACTTATAATATTATGATACCAATACTTGCAGCACTAAAGGGTCACGAAGAGCTAATGAGAAGAAGACCACAAATAAAACCAATCAATAATGGTGACTATCATATTACAAATATTATACAGGGCAGATTTAATGCAATAATGAATGAAGAAGATTATTCAGAAAAAAGGCTGCTTGTATTTGCCGATGCACTAATGACAAGAATGGGTGGATGGATCCAGAGAGATGTCATAGTTAATGAACTTGGCTATCTTGATTTCCATTATTCTGTTCCAAACAATATGAGGATTTATATTGATCCGGGAACAATGCAATATGATTTATCAGATTGTGCGTGGATAATTAAAGAAGGCTGGTATTCCCTTGAAGAAATTAAAGAGAAGTGGGGAATGGATAAAAACCTGATCTACGAAAAAGATAATGTAGGATGGTGGGATAAGGTGGTAAATAATATAAAACAAATGACAAACTCATCCTATAGCAACGAAGATCATTATGATGAAGAGAATGATAAATATCGTGTTTATGAAATGCAAGAGAGAATTGAACAGCCATGCTACATCCTATTTGATGGAAGCGGTTATATTTATGTATTCAAAGATGATTATGATAAAAACGAAGAAGAATATTTAGGTTATAAAATTGTAAAAACAGATACAAAAAAAAGAATTAAGCTTATAACAATATCTCCATATTTTGATGAGATAGTTCTCGATGATTCATTCAGCAAATTACCAACAAATAATTTTGATGTATTCCCTGCATGGTGCTATAATTTTAATATTCAAAAATCTGAGACAACATCACTTGGAGAATTATTAATTGATCCCCAAGATGATTTGAATGTGTCCATGTCACAAATAAGAGAGTTCACAACTTTATCAATATCTTCAGCTATGTATGTGCCAAAAGATAAGAAACTCGCTGTTGATATTCGTAAGCATGGTAATTCAGCCGGTAATGTTTATGATGTTAAATCCAAAGATCTCATGCCACTAAGGATGGGACCTGAAAACCTACAACAAGAAATATTTATGTCTTCTCAAGGTGCAATATCTCTTATTGGAGCAATATCCGGTGTTCAAGATTCATTATTGGGCAAAGAAGGTAAAAGCTCTGAATCCGGTGCATTGAGACAAAAGAAAGTTGAAAGTGCTGCTGCTTCAATAAATGATTTCTTCCATAATCTATGGTTGATGGATTTACTAATAGCAAAAGATTTTGTAGATTTGTTCCCTTATGTTTACAGTGAAAGAGATAGAGTTATTAGGATAAAACAAGGTAATCATAACTTTGATGAAGAGATTATTAATCTTGAACTTGGTGGTGAAATTCTTAATAATGTTGAGAATTTATCTATGTATGTTGAAATAGATCAAGGTCAGGATAGTATTAGTGTTCAGGAAGATTCATTTGAGAAGTGGTTAGCTTTAGCCAATGTAATAGCCGGTATCAATCCACAGCTTGTAGATGTTAGAGGATTAGTAGATAAAGCTCCAATACCAGACGTTGATGCTTGGATTACCCATATTGATAAAGTTTTACAACAAGAGGGAGTTGAATCTGAACGTGCTAAGAATTTAGCTGAAGTTAAACAAGTATTAGAAAATGTGAAGATAGAAAGAGATATGATAACTGATGAACAGAAAATTGAGATTGAGAGAATGAAAGCTCAGAAAGAAGATAAACCTAAGCCGGATAAAGCTAAGGAAAATTGATCGTTAATTAAAACCGAGATGCCTATCTTTTGATAGAGGACATCAGGAGGACAAAATGTTAGAAGAAAAAAAAGAAGTTGTAGAAGAACAGGAAGAAGAAGTTACACCAGTTATTTCCGAGAAAGACGGGAATGTTTATGCAAAAGTACCGGAAGATTTTAATGAAGACACAGAAAAAGACGAAGACACAGAAGAAGAGGAAAAGGAAGAAGAAAAAGAAACCGAAGATGAAGAAATTACTGAAGATGAAGATGAAGTAAAAGAAAAGTATGTTGGTAAAAGCACAGAAGAGTTAGTCAAAATGTTAGATGATCGTGATGTCACTATTGGGAAGCAGGGTACAAAAATAAATGATTACGAAAAAGCAGATCCCGGGACACTTTCCAAAGATGAACTGAAAGCAAAATTAAGTTCAAGTGACATAAGAAGTGCGATATTACTTAACAAAAAAGACATTCGTGTAGCACGTCAAAAACTTAGTGATATGGACTCAGAGATTGACGGAGAAGAAGCCTATAATAATGCACAGAAAAAGCTCGATAAACTGCAAGATGCTGATGATGCCCTTGACCTTGATCTTACTCAGAAAATTTCCGATGAAACCATAAATAAGAAGTTTGCTTCTCAGGAAAATACCAAATTCTTAAATGAGAAGAGAACTGAATTTAGCAAGAAACTTGGTATTAAGAGTGAGGAATTCGATAATATTATAGAAGCTTCCAAGGGATATGTAGGTGATGACGGAAGGATCACCCTCAACACACTTGGAAAGGGAATGCTTGATTTGAAGAATTATGAAGGTGTTGCTAAGTTACATGAAATCTCAGGAAACAAAAAAGCTCGGAAGGAAATTGTTGAAGCCATTAAAAAAGGTGAGAAAAAGATTTCCACAACAGGAAAGGGTGGAAAACGTACAAAATCCATTCTTGTTACTGATGATATGTCTATGCACCAAACTAAACGTATTGTTAGTAATATGTCAGATGATGAGCTTTACAAATAATAATTGGAGGGCATAATGCCTATTGATCAGGACAGTAAACTTAATTTGGCGAAAGTAGATGAAAGGATGTACCGAAAGGTTACTGATAATATTTTATGGAAGGATTTTATCGGATTACAGCAAGATGCAGGTAGAGACGAAAACGGTCAAAAAAAATATAAAGCATCTGGATCTATAATTGAAAAAAGTACAGCAGCCATTAAACTCAGTGATGGTGTGGATCACGGAATACTAACAATGGAAAACGACCTTGTTGGTGACGCTTTATTTGGTGATACAAAGGCAGCAGGTACAGGTGAGGAATGGGATTGGAATCACATGAGAGTTCATGTGAACAAAACCCGTAAAGTAGTAAAAGTTAAATCTGGCGATATGTCAGAACTTCGTGGAAATCGTTTTCACGTTAGAGAAAGAGCACGACCAAAGCTTCAAAATTGGTTTGTTGAAGAACAAAATGCTCATTATTCACAAGGGATCTATGAAGGTGCTTCACGGAACTTAACAACCGGAACAACCATAGCAAAGAATGGAATCGGTCTTTCCTCACGTTATCCTTCAAATCTTTACTTACTTGGTTCTTCAGGAACCTGGACAACCGCTGGAACAGCATCATATACAAAAACAGCAACCGAAATGGACACTGCTTCTGGTACAACAATGGTAGCACTTGACTCTAAATCCATTGAAAAAGCTGCTCTGTTATGTGAGGAATTAAAAATTGGTAAAGGCTCAATGTATCAAGGTCATGCCATGTGGGTATGGGTCATTTCTCCTTATCAACTTTACACCTTGCGTAGTTCAGACACAAATTGGAGAGCTGCTGAGGTTGCATTTGCAACAGGTAAAAGTAGCCCTGGTAATAGCCCATTAGTTAATGGTGCTATAAATGCTTATGCTGGATTTATTTGGATAGTTGATATGCTTGCAGTGCGACCTTGGGATGCAACTGCCGGAATAAAAAGCTTTGCTGGAACAAATGGATGGAGAGGTCGTGGAACTTATGCTACCTCTGAAGTTCATGATTGTACTTTCATTTTAGGTAAAGGTTCTCTTGCTGTTTCTGAACCAAAGAAATATTGGCTTAAAGAAATGTCAGAGGACTTTGATACAGATATTGAAGTTGCAGGAAGTATCATAGATGGTATTGAAAGAGTTGATTTTGTCGATGATAGTGACGAAGCTGCTTTCTTTGCTAAAGGTAAAACAGCATATACTCCACTTGATGTAGCATACGAAACAATCAACAATCAACTATTGGTCATGATGATCGATAGAGTATAAGGAGGCTGTTATGCAAACTCCTTATGCAATTAAAAAGGAAAAAAATCAGCTCATAAAGTACAAAACAGTCGATTATACAATGCTGCCTCTTACAGAAGATATGTGGGCTACTTTCTCTAATAGCGGAGCTACAGCTCAATTAAGTATACAACTCCCCGCTGCTCTTATAGGAATGGGGTTTAGGTTTATAGTAGAAGCTGCTTATTGTTTTACTGCTAAACCTGCATCTGGTGAAAGCATTGCATTACCAAGTACAGGAGCCCAAAGCACAGCTAATCATGTAGTAGAGGCAAATGCTGTAGGTGAAAGTGCAGAGTTTGAATGCAAAGTAAAAGGTGATTGGGATTGTAACAGCTATATTGGTACATGGACTGCCAGAGCTGATTAAAATATTGTGGGGAATTCCTTTTGGAGTTCCCTGCATTTAATGGATGGTAAAAATGAAATTTAATAATTTTATAAACAGTCAGCTATTTATGCTGATGATTGATAGGGAAGGAGGTTGTTATGCAAACCCCTTATGCAATTAAGAAACTAAAGAATCAACTACTCAAAATTAAGACAGCGGACTACACGATCTTACCAGATACAGAAGATATGTGGGCTACTTTCTCAAACAGTGGTGCTACAGCAGAAGTGTCATTTACCTTACCTTCAGCTTTGGTTGGTATGGGCTTTAGATTTAACGTCCAAGCCGCTTATGCACTTACGATTGTGCCAGCATCAGGTGAAACTATTGCTGCTTTAACTGGAGCCCAGGGTACAGCAAACTATGAATTAATAGCAGATGCTGTAGGTGAAAGCATTGAACTTGAATGCAAGGTAGCAGGTGATTGGGATGTTAATAAATACATAGGAACGTGGACATCCACATCACCATAAAATAACTCCTCCTCGGAGTATGCGAAGGGGAAGTTTATTGTCTCCTTGTCTTCCCCTTCGTGTTAATTTATATTATAAAGGTAATATATGAAATATGAAGTAATTGATAGAGAAAGTTTTGGTGGTAAATTGATTCTTGGAGATGGAACATATATTGCCAGAAGAGTATCTATTGATATTAGCGGGAATGTTATTATTAAGAACAGATGCGTGATTTGCGAAGATGTACTAATTATTACACATAAACACAACAAAAATGATTATTTTAATAAAGAGAAAATAGAAACAAGTGATTTAATAATTGAAGATGATGTATTCATAGGAGCAAAATCTATTATATTACCAAATGTAGACATTATTGGTAAAGGTGCTATAATAGGTGCAGGATCAGTAGTCACCAAAAATGTAAAATCAAATTCAATAGTTGCAGGTAATCCTACTAAAATAGTAGGGAATAAAAACGAGGAGTGTTCAAATGATTGAACTAACAGTTGCACTTCCTATGTTTAAGGCAGGGAAGATAGCAAACGTGACGTTAGAAGGGCTTTGTAGGCAAAAAGGTATTGATTTCGGGTGGGAATTAATAGTTGCAGAGGAGACAAAAAAAGCAAACAATCCATTAGTATTTGGGAAGAAGAAACTGATGGCTTACAAGGAAAGATTAAAAGAAATAGGATGTGAGAGGATAGTTTATATTCCGGTAAAAAAATGGATTCCATTAGGTGACAAATGGGTTGATATTTTCAATGCAAGAACCAAAATATCAGAAGGGTTTGTTGTCCAAGCAGCAGACTGTTTCCCTCATTCAAAAAGATTAAAGGAATCTTATGATCGGGTTGTTTTATTTGGTTACGATTGGTACCAGCAGGAAGCAGGTTATTTTTATGATATTGAAAGTGATGTTGTTGCTTGGTACAGCTTGGCAAATACTGTCCAGTATCATCCATGTGCATTAAATATGACCATTAACACATATATTATGGGTGGATTAAAAAAAGAAGAAGTTGCTAAAGGTGTTGACTCTTGGTTATTTAATCGGACTAAACCTAAAAAGGTTTTCCTCGATAAAACTATTTATGAAGACGGACTTGATATTAATGGACACAATGTAATTTCATTAAATAGAAACAGGCTAATAGAAAAAGCTATTCTCCCATTTGAGAAAACAGATAAAACACTTGAAGATATTATTCCTGATAAGAATATTATAAAGCAGCTTAGGGAGAGTAGAAAGAATCTACCATCAATTAACAAAAAATTCCCCGAAGTAACGACTGCTATTTTATGGCATAGAGATAAAAAAACATTTACCGTAGCATTATCATCAGCCCATAGACAAATATATCCAGGGAAACATAGAGTTAAATTTCTCAATAATCAGAAAGATAAATACAATATTTCTGAAGGATATAATACTCTTGCGAGAAATTGTAATACTGAATGGATAAGATTCCTTGCTGATGATGATAAATTATCAAAAGATAACCTTTTAAGCTTAGTAATAGCAGTTGAAGCAGGAATCAAGCATAAACATAAAAATCTTGTTTGCGCAGTTACTAATATGTCTCTTATTGGAGAAAACAGTAAAGGCAAAGAACAACCACCGATACCTATTTTGGATATGTGTCCCGGAATGTGGAAAACAGAATGGGTTAAAGAACACCCATTTGATGAGACAATAACAAAAGATGTAACACATAATTATTTCAAAAGAATGCAGAAAGAATTTGGTATTGAACCAGTTCATGCTTTCTGGAATTTTGGTTATTTCTACCATCAAGGAAAAGACAACATGAGTGGGAATAAATTTGATGAATATGAAAAAACAGAGGAGGAAAAATGAGTAGAACAAAAAAAGTTTATGATAGTAGTTTAGTGAAAGGCAATCCAGCTTCATCTAAGTTTATAACAACACAAGAATGGTTAGGAATATACCCAGAAGGAATAAGGAGAAGTAAGGATTTTATCTTTGATCCGATAATGCCTCTTGAAATCCCAGAAAAAGAAGCTTATTTTATAATCAAGAAATATCCTGAGTTAAAACTTATGGGAGATAATTTTGAGAAAGTAGATACAACCGATGATCTTGATGAAATGCCAACAAGACAAATGAGGATATTAGCAGAAAGATATTATCTTAATGTATTCCAAAAGAAAAATGCTGATATTATATTTGAAATCAGACAGCGAAGAGAAGCCGGTGTAGTTCCTATGGCAGAAGATCTTTTCAAAGATCATAAGTACGAGAATACAATGAAGCAAG
>CAYQKA010000046.1:0-7642 GCA_964418055.1 uncultured Planctomycetia bacterium | reverse complement strand
AAAAAATCAGCTAAGTTAAGTGGTAAAGGTGGAATTATATTTATAGATGAAATTGATGCTGTTGGTAGACAACGATTTTCGGGTATTGGCGGTGGACATGACGAAAGAGAACAGACCCTGAATCAACTTTTATCAGAAATGGATGGTTTCAATACTCAAGAAGGAGTCATTCTTATTGCTGCAACTAATAGACCTGATGTATTAGACCCGGCTTTATTAAGGCCGGGACGATTTGATAGGCAGATTGTGGTTGATAGACCAGATATAAGAGGTCGAGAAGCTATTCTTAAAGTACACGCCAAAAACATAAAGCTAAAACCAGATGTTAACTTAGCTTTAATTGCTAGGCGTACGCCAGGTTTTTCAGGAGCTGATTTGGCTAATTTAGTTAATGAGGCTGCTCTTTTAGCAGCTAGAAATAATAAGAAAGCGGTAGAACTTGAGGAAATGGAAGCAGCTATAGAAAGAGTTATGGCAGGACCAGAAAGAAAGTCCAGGGTAATTAGTGATTATGAAAAATCATTGGTGGCTTATCATGAATCAGGCCACGCTTTATTGGCTCTGTTGATTGACGAAGTTGATCCTTTACATAAAGTATCAATCATTCCTAGAGGAGCAAATGCATTGGGATATACTCTCCAGCTTCCTCTTGAAGACAGGTATATTATAACCCAAAAAGAGTTAATGGGGAGACTAGCCGTTCTTTTGGGTGGCCGGGTAAGTGAAGAATTGATTTTTAATGAAATTTCAACCGGCGCACAGAATGATTTAGAAGTATGTTCTCAAATTGCTCGTAGAATGGTTTGTGAGTTTGGAATGAGTAAGAAGCTTGGTCATCTAACTTTAGGCCACAGGCGGGATAATATATTTTTAGGACGTGATATTGCAGAAGTAAAAAATTACAGTGATGAAACAGCTAGACTAATTGATAGTGAAGTAAAATCAATTATAGATAAGGCTTACTTGAGAGCAAAATCTCTTTTGAGTCACCATAAAGAAGAACTTAAAAAATTAGCTGAAAAGTTAAAAGAAGACGAAATTCTCTATGGTGAGCAGGTAAGACAATTAGTAGGTTTAGGTAATAATGAAAATAAGAATACTGACTCTAAAGAATGATTTAGATGCTTTACAGGGTATAAATGAGATAGGGGTTTATCCAGAGAGTATAAAGTTTCTTAAGCCTAAAGCATTTCATCTTATAGTTAAATTAGAAAAAATTAGAAGTGCAGCTTGTAATATAATTAAGCAAGAAATGCTTTCAATTGGTGCTGATGCAGCTGTTAGTAAAGACGTTATTACTGGTAAAACGAAATATTCTGATTGTCTGCTCTTTGGAAATATTTCTCAATTTAATAAGTTTTGCCAGAAACTTAAAAAGCAGCCTTTGGGCCTCAAGGAGATAGGTAAACAGATAAGTGAAGTTATAGCTAACTATCAAAAAGTTAATTACATCTTTAGGTGTGGCCACTATAAACTTTATCCTGGAAAAAAAGTATATGTAATGGGCATTTTAAATGTAACACCCGACTCTTTTTCTGATGGCAATAATTTTTATGATCATGAAGCAGCTGTTAATCATGGTCTTGCTTTAGTTGCAGCTGGAGCTGATATTGTAGACGTTGGAGGAGAATCAACTAGGCCGGGTGCTAAAAAAATTAGTGCCAATGAGCAAATTGACAGAGTTATACCCGTAATAGAATCTTTGAAAAAGAAAATAAAGAAACCCATTTCTATTGATACTAGGAGTTCTAAAGTTGCCAAAACAGCTATCAAGGCAGGAGCTTCAATTATTAATGATGTTTCTGGATTAAGATCAGATCCAAAGATTGCTCAAGTGGCTGCGAAATATAAAACTGGTTTGATTCTAATGCATTCAAAGGGTACTCCTCAATCGATGCAGAAGAACCCTAAATATAAATCGTTGATGCCAGAGATTATTGATAGTTTAAAAAACAGTATTTCTTTAGCTATTAAGCACAAAGTAGATAAAGAACAGATAGTAATAGATCCAGGAATTGGTTTTTCTAAAACAACAGAACATAATTTAAAGATAATAAATAGCCTGGCTGAATTAAAGGTTTTAGGTTATCCTATATTAATAGGAACATCCCGTAAGTCTGTGATTGGCAATGTGCTCAATCTGCCTGTTGAAAAAAGACTTGTAGGAGCTATAGCAACAGTTGTATATTCAATAGTGGAAGGTGCCAACTTTATAAGAGCTCACGATGTTAGGGAAATTTCCCAAGCTATTAAGATGACTCAAGCAATAGCTAAGGCAGGTAATGTATGATAGACAAAGTAATGTATATCTGGGATATTATTTCTCCTTATTTGGAGATTACAGTTTTATGGTATGCTTTATATATTCTTCTTGTTTTTATTAAAGGAACTAGAACAGTTCAAGTCCTGAAGGGTTTACTAATTCTTTTGTTCGCTTTTTTATTGAGTCAGATACTTGACCTAGAAGTTATAAATTGGATTCTTTTTAAAGCTTTTGGTATTGCTGTTATTACTTTCCTGATTATTTTCCAGCCAGAATTAAGACGTGGATTAGCTAGACTAGGACAAAGCCCATTTTTTGGGGTTTTCTCTAAAGAGCACCAGAAGATAATGGATGAGATTGTAAAAGCGGTTATAGCCCTTTCTGGCAAAAGGATCGGTGCTCTTATTGCTCTAGAAAGAGAAATAGGATTAAAAACTTATATCGAAAGTGGTGTTTATGTCTCAAGTAAAGTTTCTAGTGAATTAATTGGTACTATCTTTATGCCCAATACGCCTTTGCATGATGGTGGTTTGATAATTCGCGGTGGTAGAATTCAGGCAGCTGGTTGTTTGTTCCCGCTAATTGAGAATCCTAAAGTGAGTAAAACTTTGGGTACTAGGCATAGGGCTGCTTTGGGTTTATCAGAAGAAACAGATGCAGTGGTAATAGTGATTAGCGAAGAAACTGGTTCAATATCAGTTGCTGTCGCCGGAAAATTAATGCGTAACTTGGATGAAATTAATTTACGCAAAAGTCTAGATAAATTCTATGGTCCTGAAAAAAGAATGAAATCTTTGAAGCATCAACTTGACGACCATGTGGAGGATGAGTTAGATGAAGAAGTGGTTTCTTAATAATCTAGGTTTAAAGATACTGGCTTTATGTTTAGCTGCTATGCTTTGGTTATTTGTTAATGCGGAGTTAACGTCTAAATATAAATTTGTAAGAAAATCGGTTGATAATATTAAAATAAGTATTCTTAGGCAAGGACAGAAAATGATTATTAGTGACTATGATGTTTCCCTAGAGCCAGAATTTGTTAAACTAATGGTTGAAGGCCCTAAAGATAATATTGAGATTTTGATATCTGAAAACATTATTGCTTTTGTTGATATAACAAGCATTAAAGAAACTGGTAATTATCTTTTGCCGGTTAAAGTAATCCTGCCTAATTCTTTGAGACTTGTTTTTAAAGCTGAAGATTGCAAGGTCAAAGTTGTTAGCCGCCAGAACCAAGAGTGAAAGGTTTAAAATGAAAAGACTTTTTGGAACAGACGGCATCAGGGCAAGATATGGAGAATTTCCCCTCACAAAAGATTTTGTAAAAAAAATCGGATACTCAATTGGTAAAATTATATCTTCCGATAAAAAAAATCCAATAGTATATATTGCTAAAGATACCAGATTTTCAGGCGATGATTTGGAATCCTGGTTGATAAAAGGATTGGGAAGTTTTTCTATTCAAGTTAAATGTTTGGGAATTATTCCTACAGCTGCTTTGTCTTATTTAACCAGAAAAGATACAGCAGATTTAGGTATTATGATTTCGGCCTCGCATAATTTAAGTGAAGATAATGGTATTAAACTTTTTTCAGCTGATGGTTTTAAATTAGCTGATGATAAAGAGCTTGAAATTGAAAAAGCTTGTCTTAGAATAAAAGATAATCCAGATAGCCAAGAAGAACAGAGATCACCTGAGTTTTTAGTGCAGGATGATCATGGTGAATCTTTAAGAGATTATATTGAATTTGCTAAAAAGACATTGTTGCATTCAGATTTAGAAGGACTACGTATAGTAGTTGATTGTTCTCATGGGGCTGTCAGTGATATTGCGGATGTAATATTCTCTGAGCTTAAGGCTGAAGTACATGCTATAAATAATGAGCCGGATGGTCGTAATATTAATTTAAACTGCGGCAGCCAACATCCCCAAGTGACTTCAGAAATAGTTAAGGAATACAAAGCTGATGTTGGGTTTTCTTACGATGGAGATGGGGATAGGGTTATATTAGTAGATGATAGAGCTAATATACTGGATGGTGACTATATTATGTCTATGCTGGGGTTGCACTTATCTAAGGAAAATAATCTTAATCAGAACACAATTGTAGCTACGGTGATGAGCAACATGGGTTTGGAAGAAGCAATGGATGTTCATAATATAAAAGTAGTGAGAACTGAAGTAGGGGATAAAAAGGTTGTAGAACGTATGATAGATAAGGGTTATAACTTTGGCGGTGAGCAATCAGGGCACATTGTTTATTTAGATAATAATCCTACTGGAGATGGTATTTTAACCTCATTAATGATTCTTAAAATGATGAAGGATTCAAATAAGAAATTAAGTGAACTTGCAAATATATATCATAGATATCCTCAAATTCTTTTGAATGTTAAAGTAAAAGAAAAGAAAGACTTTAAAGAAATAGATGGTTTATCTGTTCGTCTTGAGGAATTCGAGAAAGAATTATCAACTTCAGGTAGAATATTTTTGAGGTATTCTGGAACAGAACCTTTGGCTCGAGTGATGATTGAAGGTAAAAATAAGGAACAGATTGAGGTGATGGTAACTGAATTAGCTTCAATAATCAAGAATTCTATTGGAGATAATAAATGCCCAAGTTAGGTGTTAACTTAGATCATATAGCAACTTTAAGAGAGGCCAGAAAGATATCTGAACCCGATCCTCTTAGGGGCGTTGAAATTGCGGAGAAAGCCGAAGCTGATTCTATAGTAGCTCATTTAAGGCAGGATAGAAGGCATATCAAAGAAAACGATATGCTTAAAATGCGCAAGGTTATTACTACACGTTTTAATATGGAAATGTCAATTAATGCTGAAATTGTTAAATTGGCTTTAAAAATAAAACCTGATCAAGCTACTCTGGTACCTGAAAACAGGCAGGAGATAACTACCGAGGGTGGGCTTGATGTTGTTTCTAACTTTCAACGGATAAAAAAAGTAGTTGACGATTTAAAAACTAATGATATTATGGTAAGCCTGTTTATTGATCCACAAGCTAAACAGATAGAGGCTTCAAAACAAACTGGGGCGGAAGCGATTGAATTGCATACAGGAGAGTATGCAAATGCTTCAACTACTGATGAAGAGAATAAAAATCTGCAGGAATTTAGAGAAGCAGTTGCTTTGGGTTTGAATAGTGGCCTAATAGTTCATGCGGGACACGGTTTAAATTATAAAAATGTTAGGCGTATTGCTGAAATTAAGGGGATTGAAGAGCTTAATATAGGACATTCCATAATTTCTGAAGCTATCTTTATTGGATTAGAAAATGCTGTAAGCGAAATGAAAAAGCTGATCACATTATGAAAATAGAATCAGGTATAGATTTAATAGAAGTTAGTAGAATTAGGCGAGCTGTTAAGCGCTGGCCTAATAAGTTCATTGATAGAGTTTTTACTGAAGGTGAAATAGAATACGTTAAGAATAAAAAAATGAAATATGAACACTTAGCGGCCCGCTTTGCTACTAAAGAAGCGGTACTTAAGGCTTTTGGCCAGGGAACTAGAAGATATGTTAGGTGGAAAGATATTGAAGTTTCGAAGCTGGTGAGCGGTAAGCCCTTAGTCAAAATTCATGGTTTTATTAAAAAGCTTAAAACAATTGAAGGTATTAAAGATATCTCCATTTCTATGTCACATACAAAACATTATGCAATAGCTAGTTGTGTATTGATAAAGTAATATATTATGAAAAGTACTTATAAGGCGATTTCCAAGAGAAGAGAAGATGCTCATAAAGGTAGTTATGGTAGAGTAGTGGTTGTTGCTGGCTCTACCGGCATGAGTGGGGCAGCCTATCTGTGTTCCCAAGCTGCTCTTGTTTCTGGTTGTGGTTTAGTTAACTTAGCTATACCGAAAAGTTTAAATAATTGCATGGAAGCAAAGTTAACTGAAGTGATTACTAATCCTCAAGAAGAGACAAAAGAAGGCACTTTCAGCACTAAGGCTTATACTGGTATATATGAACTTGCTCAACAGGCCACTGCTGTGGCTCTTGGTTGTGGAATTACAACGCATCCCCAGGTAAAAAACCTTGTTAAGAAGCTTATCAAGGAAGCAAATGTTCCTTTAGTTATAGATGCGGATGCACTTAATAGTATAGCTGATGATGCTTCAGTTCTTAAAGAGGCTAAAAAAGATGTAATTATAACTCCTCATCCAGGGGAGATGGGTCGTCTTTGCAATTTGGATTCTAAGGCGGTTCAAACAGATAGAATAAAACTTGCAAAAAAGTTTTCATTGAAATATAATGTAATAACTGTATTAAAAGGCTATCAAACAGTAGTAGTCGATAAAAATGGTGATCAGTATATAAATACAACCGGTAATCCCGGCATGGCTTCGGCTGGTGTTGGTGATGTTTTAACTGGAATGATATCAAGTTTTATAGCCCAAGGATTAGAACCGTATGGAGCTGCAAAGTTAGGTGTTTATCTTCACGGTTTAAGTGGTGATTTAGCGGCAGCTAAAAAAGGTCAGGTAAGTTTGATAGCTACTAACGTTTTAGAATGTATTCCTGAAGCTATACAAAAAATATAGTTTGAGAATTATGCCGGCGTAGCTCAGTTGGTAGAGCAGGGGTTTTGTAAACCTCTGGTCGGGGGTTCAAGTCCTCTCGCCGGCTCCATTTATTTGTATAGAAGAATTTCATTGTTGGGCAGGTACTCAAGCGGCCAACGAGGGCAGACTGTAAATCTGCTGGCAATGCCTACGGAGGTTCGAATCCTTCCCTGCCCACCATTTAATCAACCCTAAGCACTAAATTCGAAATACTAAACAATATCAAAATACAAATGACAGAAAATCAAAAATTTTAAAGATTTTGTTTAGAACATTTGAAATTGTAATTTGGAAGTTATTTAGGATTTTGAATATTGGAATTTAGTATTTTTTTACATGCGGGTGTAGTTTAGTGGTAAAACATTGGCCTTCCAAGCCAATTACGAGGGTTCGATTCCCTTCACCCGCTCCAAATTTTAATATAATAGATGTATTTTAGGTTATTATTTTATTCTTTAAAAACAACCTATAAAAAATAAAATAAAAAAAAACTTGACAAAAAATGTAAATTTGTTATAATTTACAGCTCAACCAACATATAAGGGTAGTGTGTCCAAATTTGTTTCAGGTTTTTGTAAGTGGTTGAAAAAACGAATGTTATGCCCTTGTAGCTCAGCTGGTAGAGCACGTCCTCGGTAAGGACGGGGTCAGCGGTTCAAGTCCGCTCGAGGGCTCCAGAAAAAAAGTTTTTTTATTTTTTACTAAGTCCTTCAATTTACAAGGAGAAAAAGATGGCAAAGAAAAAATTTGAACGTACAAAGCCACACGTAAACATAGGAACTATAGGTCACGTTGA
>CAYQKA010000045.1:0-7695 GCA_964418055.1 uncultured Planctomycetia bacterium | reverse complement strand
GAATACAGGCAAAACTGTAGTCGCACTGCCAAAGGCGACACCTCCGCTATAAAACGTGCCGTGCAGAAGCCCAATTATGAAATTAAATCTTGAAACCGCTTTTTGTCCTTTATTTATAGTTTCTTCATAAAATTCAATATCTTGCATTCATTATAATAGTTATCATGAATACATCTTTTTAAAAATTCTCCTTTTAAAATAAAACCGGCTTTTTCGATTTCCCTTATAACATCTTCTAATTCTAAAGAAGCCAGTTCCATCAAAGGATAATCTTTTTTATAATGTTTAGGATAAAGAGATAAAAAACCATCCTTTTTCAGGATTCTATAAATTTCCTTATAGATTTTCTCCCTATTTTTCTCATAATGAATAACATCATAACATAAAGCAACATCTACAGAATTATCCTTTAAAGGAACTTTTGTATCTTCTTGTAATAGTTTTATATTCTTTAAATCTTCCTGATTTATTATCTGCTTCAATCTATTTAATGATTGTCTATCTTCATCCAGCGCATAAACTCTACCATTTTCCCCTACAACTTTTGCTAAAGGAATTGCATAATGGCCCTCGCCACAGCCAAAATCTAAGACAATATCCTTTTCTTTAATCCCGATACTTTTTAAAAATTCTTGCCCATCTATCTTGAGCCATTTTTCAATATCTGAATCCATTTTAATTACCTTTTCTGGACTTGAAGTATCCTTACATAACTCTTGAAAAATAACTTTTCTCTAAAGGAAACAAAATTGTTACTAGATAATATTTTTTCCCAATCCCTCTTTATAAAATCAAAAGCATATGGACATTCTATTAATTTAAATAGTACTTTTATATAAACGGGAGATTCCTCAAATATGAACTGGTTATAATCAAGAACAAATAATCTGCCACTAACTTTTAAAACTCTATACGCCTCTTTAATAATATCTTCTCTCACATCTTGGGGAAAACCATGTATTAGGAATGAAATCAAAATTTTATCAAATATCTCATTTTCAAAAGGAAGTCTTTTGTCTATACGAGAAAACATTACATTTATATTGGTAAAAGTGCTGCATTTTTTCATAAATTGTTTAACCATTACCTTCGAAATATCTAAACCGATAATGCTGCCTTTGTTAGATAAATAATTTTTCATTAAACAGGTGTTGCGGCCTGTCCCGCATCCTAAGTCCAGTATTTTATCCTTCTGTTGTATACCCATATATTCTATAGCTTCTTTTATAAAATGGCTATACATGCCAAAAGTTATAAAATCAAGCAAAAGATCATAATGTCTTGCCAAAAATCCGCTAACCTCTACTTTGGAATCAGCATAATATTTCCCACGCCAGGCACCCTGGGCTATTCTCATAAACTCTGCGCGTTCCTTTTCATCCATTTCTTTCATATTTATTTCAACTTTGATGCTCTCATTTTCTTTCTTTACTGCAGATTTAAGAGCATTTATCAAATAATCTTTAATGGGAATAGCCAGCATTGGTATTTTCAGAGTAAGCGAAGCCTTGGTCTCCTGAACATCTATATCTTTAATCATTCCCAGGCCAAAAATGGTAGGGGCACTTTCGGGATGTTCAATTTCTTTCAAAATCTTTTCAACTCTGTCTTTTTTACTTCTTATCATTACATCTCTACGCAATTTTATTTAAAACCTTCACTCATACCCTAAGTTCTAAATAATCTTTTATAAAATTAGATTAAAACTGTGTGTTTTTAAAAATTATACCTCATTCTAAAATAAATATTAGAATTTCTCTCCATCTGGCCAAATTCAGTAATTTCATCCTTCCCCCAGATTAAATTAGCACCTAAGGTTGTCGTTAAATGGTCATTGACGTCATAGCTTATTGTGGGCCTTAAATAGGTGTCTTCATCCGAAGGGGAATAAAAAGTGAAAAATCCCAGATGCAGGGTTTGATTCCATAAAAGTTTGGTTAAACGCAAAGTAACAAGGTGCCTGCGTTCATCCCAGCGGAAATCCTGAGTCAAAAGGGCCTCTTTATAATTTCTATAATCCAAGGTTTGCTCATAAAGATACTGAACCCCAATTCTAAAATCATTGCCCATATCTTTTTCATAACCGGTTAACAATTTAAAAGATGAATTTTGTATAAGTCGGTCATTGCCTTTTCTATTATTTCGAGAGTCATAATATCCTATTTCTATATTGCCAATTCCTTCCAGAATTGGGCCTCGCAAGCTCGCTCCATAGACATTTAAAGCTGGATAAAAAAGTTCCCTATTTGCTTCGTTTAGGTACCCCCTGGGCATTTCATAAAAACCGTAAAAATAATACAAGGCGGTTTCATAATTACTAACTGTTCTGTGAAGCCTCAGGGCATATTCTGTATTATTCAACTGCTTCGGAGGTTCGACTAATCTTCTTTCAGAATTTCTTCCGGCAATGCCACCCTGAAAGCTGTCGAAAAAAGAGAGCCGGTCTCCTTTAGGAATGATATTCGGCTGAAAAGTGGGAATTACCACCACATCCGCATTGGCAATATCATTATAAAAAGAAATTCTAAGACCGTCGGAAGGAACCTTTAAATACTCGTCGTCTCTGCCGGCAAAAAACGACACATAGTCTTTGGGGAAAACATCATTTATAAAAAGATAATCTCCCGTTCCCCAGGTAAAAATTTGCCTGCCAAGCTTAACATCTACGGAAGTAGCCGGACTAAATTGCGTATAAAATTCTCTTAAATCAAAAGCTGTCTCGCCGCCGAAATATTCGTCTAGTACAAAATCGCCCCGGAAGAAAATTTCAGAGTTCCAATCAGCCAAAAAACGCTTAGGATAATATCTCGTTTTAAGCTGTAGTCTTTGCTCCAACATATTATATTCATTCTTTTTTGTGGTATCGTTTTTAAGCTTATATCCATAATCAAATTCCAAAAACCCGTGCACGTCCGGCAGTTTATCATTTATAGTAATAGCCCACAAAGAAGAAAAAGGCCAAAACAATGTTATTATTAGCAATAAAGATACAAATATTCTCTTTTTCATTTTTAATTTTCTCTCTTACCTCTTTATCCACTGGGCAGGAGGCCTTCTTAGGTATCTTTCTGTAAAGATATCGTCAGTTAAACCGATATTGTATTTAATTTTCTTATAGGTAATTACGGTATTTCCACCTGAATTCAAATCCTCGGCTTTCATTTCTATTATCGTAGGATAACCCTGAATATTTTCTACCTTTAAACCCTCTATGATACAGTACTTCTTGCCGTGGGAATCATAATATTCTGTCTTTATGGGTATAAAATTATCTTTCCTGATCCATATATAATAATAGTCAAAATTTATATTTTTTTTGTTTTTAGGAACATTCTTAATTTTATAACAGTTGTTTTCTTCACCTACCAATTCGTGAGTATCTTCGTTTATCCCTCTACCTGATACATCCTCATAAACAAAATGGGAACCGACAAAGCTGGAACGTTTATCGCTAGCGGCAATACGCCTGACTAAATCTAAAGCAGGGAGGTAAAGCCAACGGTCATCCTCCTTAGTTGTGTGCTTCCAGACCATATAAACCATATCCCGGACATCTTCCGGTTTATAGAAATAGATATAAAATTTCTGCTCTCCACCATCGGCAACATCCTTCCTTAGGATTGTGAATTCTCTTACTCTCTTTCTCCCCTGGGAATCAGTAATTGCCATATTTACTTCTGCCGTACCATCCTGACCTTCGTAGTAAGCAACATTGTTTGCTTTCTCAACTATCTCTTGTACTGTGAGATTTTCCGCGTTAACCGCCCCGACATTAAAAAAACTAAGCAATAAAACCACAATAAATCCCATTAGAAAACCCTGATACTGTTTTAAACGGTAAGATATGAGACACTCTTCTGACGAGGTAAAAATGCTTTTGCCTATCATAGTGATTCCTCCTTTTTTTTATCTTTCTTATGCAATTTTAAATATTTGCACACTTCTTCTTTGAAAACAAAAGCACAAATAAAGAACGAGAAAAGAAATGTCGGTAAAACAATATAAAAAATTGTCCTCCACGGCATTTTGGTATAACCTGAAAGAATATATATTATAGCCAAAACGACAATTGTCCCAAAAAAAGCGCATTCCCCTCCATGACAAAGAAAGTGCGTTTCTCTTTCTTCTATATGAGAAGGAGAAGAAGAAATAATGGCAGGCAAAATAAAGAATGTTCCCAAACATGAGGTAAACATAATCGCCGCCATAAAAAAACCTACGGTCTGATAAGGAATTAGGGGCGCGGCTAAAAGTGGTAAGAAACCAACGGCAACAACTATAGCATTTCTAGCAATTGCTCTCCCCGGACCACCAAATGTATACCTGGCGGCATCCTGCCAATTCTTAGTTTTTTCGTAACGAGCGCGGCTCCTCTGCATAAAATGGATTGCAAAATCTATTGATAATCCTAAAGTCAAAGCTGATAAAACCGCCACCGGCATATCATAATTCCTTCCTATTATTCCCAGCAAACCATATGTAAATACTATGGTCACAGTCAGCGGAACCATTGAGATTAACCCTCTAATAGGTGAGCCAAAGAGAAGAGTCATCATAAAAAATACAATTATAAAACTTCCTAAAAAGTTCTTTAACATCCCCATCACCATTTTATTCTGCCAGGCAACATTTACATAAGTCAAACCTGCCCAATTATATTTTATTCTATAAGGAGCAGGATTATTCTTAACAAAATTATCTACCTGATGGATTACCTCCTCCATATTCTTATTATCCCCGCTTTTAAGCTGTATCCAGATATTGGTTTTAGAATAATCAGGAGTAACCATATGCCAGAGATCATTGGGTTTATGAGAATTCTGGTAAGACATCAAGCACTGGGCAACTCCTTGTTTTGTTTTGGGTATCTTATAAAATTTCTTCTCTCCTCCTACAAGCTCCATATAAACTTTTTTGGTAACATCAACCAGAGAGGTTGATTTGCCAACATCGCCCTGAGTTTGTAAATAATTCTGTAGTTTTTCTATATAGTGGAGCATCTCCGGTTTCTTAAACACCTCCGGTATATCTTTGGACTCTATTACCAGATAGGCCATATAAGTTCCGCCAAAATGAGTATTTAAAACTTTATCGGCAATCCTTATAGGATGATTTTCAGCAAACCAGCGCACCGGATTGTCATTAACCTGAATCTTGCCTATGCCCCAAATAGAAATATTAAAGATAATAAAGGTTAAAAACAGCACCAATCTCCATTTTTTCGTAGCAATTAAACCAACCGACCTTAAAATCTTGCTCAGGATGGTTTTTTCTTCATTCTTATCCGAAACACCGAAACTCTTCAAACTTTTCGTTCCTATCAAAGAAATATAGGCGGGGATAAATGTCATTGATATAAACCAGGCAATCAAAACCCCGGTTGAAACAAATACGCCAAAAACCTGCACAGGAGGAATGCGCGAAAATGACAAAGATAAGAATCCTATCCAGGTTGTAAGAGCAGCATAAAGCATGGGGATAAAAAGAATATCTATAGATGCGAGAATGGTTTTCTTTTTATCTCCTATGCTTTTATATTTTTCAAAAAATTCACTCAAGATATGGATAGAACTCAAAACTGCAATAGGAATTAAAAATATAGGAATCATAGAACTCATAATATGAACGGGGAAACCAAAACCAATAAGAAGCCCCATAGTTATAATGACAGTAGCAAGAGCCACTATCATAGGCGCGATAATCAAACTTATTTTCTTAAAGAACATAAACATCAGCAAAAATATAATTAAACCTGCTAACGGAGCTGAAACCGCCATTTGAACAAACATCTCATGCCCAAATGTATTTTCAGCAATTGGCAAACCTGCAATATAATATTTCTCATTTCCCTTGTACTTATTGGTTATTTTCTTTATTTCCTGTGATATCTGATAACTCATATTCTTCTTTTCTATAGGAACGTAAATACACAGGGCTTTACCATCTTCAGAAACCATAGTGCCGTAAAACATAGGGTTTGCCATTGTCCTATCTTTTATATATAATGCCTCCTTCTCTGTTTTTGGAGGTTGTTCCATTAACCATTTGAACCTGACTGTCCCTACTCCTGCCTGTTCAATATCATCTTTAGTTGCCGGAGATATAAGTTCATAAGCAATAACACCCTTTACATTCTCAATCTCTTTTGTAATCTTATATATTTTGGTGAGAGTAGTGGTGTTGAAGACGCCATTGGTATTCTTTTCATTTACAATCCCTAGGATTATAAAATCGAAAAGAGAGAATTCTTTTTTTGTATTATTATGAAAGATTCGAACCGCATCCTCTTTAGGCAACATATTTTCCGGGTCAGTATCAACCTTCATCTTAGGGTACTGCATAAAGGAAAAGAGTAAAATAATACCTAAAAGTATCATTATAAATATAGGGTGCTCCGTAGAAAACTTAATAATCCTTCTCATATATACCTCCTCTATCTAAAGTAAATTATTTTTTTCTTCTAATAATTCTAAAATGCTTTTTATCAACTGAGGATTTCTTAAAAAATAACATTTCCTCTTTCCCTGCTAAATCCATTCAACAATACCGCTTGCTTTCAAGATACATAAGTGCTGAAAAATATTCGGCTGTTTCACTTTAATCAATTCTTTTATATTGCTAACACATTTCTTATCCCTCAATAACTCCGTAACTATTACAATGCGGGTCTGCTGGAAAAGCGCCTTAAAAAAATTAGAGACTCCCTTGTAATCTAAAGCTTTTCATTTGGCCCTCTTTATAATATAATCATATTCGAATATCTTTATATCAAAATTGAAAGAGTTTGTCAAATGAATTCTCAATGTATTCCGGTATTCCGGAGACAAAACACTTAACTATCTTTCCGTTTAAGTCCCAGTCTCTTTTTTTGTATACGTGGGCCTTGACGCTTGAAAAGGTATAATCTTCCGCTTTCTTGGCTATTGCCGCGATGGATTATATGGTGGGGGTGATTGGGAATAACTATTCTTATTATCCTTGCCATACATAAATTCTCTCAGAATAATGCCGCTTTTTTAATAATTAAGTGTTCTGTCCTCGGATGTAATACGCTAAACTTCTTTTTTCTAATTTATATATGGCTTATATTTTTCCCCGCGATAACCGCCACAAAACCGCCCTGCCCAAAACCACTTCGAGGTTTTTCTATCTCAGTCATATCCCGTGGCAAATTAAACAGTGTTTGATAGTAAATGAGATTATAGAAACCTGCCGCCTTAAGCCATTGAGTTAGTTGGTTAACTTTTACAAACTTGGCTTCTTTATAAAAAGCACCTTCTTTATTTCTATAAAAATCAGCTAAAAAGCTATTACTATCTACTATACCGATTATGATTTTGCCATTATTGTTTAAAACTCTCCAAGCCTCTTTAATTACCTTTTGGGGACTATTGACAAAAGCCAAAGTAATAACAATAACTACATACTCAAAAACATTATCCTTAAAAGGGACGTTCTCACCTGAGGCCTTCTTTATTTTAACACCTCTCCCCTTTGCTATTTTAAGCATATTCACTGAAGGATCTATGCCATATTTAATACCTAAAGATTCAGCAAATCTGCCCGTACCCACACCTATTTCTAAACCTTTTTTATCTTTAGGAACTAGTTTAGACAAAAGCTTCAGCTCTGAAAGATAAGTAAACTTATTCTTTTCATACCAGGTATCATATTTTTTAAAATATTGATCGAATA
>CAYQKA010000044.1:0-7696 GCA_964418055.1 uncultured Planctomycetia bacterium | reverse complement strand
GGCATATATACCCAAGAACAACTTGATGAAGTTAATGAGAAAATGATCAAGGCTATAGAGGTAGCCGGGGCGAAAATATCCCGGGTGGAATATTGCCTGCATGAGGATAGTGATAATTGTGATTGCCGAAAACCTAAGACGGGCCTCTTTAAAAGGGTTTTAGATGATAAAGATATTAATGTTAAAGAGATATATTTTATAGGGGATAAAGAAAGTGATGTTATTGCCGGTCAGCGTATCGGTTGTAAAACGATTTTAGTTTTATGTGGCAAAACCAAAGAAGCAGATGTAATGCTTTGGCAAACAAAGCCCGATTATATCAAAAATGATCTAAGGCAAGCTGTAAGCTGGCTTTTAAATGAGGAGTCAAAGTGAAAACACTAATTGTCTATGCTTCAGCAGGTGTAGGGCATAAGAAAGCGGCTGAGGCAGTCTACAATGCCTATAAAGCCAAAGATACCACTACTGATGAAATAGTTTATTTAGATATGCTAGATAAGTGCAACAGCCTAATTAAAGCGGCTTATCCGGGCTTATATATCTTTGCAGTTAAACATGCAGTTTGGGCTTGGGCTCTTTTATTTAAAATGACCGACAATCGTACTTTTTCAAGATTGACTAAGAAATTAAAAATGTTTATTGAAAGTAGAGGTTGCTCTGAGTTTCTGAAATATTTAAAAGAGGAAAAATTTGATGTTATAATTTCTACCCATTTTTATTCATCAGCTATGGCCGGCGAATTAAAGAGAAAAGCAGAAATTAAAAGCAAACTTATAACCATTGTCACCGACTATAGAGTTCATGCTTATTGGCTGAGCAGAGAAACGGATAAGTTTTTAGTAGCTAGTAATCGAACCAAAGAAGATTTAATCAAAGACGGTATAAACAAAGAGAAGATTGAGATAACCGGTATCCCGGTAGACTTAAAGTTTTCAATTAAGCATGATAAGAAGTTAATAGAAAAAAATATGCACTTAATAGATAAACAACTGCGTGTTTTAGTTATGGGAGGCGGATTTGGAGTAGGTCCTTTTGAGTACTTGCTAAAAAATCTAGCTGTCTTAAAAGATGAATTAAATTTAGTCTTTGTCTGCGGTTATAATCAAGACTTACTGGATAAATTAAAGGTTTTAAGCCAAGAATTAGATTTTAAGGTTAATTTATTAGGTTATGCCGATAATGTTGATGAGCTGATGCAGGTTAGTGATTTGATAATTACTAAGGCCGGGGGAATAACTTTAAGTGAGTCCCTGGTTTCAGGTTTACCGGCTTTAGTTATTAATCCAATTCCGGGCCAGGAAGAAGGTAATGCCGGTTATCTAGCTTCTAAGGGGGCAGTTGTCATTAAAAAAACACCTCAGGCTATTGTCGATTTCATTCATCAGATTCAAAATAATAAAGATATTCTTTCGAAAATGAAACAAAGTGCTTTAGAGCAATCTCATCCTAAAGCCGTAAATAAGGTAGCAGAAATTGCCAAAGAAATTATCTAAAGATTTAAAAAAGATTAAGATGGCTCTTGAGACAAACGTCAATTTAGGTATAGATGAAATCTATTGTCCCTCAGGTAGTTGTGTATCTTTTAATAAGCTACCGGCTGGGCCTAAAGACTCTAAGGAAGGAAAAGAAAACTTGAAAGCTAATACCAGTCTAAAAGATAAAGCTGCAGCCTTAAAGAAATTAGAAGTTAAAGTTTTAAAGTGCAAAAAGTGTTCCCTATATAAAAGTCGCACCAATATCGTCTTCGGAGAAGGCAGCCCAGATGCTAAATTGATGTTTGTGGGAGAAGCCCCTGGCCGAGATGAAGATTTACAAGGCAAGCCTTTTGTGGGTAGGGCCGGTAAGCTCTTAGGTAAGATTATTGAAGCTATGACTTTAAAAAGAGAGGATGTTTATATCGCTAACATCTTAAAAGACAGGCCGCCTAATAATCGTAATCCCCAGGAAGACGAGATTAAAGCCTGCGTACCTTATTTAAAGGAGCAGATTAAGATTATTCAGCCTCTTGTAATCTGTGCCTTAGGTACTTTTGCCACCCAGAGACTACTTGAAGAGGAAACTACTATATCCCGATTAAGAGGTAAGTTTTATACTTATGAAGGAATTAAGCTCATGCCTACATATCACCCCGCATATTTATTGCGCAATTCCAAAGAGAAGGCAACTGTCTGGAGTGATATGAAACTCATCATGAAAGAACTCAATCTCAAAGTCAAATGATAGCCGAAGTCGCCGTCAACCGACCCATTAATAAAATCTTCGATTATGACATACCCGATAATTTAAACAAATACATAAAAATAGGCCAGAGGGTCAAGATTTCCTTTGCCCACAAAAAGACTATTGGTTTTGTGGTGGCCTTTAAAGAGAAGAGTGAATTCAAGTGCTTAAATTCACTCGAAGGTTTAGTTGACAGGCGGGCAATTTATTCTAAGGAATTACTTGAGTTAATGAAAATAATAGGTGATTATTATTTTTGTTCCTGGGGCCAGATGCTGGAAGCCGGAGTTCCTTTTGCTCTAAAGGCCAAGAAGTCAATAATTAAGAATTTTGATGAAGGAAATGATGTGGGTGGGTTTAATTCTAAAGATAGCAAGCAATGTCTTGATAGGGAATTAATTAAGGATAAAGATAAGTTTAGGGAATTATTATATAAGTTCTATAGCACAGAAGAAAAGATTAATTATTATCTAAAAATTATTAGAGCATCTTTAACGAAACAGAAAAAAGTATTAATTCTTTGTCCTGATGCCTTTAGTGTTGAATGTTTAAAAAGGATGCTGGCTAAAGATTTAGCCTCTGAGTTGCTGTCTTTCTCAAGTCAGCAGTCGCAGAAAATAAATAAAGCAAATCTAGAGAGCTTATATAATGATAAGGCCTCAGTTGTTATTGGCACCAGGTCCTGTGTGTTTTTGGATATCAATAATCTGGGTTTAATTATTATTGAGCAGGAAGAGTCCGAGTTTTATAAGAGGGAAGATACTCCCCGTTATGATGCTCGCCAGGCGGCTTTATTAAGGGCTCAGAGGAGTAATATTCCTCTTCTGCGGATAAGTTGCAGTCCTTCATTAAATACCTATTACAGGATAAAAGAAAAAGATATAGAACTCCTGGATTCGCCTGAGAATAAACCTCAGGTTAAGAATTTTCAGCTCATTGATTTGAATCTCGAAGAAGATATCACCACCCGCAAAAGGTTTATCTCATTCAGGCTCCAGAGTATATTAAAGGCTTCTCTGGATAATAAAAAGCAGGCAGTTATTGTTTTTAACAGGCGGGGGTCAGCCAGTATTATTAAATGCCAAAAGTGTAATGAAATCTTAAAATGTCCACGCTGTGAGACTATTCTAAGTTATCACTATGACAAAGCTAAAGCCGTCTGTCATCGGTGCAACTATACCCAAAGTGTGCCTAATATATGCCCTAGCTGTAAAAAGGCCTATCTTAAGTTCTACGGTTATGGGACTCAGAAATTAGAGAGTAATCTAGCCTATATGTTTCCCGAGGCGAGAATAGAGCGTCTGGATATAGATGAGGCCTCCAAGATAAAAGACCGTTTTAAGATAATTGAAAAATATAATAAGGGTAAGATTGATTTTTTAATCGTCACCCAGATTTTAGGGGCGGGAATAGATTTTACAAATACAAACTGCCTGGCCACGTTATCTTTAGAGAGCCTCATCAATCAGAATGATTTTAGAGGTTTAGAGAAATCATTTTCATTTATGTTTACTATCCTAAATGAATACTATTCAAAAGCCAAAGACCCTCATTTTTTAATTCAGACATTTCTATCTAATCTTAAATCCTTGGAGTATTTAAAAGATAATGACTATAAGTCTTTTTTAGCACTAGAACTCAAAGAAAGAAAGGCCTTGAGGCTACCACCGTATTCTTCATTATCTAAAGTTCATTTCAGGTCAGTTGATTCTTCTAAGCTCAAGAAAGCCGCCGCGGAGTTTATTGAACAGATGAATGAATTAAAGAAAAAAGATTTAATCATTAATCCGGCAGATATTTCAGCAGTTGAAGTCTATAAACAGCGGGGTGCGTCTGCAGTAGAGATAGATATTAAGTCTACTAAACTTAAAGATACCAAAACTGCTTTAGATACAGTTTTAAGTAATTATAAAGTTCCTTCTAAGGTTTTAATGGTTGTGGAATTAGACGCTGTTTAAAAAGGGCTATTCTTTAGGTTCCTGGTAAGCTTCTTCAATTTTTTTAGCCACATCTTTATAGCTGATATCTACTTCGTAGATTTTCTTGAATTCGCTAACCGCTTCCTCAGTTTTACCCATTTTTTCATAAGCCAGGCCTAAATTATATAAAATCATTTTAGTCTTTTCATCTATATTGCTAGTCAGGCTCAAGGCTTTTTTAAACTGGGCAACAGCTAAATCAAGCATTCCTTTATCCCGGAAACACTCACCGATTATATTTAAGGCATCAAGCCTTTTAGCGGGGTCATTAACAGCTTCCTGGAACTGGCTGATAGCTTCATTAAGCATGCCTTTTTCTTTAAGGAGCATACCGTATTTAAAGCGCAGAGATAGGTCATTAGGCAGTTTAGCAACTTGACCTTTTAAGCGGTCAAAGTGGATTTGATTTTGTTTAGTTTTTATTTCCTGGATTTGTTGTTTAATCTGGGCGTTTTCAGGATCCGCTTTAAGAGATTCCTTTAATTTGTTTAAATCAGTCTCCAGCATCTGAACGCTTATAGCATCAATATTTCTTAAGGCTACTGCATTTTCGGGTTTTAATTTTAGAACTTCTAAGTATGTTTCTTTGGCCTCAGTAAAAGATTTTTTATCCTTATAGCAGTCAGCTAATTTAAAGAGCAGGCTTACGTTCTCAGCATCGCTCTCGAGTTGTTTCTTTATGCTCTTAATTAAATGTTCTATATCCTCAGCTGATTTAGAAGTCCTGGTCTCTATTTCTAATTGAGAGGCTTTATCTTTATCTTCGATTTTATCCCGGAAGGTATCCTGGTCCTGCCAGCCGCCCTTGTCTATAGTCTGCAGGGCAGAAAGGTCTTTGAGCCCTTGAGTAATATCCATATCATTAGGTTTTAATCTTTGGGCATGAGAAAAATATTTTCTAGCCTTATCAAATTCTTCATTTTCTTTAAGAAGTCGGCCGAGTTCTTTTAGGGCAGTTATCTCATCCGGATTTATCATTAAGGCTTCCTGATAAGTCATCATTGCTGATTCTTTATTATTTAATTGTTCGAAAAGAGCAGCCATCTTACATAATGTACTGGCAGTTGAGGCATCGGCTGAAAGAGATTTTTCATATTCATCTATGGCTTCGTTAATTTTATTTTGGCTTTCAAGTTTTTTAGCATTTAAAGCAATAGCCTGACCCTTAGCTTTATTCATTCCCTTAGTAATAAATGAAGGGGGGTTTTCCTGAGTTTTCTTTATCTTAGTTATATGTAAGTAATGCCTGGTTTCATTAACGGACTTATCTAATTCAAGGGCGTGGGTGTAAAGTTCAATAGCATAATCATAATTATGTTTTTTAAATGCATCTTCAGCTTTTATGAGATACTCTTTTATTTCCTGAGGTATTTCTTTAGACTTATCAGTCATCACTTTCTCCTAATTAAGTATTGTTAATACAATTATATGCAAAAGCTTAAATTTTGTCAATATATAAGCTCATAAAGCACTTTTGCCAAATTTTAGGTTGTATTTTAAGGGTGACTATGTTAAGTTTATAATAATGGATAAACCTATAAAAATAGTCTATTTCGGAACCTCAGAGTTTGCACTAGAACCTTTAAAGGTTTTGTGTGAGAGTGGCTCTGAAGTTATAGCTGTTGTTACCCGGGCTGATAGTAAGGGCGGTAGGTTTTTAGGCCTCATTCAGTCACCGGTAAAAAAATTCGCTCTTAGTAAGGGCCTTACAACACTAGAATTTAAAAATCTTGATGAGGCTGAAAGTCAGCTTGAGGAATTAGCAGCTGATTTATATGTCGTCTGTTCCTACGGTATCTTTTTACCTGAAAATATCATCAATCTACCAAACCTTTATTCCCTAAATATACATCCTTCAGTTTTACCTCTTTACAGGGGAGCTGCTCCTATAAACTGGGCCCTAATTAATGGGGATAACTATACCGGAGTCACAATCCAAAAGATAAGTAAAAAGATGGATGCCGGAGATATCGCTCTTAGTAATGAAATAGTTATAGAAAAAAGTGATAATGTGCAGTCACTTTCAGATAAATTATCTGTTTTATCAGGAAAGATGATTTTAGAGATTATTAATTCCATTACTGAGGGCACGCTTGCTTTTAGGCCTCAGGATGATGAGGCGGCAACATTTGCTCGAGCTCTTGAAAAGGAAGATGGCTTGATTAACTGGAATAAACAGGCAACTGATGTTCATAATTTAATTAGAGGTGTGTCTGGCTGGCCCGGAGCTTATTTCTTTTATCATAAAAAAAGAATTAAGGTTCATGAAAGCCTGGTAGTTGAGGTCGATGAAGAATTAACTAAAAATAAAGAGTATAAGCCCGCAGAGGTAGTTTTAGCTGATAAAAGACAAGGTTTAGTTATTAAGTGTAAAGAGGGTTTTATCAGGTTGGTGAGTTTACAGGCTGAGGGTAAAAAGGTCTTAGATGATACTGTTTTCTTAGTTGGCTCCACGATAGAGAGCGGGGATAAGCTGGAGGAGATATTGTGAAAATAAACGTGACGATGCAGCAGGCCAAAGAAGAAAGAGAATTTGCGTTACTTATTATCCATTTAGATCAAGACCTTGTTTTGAAAGATTTATGGGATAATGAAAAGGATGCTGTTTATGATGAATTATAAACAAGAGAATGATATTTCTATATCAGTTGGGGGCGATTTGAAAGCCCCAAAGGAAACAATAAGTTTATCTTCAATTTCAGGAATGAAAAAATCAATTCGCCAAGGGTTAAAAACACCTCTTGAAAAATGCGGCAATGAATTGAAATGGTAAAAAGGTTTTCATTTCTTCTTTATTTTATTCTTGACAATTAAGTAAATTATCTTTAATATGTACATAAATCGGTACATAATTAAAAGGAGAAAATAAAATGACTACTTTAACCGCAACAGATGCTCGAAAGGGATTTTTTGATGTAATCAAAGGGGCAACCAAAAAACACCGCATATATCACATTCGTCATAAGAATGGGGATGTTGTTTTAATGTCAGAAGAAGAATTTGACGGCCTTAGAGAAACCTTAGAGCTTCTTTCAATTCCGGGCTTTCAAAAAAGTATTGCTAAATCTGTAAAAGAAATGAAAAAAGGTGAAACTGTTTCCTTGGATGAAGCATTTGGAAACACAAAATAATGTCTTATCAAATCAGGCTTACAAAAACTGCTCTTAAAGATGTTCGAGACTTATCACCTAAACTATCGCAAAAACTAAAAGAAATCCTCATAAAACAAATAAGTGAAGAACCTTATTCAGGCAAAAAACTCGTAGGTGATCTTACCGGTTTTTTCTCTCTTAGGCTTACCTATAAAGATCGGATTATTTACTCTATAGATGAGAAGAAAAAGATAATTTATATTCATAGGGCCAAAACTCATTATGGAGATTAATTATTTGTTAACAAAGCCATAAAGGTTATATTTTTATTTGGTAAGCATAATTATGCTTAATTTCTAATAAATACCTTGACATCTAAGTATTTTTTTTATATAAATATACAAG
>CAYQKA010000043.1:0-7908 GCA_964418055.1 uncultured Planctomycetia bacterium | reverse complement strand
GGATTACATGAAATATATAACACTTTTGGTATCTTTAGGGCAACAACCCGCTCAAAGACCTTGCGGCTGATACCGGCCCGAGGAGGATCAATAATAACTTTATTAAACTTACCAATAAGTTCTTCCTTTTTATCCTTTAAGGCCAGCTTGACATCATCCTGGATAAAGTTCATATTTTCTACAGAGTTTATATGCATATTTTCATGGGCTTTTATGATTGCCTGCTCATTAATTTCAATACCGACAACCTCTTTAACACTCTTGGCCAGATAAAGCCCGATACCGCCTGAACCGCAAAATAAATCTAAAACCCTATCCGTTTTCCCAGGTTTAATTAATTTTTTAGCTGTATTATATAGCACTTTCAGGCAGCGGGAATTTGTCTGAAAAAAGGATTGATTATATATCCTATAAGTAATGCGTCCTACTTTCTCTTCAAGAAACTCTCTGCCGTATAAAAGTTTTACTTTCTCAAAGCTAATAACATCACCGACTGAATCATTAATGACGTGGAAAATACTGGTTATTTTATAGCCATTATTTTTAGACCGGCTCAAGGATAATAATTTTTTTACATACTCATCTTTCTTCAAACGCCCCTTACTGGTAGTGGCTATTATCACCATAAGCTCTTTATTAGAGACACTCTTTCTGATTAAAAGATGTCTCAAGTAGCCTTTTTGCTTATAGCGATGATATCCTTTTAAATTATTCTTTCTGGCAAAATTTAGAGTAGCTTTTAGAACATTAATAACTTCCGGGCCGGCTATAAGACATTCTTTTAATTCAATGACTCTTCTGTTTTGCTTATTGCCGTGAAGCCCCAGACAAACACCTCCGTCTTCTTCGGCATAAAAGGTAAATTCCATTTTATTACGATAGTCATATTTTATTGGAGAGGGAAGAATTTTCTTAAGACGCCTCTTAACTATAACGCCATATTTATCTGCCCTTTTTTTTATAAGATTTGTCTTTAATTTAAGTTGCTTTTGGTAGGTAATATCCTGTAGTTTGCAGCCGCCGCAGATATTAAAATGTTTACATTTCTTCATGATTATATTAAATATTCCGATTCTAATTAATTTTTATGTAGTGCTTTAAATAAAATGCATTCTATTAATTATTACTCCTTAGCTAATTTTTCAATTAGTTTACTTTTTACAAATTTAAATCCTTCATTTTTGTAATATTCTCGCTCTTCCTTTTCAAGTAAAGAAGCTAACTTTACATTATAATCATTTTTAGTTAGAGAATTTATGTTCTTAAGAATATCATCTAATTCTTTTTGCGAGGCGTCTAAAGCCACTCCTTTTCTCAGTAAAAATTCGATATCAAAAACATCTCTTATTTCTTTTCTGTCTAAAAAAGCACATATTTTAGCCTTCATCATATCAGGCAGGCTAACACTATTGATAAAAACCTGATTATTTGAATATATGCTGTAAGCAATTGAGCGCTCAATCTGGACTTCTTTACGTTCTTTTCTTATTTCAACCTTGAGACTGCGTGGATAATCTTTAGATTTTAATTCAAAAAGCAAAGTATAAAACTTATTGGCGGCATCCTTTAGAGTATAATACTTACTTAAACAAATGCTTAGTTCTTCATATAATTTATTTTGATCTACATTTTTTAATATCCAAAAATCTAAATCTACTGAATATCTATTTAATCCATAACATAGCCTCAGCATAGAACCGCCAGTAAAAATTATCTTATCTAAAAGTTTAGCGGTTTTAAACTTGTCTAAAACTTCCAATTCAAACCGTTCTTGCTTTATTAAATTTTGCATATTCTTTTTACCGCATTTTTGGTCTTTAAAGGAAAAACTTTTACAATTTCTAATATTTTATCTTTATTTAAGGCATCAATGTTTATAGAATTTAAATCTGCTTTATATTTCCCAAAAGAATAAAGATACATCATATCCACAAAGGCTTTCTCTTTTGTGGCAATAAAAAAACCATTTTTCTTCTCAAAGCTAAAATAATATTTTCTTTTTATTTTATAATAATTAAAACACGCTTGCCCTTGCTCAAACTTAACAGAACGTTTTATGCACGCGCTTTCATAAAAGTTTCGCAAAACCTGAGTTGTTACTTCATATGCTGATAAAGCAGTCATAAAGGAAATATACGAAGGAACCTGCAGAAAGTTTGATAGCTTAAAGAAATTCTCATCAGACAAAATTTCCCAGTTCTGCTGTAAAATATAGAAATTTTTCTTTAACCTTATAAAGATACCCTTTTTGACATAGCGGCTACATAAAACATAGGCTGATGCCGGCTTAATGTCAAAAACAGCAGCTGCATCCTCAATTGTAAAATAAAGTTTATTCTTGAGTTTTAATAGCTTTAAATAATTCATCTTAAGAATACATCCTTAACGTTTATGTTAAGTATATATCCTTAATAACAAAATGTCAAGTAAAAAATATAAAATAGCATTAAACGATATATCCTAACTCTCTTAGGGTCTCCATAGACAGTTGCCAGTCCTTTTGGACCTTAACCCAAAGATCAAGATAAATCCTTCTTTCAAAAACTTTTTCTAATTCCAGCCGTGCCTCCTGGCCGACCTCTTTTAATATATTAGCCTTTTTACCGATCACAATTGCCTTTTGAGATTTACGTTCAACTATAATTGTGGCTTGAATAAAGAGAACTTTACTTTCCCGCTCTTCAATATTATCCACCTTAACGGCCACAGAATGCGGCACTTCTTTTTTCATATGCGTAAATATTTTCTCCCTGATAACATCAGACATAAAAAGCTTATCAGGTAAATCGCTATCCACATCGGGCGGATATAATGCTTCCGAGACAGGTAAATGCTCAAAAACAGTAGTCAAGACTTCATCTAAACCAATACTCTCCAAAGCAGATATAGGTATAAAGTATTTCAAGGGGTCTTTATTATCCCCCACAGCATCTTTCCAAAGTCTTATATAATCATCGGCGTACTTCTGGCCTATATCTCTTTTATTTAAGAGCATAATGACCGGTTTTTTTAATTCCCACAACTGACTTAAGACTTCTTCCTCTTCCCTACCCGGACGACGGCTTAAGTCAACCATATATAAAACCAGGTCACCTTCATCTTTGGCAGAAAAACTTCTGGATGATAGAAATTTCATAAGGTGCTTATTGGATAGATAAATTCCAGGGGTATCCACAAAAACAATCTGGCCTCTAGGGTCATTAAAAATTCCTCTAATAGAAAATCTTGTTGTCTGTGGAACTCGAGAAATAATACTTACTTTTTTACCTAAAACATTATTTAAAAATGTCGATTTGCCTACATTAGGCCTGCCCACTAAGACCGCAAACCCAGCTTTTGTTTTTACTTTACTCATCGTTTTTAGTATCTATCTTTCTGTTTAAGTTATCTACATATAAAGCAATAATAATCAACTGTTTCGCCTCACTATAAGGAATTATTATATTATCCTCAACTTTACCTCTCTCAATCTTCCGCCAGTTAGTAATCCGTCCGCCAGCAATGGACATCTGGCCATAAGCATTACCATAGGTAAAATATAAACCTTTATCTTTTTTTAGAAAAACCAGGACATCATCACATAACTCATAAGCCGACATATACTTAGCAGGTACATTGTTTTCTCTGGCATAAACACTTATAACTTCTGAATTACTACTGCCCTTTATTACCTCATTTAACTTTAATAATGTCAGCTGATAATAAGTGATACCGTTAAATTTAAAATTTACCGGCCGGCTCGAGACCACCTCTGCTTTAACTATTAAATCTGCTCCTCTAGTAAGCTCATCTATGCTAGGCATATTTTCCGGAGCATCTTTTGTAAAAGTCATACCCCAACTTAGGCCAATGCTATCTGTCGAATCCACTTGAAGGTTGCCTTCATTGGCAGTTTTACAGCCAACAGATAAAATAAGCAGTCCTATAACTGCCGCTGAAACAATAAACAAACGTATTGAAAATATATTATCTATCTTCTTCATAAACACTTATTAAATCCAGATAATCATCATAATAAAGCTCACCGCTTATTTCTTTTCTAATCAGGGCCTGGCGCATATCATGCGGCGGATGACTTTTAAAATATGTATAAACTCTAGAGGGCCTTTTTTCATCAATGGCTTCGAGTTTATCTAACATAGCTAGGGCTGCATTAGGATCATATCCGGCCCGCTTTAAATATCTGACTGATAGTTTATCAGCTTCCTTTTCGTATTCCCTGGAATACTGCATCATCAGAGAAATATAGGTAAAGTTACTCCCGCTTTGAACATTCCGATCACTATTACCAATCATAGTCAGAGCAGTTAAAAAAGTAAAAAGATACTCACCCTGCAGTTGTTTCATGGAATGCTTGGCCGCAACATGCCCGATTTCATGGGCAACAACCGCAGCAATTTCATCATCTGAATCAGCCGCCTCGACTAGCCCACTACTAACAAAAACATATCCACCTGGCAAGGCTAAAGCATTTACCTCTTCATCATCAATAACCGCAAAATGATATTTCAGGTCATCCCTGTCAGAAACTGCAGCTAGTTTTGCTCCGATACCCTTAACTCTTTTTTGAACCTCTTCATCCTCACAGAGGCCATATTTCTTGATAATCTTTTTTGAAATCTTAGCACCCATGCGCACTTCTTTCTCAGTTGAATATAAAGTGCGTTCATGCTGTCCCGTAGCTCTATTATACTGAGTAGACATACAACCTGAAAAAAACACAAAAATAACTAACCAGATGTATTTTTTCATACCAGTTATTATACCACATTAACTATAATGATAAAGGGTTATATATTATGCTCTATATAGTAGCTGAAGAGTGTTTTATAGTCTGGGCTTTCGATAAATTGAGGCTTATTGAACAGGTCAAAGGCATCTTTCCTGGCTTTCTTTAAAACGTCTTCGTCTCTGATTAAATCAGCTATTTTTAAATCTTTAAAGCCATGCTGTCTAAGCCCAAAGAACTCTCCCGGACCCCTAATAATTAAATCTTCTTCAGCAATCCTGAAACCTGAAGTCACTTTACTCATAATCGCCAGACGCCTTTTGGCAACTTCAGTTAAAGCTGATGAAGCCAGGATACAATAAGACTCATGAGGCCCGCGGCCAATACGGCCTCTAAGCTGGTGCAGTTGACTTAAGCCAAAACGTTCAGCATGTTCAATGAGCATAACTGAAGCATTAGCTACATCAATACCCACTTCGATAACTATTGTAGAAATTAAGATATCAAGTTTATTTTTCTTGAAAGCCGTCATGACTTTATCTTTTTCAGGCCCTTTCATTTGTCCATGTAAGAGCCCGACATTATGCCCTTGAAATATCTCATCTTTTAAATGTTCATACATTTCCTTGGCTGCTTTAAGTTCCAACTTTTTTGATTTCTCAACTAAGGGATAAACTATATAGGCCTGCCTGCCGGCTTTAATCTGTTTACTAATGAAATTATAGGCTCCTTCAATTTTATTTTTCGTCACCCACCAGGTAGTAATTTCCTCTCGACCTGCGGGAAGCTCACTAATCACTGAGACATCCAAGTCACCATAAATGCTATAAGCCAGTGTTCTGGGAATAGGGGTAGCGGTCATAATTAATAAATCAGGGTTCTCCCCTTTTTTATAAAGCGTATCCCTCTGGATGACCCCAAATTTATGCTGTTCATCAATTATTACCAAGCCTAATTTCTTAAAAAAAACATTCTCCTGAATAAGGGCGTGAGTCCCGATAATAATATCTACCTTATGCTTTTTTATTTTCTCAATTAATTCACTTTTTTCTTTTTTCTTTATTTGTGAAATTAAGAGCCCTTTATTTATTTTCATACCTTTGAGTAACTCACTAATCGTTCTGTAGTGCTGTTGGGCTAAAACTTCTGTGGGAGCCATTAAAGCTACCTGATAGCCAGCCGAAACAGCATAGAGGGCACTTATTAGAGCTACTACTGTTTTGCCGGAACCGACATCTCCCTGTAAAAGTCTCTGCATGCACTGCGGACTGCCTAGATCATCTTTGATTTCTGCAATAACCTTATCCTGTGATTGAGTCAGCGTAAAAGGTAACTTCTTAATAAAGGTTTCTACTAGTGGTTTTTTAAAGCTTAATTTTATGCCTTTATGAAGATGCTTGTAATTATGCTTACGCCAAGCCATAGTTAATTCTAAACCAAAGAGTTCTTCATAGACTAACCTCTTTCTAGCCGACGTAATTGCATTATTATTATCAGGAAAGTGGATATCCCGAAGAGCTTGAGCGAGAGTTATAAGATTGTACTTTTTTAATAGACTTTCAGGAAGATTATCTTTAAGCGTATTGCTGAATTCATTTACGGCATTGAAACATATTCTTCTTAAAGCCCGAGAACCGATCCCCTTAGTCAGGCCATATATAGGCACTATCCTTTTAGTATGCAGGGTATCATCTGAACTATCACTATCATAAATAATTTCATACTCGGGGTTAATGACCTGCAGACCTTTTCTTTTTTGAATCTTGCCGTAAATAATAACCTTATCCCCTATTTTAAAATTATCTTTTAGATAAGGTTGATTAAACCAAAGAGTATCTATTCTACCAGTTTCATCACCCAAAGACATTTGAAAAATAGTACGCCTGTTGCGTGCTCTGCGCATTCCTTTAGCTAAAACCTCAGCTTGAAATGACTGCAGTTGGCCCTCTCTTAAATCTTTTATTTGATTGAGATGGCGTCTATCTTCATATCTATAGGGAAAGTAATAAAGCAGGTCTTTTATAGTCTGGATGCCGAGTTGAGTTAAGATTTGGAATTTTTTGGGGCCGACACCTTTAACGAACTGCGCAGAAGTTAATAAATCGTCATGTTTCATGATAGGATATATTGAAGATTAGAGATTTTTATAATCCTCTAGAGGCAAGTTTTCATCAAAGACCACACCCATTCTCCAAGTGCTTCCTTCTTCTTGCCGAGCCCAGAGAACTTTGCCCTTAATTAAAATTAATTTATTCGTACCCATGATATGCATTCTTACTTCTATGGGTGTATCCGTAGAATACAATTGATCACTGAATATTTGCATCCCCTCACTGCTTAAGTTTATGGATATGCCAGTATATATTTTATTGCTAGATTGTTTCTTGATTTCAATTTGAAAAAGGCGATTATATCTCTCGCCCCTTTTTTTACCTTCTACGATATTAGGCTTAATGTAATACTTATTAATATCTACCTGAGGGTCATCAAATCCTATACCAGCCTTCCAGATACCGGTCTTGGTCCGCTCGGCCCACTTGACAATTCCCTTTAAAACTAACTCTCCATCAGATCCAGGCAAAATAAGACGGATGCCTATAGGAGCATCCGTTTCTAATTCTTCTTCTGTAAAAATCTCCATACCTTCTGGGGCAAGTTTTGAAATACCCATGCCGCCAACACTAATATCTTGTGAAATTAGGCTTAATGTCCGGTGATTTATAAAATTTTCAATTTCAACCTGAAACTTTAATCTCAGACGTTTATATTCCCGTTTTTCTAGATAATTATAATCGTCCTGCATCTTTACACCTCGATTATTATTATACCACTCTAAAAAAACATATCAAGATATTATTTTATTATCTTACTTGAAGAATAGTCTATTCCTATATAAAAAAGGCTAAATTTTGATGCTTGAACACATAATGATTACATATTGAATTTTGGGTTATTAAGTGATACAATACTATTTACACTAATGCAAAGTTAAAAGGAGAAAAAAATGCATAAAGTATTAAATAAAAGATTAATTACCTTAACCCTGTTATTAGTTATGGGCTGTTTTCTGCTTTCCGCCTGCGGGGCTAATAAGGAAAAACAAGCCAAACAATTCTATGATTCCGGCAATAACTACCTGAAAAGTAACAAGGTATCTGAAGCAGTTATCAGCTTTAAAA
>CAYQKA010000042.1:1975-8246 GCA_964418055.1 uncultured Planctomycetia bacterium | reverse complement strand
CAAACATTGTTATTTGCTTTGCTGTTGCGTTAAACTTCTCTTCCGTCCACTCATAGTAATTAAGAGTATACCAGCCCCTACCAAACTTATCTGGAAACGACTTATTAAGAACTGGCTTGTCACCCTTACTTATTGTTATAGACTTGTCTTTATACTCTATCTTATAAGGGGGCTCATATTTATTTGGAACAGCAACGAACACCTTGCCCGCATGAACGCTACCCAGCTTATGCCCCGTTATAAGCCTTTTTATTGAATATGTTCTCACACTTTCTCCTTTAATAGAGAGTCTAAGACCTTCTTGGCTGCCGTATATTTCCTGTCTAAGTTTTCTATCATGTCGCTGTAGCCTCTATAATCAGCCTCTTTAGCTACGGCAAACATCTGAGCAGCAAATACATCATCATTACCAGTAGCCATGTGCTTTGCGTCAACGGCAGTAACATTTTCAGTTGCCCTACAAGTCAGATATGCTTTGCTAAACTTTCTGCTCGCCTCAGCGTCGGCTTTTCTCATTAGTTGAAGTGCTTTTATTTTTTTACCCGTTAGAGAATCTATATCATTAGGTATGCTTAAAACAAGTTTTCTTAAAAGCTCTACATCTACTGACTCGTAATTTTCTGGTTCTTTAGCCATGTTATCCCCCTATCTTTACCTTAATCTCAACTTCGGGTGTGATTATTTTTGCATACTTCATACTCACGCCAATATGCCCCGCAACAAAATCCTTAAGAGCAGACTCATCTTCCATTGGGACAACTTGTCCGTCTAACGTAATGCCGACATATTTAGCGTCAAAGAAAGCTTTTTTCTTGGGTGCTCTTGGAACACCCGCATCTCTGTTTCTTATATATTCTACCCAACGCCTAAGAGCGTGAAAATCTGGAGCCTTTGCTCCTTTGGGAATGTATGTATCTAAATAGTTTCTGCAATTATTAGTAAGAGATATGTTTGTGTCATACTCTTTTTTATACCACTCTTTTCTAATTTCTAATTCAGAACTATTAGCTATTGTATATTTTCTCTGCTTTTTCATTAGCTTATCCTCTTGACAGTGATACCCGTAAGAGCTGTCATTACTTTTTCTTCAAGCATAGCATAATGTTTGCGGTCAACTCTTTTGCAAAACTTTAACACTGGGGCAGAGCTTCTTATTAGCCCAGTTAGATTTGCAACCCTTACCGCCGATTCATATTTAATTCCCTCTTTGGAAGGAGATAGCATATAGCCGTCTTTGGTTGTCCATACTCTCGTGTCAGTTTTGCCGAGTAAAAATCTTTTTCTATTTCTACTGACCGCTTGATAAATCTTTATTGGTTCACACTTCAATAGAAATGCTGCTCGGTGTGCGTTCATTGGTTCTTTTGTTGACTCTAACAGCGACAGTAAATCTTTTCCTAAGTCTCTGTTGATTACTACGGTTTGCTTTTTCATCTTTTCCCCACTTCGTTAGTGCACAACTTGTGCAGATTTTAAACAACTTTTCTTTCTTAGTCTTTGAACTTTACGCCTGTATCACCCCCCTAAATAATTTTAATAGACTCACAAAATGAGAAAAATTAGTGTGGTCTGCCTCTTCAATGTAAGGTTCTTTTTGGTGCCCCTTTCCCAGCCTTACAATATAAAGTTTTACGGGTAGACCCTTGCCCATTTCATTATACAGGTGCCTGTATGTTGCTATTTGAATGTGAGCCGTTTTATAAATGTTTCCTGTTTTCCAGTCAACCATAGCAAGTTGACCTAAAGAGTTTTTGCAGATTACATCACAAGTGCCCGCCACTCTAAACTTTTCTGAATAGATAGTTTGCTCCATTTCCACAGGGGAAAGCCTATAGCTTTTTAAGAAATGAAGTCCTAAGGAACGGCACTGCAAAATGTCCTTTTCCTTATCTTTAAACTTAGCGGGCACTATATATTTTTCTCCTTTTAATGTTGTTTCTAATGAATGATGAACTTCTGTGCCAAAAGCGGCAGCTTCCATTCCTACACGGGTAGATTCTTTTGCTCCTAAGGCTACTTTCCACCTTACTAAATTAGGATTAGCTAATGTGTTACCGATAACAGAAGTAACCCTGTCATAGTTTTTTCCGTTTATTTTATATAGTCCAGAGTTTACTTTTATTTTGGGATTACCCTTCTTCTTCATTTTTCCACTCCTCTAATAAGGCTTCGGGAACCAATGAATTAAGAAGAAGCATTTCTATTCCTTTGGACGGCGTATGACCCAACACTTTGGAAAAATCAATATAGCTTTCCAATAAAACAGCCAGTCGTCCATGAAGTTCTATGTCTATGTGTAATTTTATGTGAGGGGTTTCTTTTTGCGGGGTTACTTCAACTTTTGCTACAATTTTATCAATGTTCTTGCCGTGCAGGCGGTCTTCTAAGTCGCTTTTTACAAAGCTTAGTATCTTGTCTATCTGCTCTTTTTGTGCCTTTGCGGTCTTATCGTCAAGCATTTTAACTCCTTTGGTTAGATGACGGGGGCGAACTATTTAAGCTCTCTTGTGAAAGCTAAGGCAGGTGTGCCGCCCCCTGATTATTATTTTATTTGGTATTGATGTAAGCTTACACTATGTTTCACACTTTGTCAAGGGGTTTTTTTAAAAAAAAAGAGGGAGCTGATTTGCTCCCCCTAATGTTTGTTTTGTCGTCGGAGATTATTGAACGGTGGCTTTTACTGCTTCCTTCATGTAAAGGTCAGACAAAAAGTATCCGTCCTTTGGAGCGACAACTTCTTCGCCTTCTTTGATGCGGATTATGTCTTGCTGGCTTATTGTATAAAACACAACTCTCTTACTGCAACTTACTAAACCCAATAGTAATAAGAGAAGTATCACCAGAATCAACTCCTTGAAGAACTTGCTGCACAGCTTCTTTCCGTTTTTCATTTTTCTCCTTATTCTTGCTAATGAAAAAACCAAGAATCACAACTATCAGTTTAATAAAAACGGTTAGCCTTTTCATTTTTTATCTACAAACTGTTTCTTTATATCATACAGTCCAGTAGATGTTCCGCCAATAGCGATTCCAGCAATTATTACCTGAATCATAGTTAAATCTCCAGACATCTTTGCTAAAAAAGCACCAACTCCAGCCAATGCACCAAGAATCATAGCAGTTACGGGAGCTGCTTTAACGGGTAACTTAAGCTTCTTCAATAGCTCAACGATAAACGGTATCACCATAGCCATTATGCTTGCTGCTTGAAAATTATCCATAGCCTCTCTCCTTTCTTTTATTGTATTCTTATTTCTAACTTCCTGATTCTATCATCACGCCTTTCACAATTTCTATCTATCTTAGACATATCTTTTCCATAGGCAGTTTTGCCAACCATATTGGCAGATATAACTTTTACATCATCAGTTAAATCTCTTACATCAACCTTAAGCTCTGTTATCTCAGCTCTCAAAAGGGTTATAACTATTAAAACTAACCCTGTCAAAATGGGTGTTATGAGTCTTAATAGAGCAACCATAGCTGCCTTTGTGCCGTTACCATTAGATTTTTCCATGTTGTTACCTTTTCGTTTGTGGAAGGCGATTAACTTGTTGTTCTATGCCCTCAAGGGTCTTTCTTATTCGCCTTGCCTCTTCTTTTCTACCATAACTTTCAGCCCGTGATAGTCCGATTTTAAGCTTTTTGATTTCATCTAAGATGTCTAATTTTTTTGAGTATATAGCTTTATTAAGGTCATAGCGGTATGCTTTTACCCCAGTTAAAGCTCTCGCTGTTTTCTGTATTACAGTAGGCTCTGGTGGAGCCGTAGGTGATTTAGTTCTATAACCAACCATACGGTTTACTTCATTTAGAATCCTGACCTGTCTGCCTAAGTATGCAACCCAAGCGGGCATATCTTTTCTTAAAAACTCTTCACGTTCACCCATGTAGTTTTGTATGGGCTGGTCAAAATAGTAAACCTTATTAGTAGAGAGTTCTATAGGTATTTTAATAATAGGTGATAAAAGTTCTCCTACAATATCCTTAGCTCTTGCGGGTGATACCTTCATTATATCAGCGAAAGGAATCCAGTTCTCTAAAGGAAAGAAAGAATACTCGTTTTTCTCTTTTCCTAAGAAGAACGGCATACGCTCCCTAATCCAGTCGGGCATAAACGCCTTGTTTGGTTCGCCAACAGCTTTGTAGGTTTCCTGACGAGCCTTCTCTAACAGCATTGGTCTCCCAGTATTGCGGGTCAATGCTTCAAGTTGAAGCGGTATGTTTTTTCTGCTCCAAGTATAAAAAGGCATAATACGTTTCATAACATTCTTTTCAAAGGGTGTTAGTTCTGCATAATCAAATAAATATTTTTTAACTGACATGGCTGCGTCTCTGGGAGAGTAGCCTTCATCTAATCTACCAAAAAAGTGAGCTATACGAGCATTGGCTTCTATTGGTCTACCAACTTTTTCCATTCCAACCTGTGCGGGGACAGCAGAAGCCTTAGCCGCTCTTTGACCAAGCGACTTCTTACCCATGCTTGGCATCATAGATGGTAGTTCCGCTCCCATCAGACCATGACTCTCTATACCAAAAAACTCTATCATTGATTTTAATTGCTTGGGGGGTATTCCAGCTATGCTTTTTTTAAGCTTTCCATTCTGGAACATCAACGCATCTTTATAATATTTAACTTTTACATTAGCTAAGTAGTTATTCCAAACGTTACCGATTATATTTCTGAAGTGATAGGCGGGGAATATGCCCAGCGTCTGAAGCTTCCAATAATTTTGAACTTCATCAAATGTCTTGAGGAAACCTCTGGCACTTTCTTCCCCTATGAAAGCCTTATTTACCATCTCTATTTGTTCTGCAACTTTAGGATTAAAATATAAATGCTTTAGTTCCCCAGTGCCCTTAACCCAACCGTCTATCGCTTCTTCAGAGCCTAAGTTTCCAGCCATGTGCCTAAAGAGTAAGCCACCATTTTCTCTGGCAAGCCTTCTGTTCATCACATAAGCGGTATAGGGAATGTCAACCGACATAAAAGGATTTTCATAAACCTCTTTAGTTACATCATCAACAAACTCTGGCACCGTTCTATCAATGTCATCAACTCTAAAGCGACCATCTGCAAGCCATTTTTTTAACACTCGTGCTTCACCAACAGAAGAATTGATTTCTTTTATAGTTGCTTGCTGACCAATAAATAGCTCTTTGGTTTTTGGGTCTTTAAATACATTTTCCCCAGAATAGGTAGCGTCCCCAGCACGACCAATTTGTCTATTAAAAAACTCTTTAGCTTTTCTAAAAGAAGGAGTTGAGTCCAATATGTCGTTGGTTACCTTAAAAAGCTTAGGGGATATTTCTTTAGCCTTACTCTTGTCAAGCTTCCAAACTTCCATATATTGTGCAAATAGTTCGTTTGGCTTATTATAGTAATGTTTTTTCTTGGCTATTGTTCGTGGGGTTATGTGTAAATAATTCCTTATTTTTTGTTTAGCTTCTGTAGAAAGAAGAGCTGTTTTGCTTTCAAGAAGTGCCCAATTTTTTTTAGGCATTAGCGTTTTGTTTATACCTTTAGACAATGCGTCAGTAACAAGTTTTCCTTCAATAGGATATTGCTTCTGGGCTGCCCAACCACCAACCCGACCATGCACAGAATGACCAAGCTCATGAGCTGTAGTGCTGAGCCAGCTTTTAGTGCGAGCACCAGTAGCAACAACATAAGTATTTGTGTCTGTGTTCCAATATCCGCCTGCAAGTCCCTGCCCAGTCTTTAGATATTTTCTGTCTCGTAAATCAACTTTAATGTTATACATATCAGCTACGTCTCTAAGGTCAGCTACATCTCTGATGGTGTTTTCAAACATATCCCCTAATTCTTCTTTTGAGACACCCTTCATAGAAACAGGCAAGAGTTTTCTTCTCACTGCCGTATCAACAAAATGGCTATCGGGATTACCCAACGCTACAAACTTTAGTATTCGTCTATGTTTATCTGAGGGAGTTTGCGTAGAAAAGACTTTAAAGATAGTATCATACAAACTACCCTGTAATTTTTCACGTTCAGCCTGAGACAAGGTATGCACCCAATGTTTATAATCTTTTTCTGATAGAACAGACTTACCTATTTGTTTTCTCATGTGAGCAGTCTTATCAGCAAACTTAGATAATTTACCCCAAAGGGGCTTAAAATTGTCTGGTAAAGTGGCTCCTAATGCTCTGCGTTCAACGGCTTCTAAAACATCAGCCGCATTATTCATATCAAAGGTCTTGCTTTTTTGTATTTTTTTAATATCGCCCATTAACCCAGTGGCAAACTCCA